>JBELAC010000227.1:0-7827 GCA_049509215.1 Terriglobales bacterium
CGGTCTTGAGAGCGTGGCAGGTGCCGGCAAGACCACTTCCTTGGCCGCAGTCCGTGAAGCTGCCGAGCAAGAAGGTTACAAGGTGTTCGGACTTGCACCCACGTCACGCGCCGCGCAGAAATTGGGAGAGTCAGGCATCGAATCAGGCACCTTGCAGCGTCATCTAGTCCGCGGCGAGCAACCCGACGGCGGACAGAAGAAGCTTTACATCCTGGACGAATCGAGTCTCGCGAGCACGAAACAGATGAATGAGCTCCTGCATCGGTTGCAAGGCGGAGATCGTGTGCTCTTGGTCGGAGACAAGCGGCAACATGAGGCAGTGGAGGCGGGCAGACCCTATCGGCAGCTACAAGAGGCGGGGATGCACACTGCAAGTCTGCATGAGGTCGTTAGGCAGAAGGAACCGGAACTTAAGGAGGCTGTCGAACAGCTCGCCCGCGGTGATGTTCACGGAGCGGTAGCGAATCTTGCCCAGCAGGGCCGCGTGCATGAGATTGTGGTCCGCGAAGAGAGGTTAGGTGCAATCGCTCGTGAGTATTCGCGAGAGCCTCAAGGCACGTTGGTCATTTCACCTGACAATGAGTCACGACGTGAGCTGAACACTCTGATCCACCGTGAGATGCAGGCCCGCGGCGACGTGAATCCGGAGGAGCGCAAGCTCCGAGTGCTCGACTCGCGCCATGAGATGACCGGCGCAGATCGGCAGTGGGCCGCGCAATACGGAGAGGGAGACTTAGTGCGCTATAGCCGCGGGAGTAAGGTTCTGGGGATCGACCCTGGCGAATACGCACGAGTGGATCGAGTAGACGCCCGGGAAAACCGTCTCACCATCGAACGCGAGAATGGGGCACAACAGACCTACGATCCGCGACGGCTGTCGGGTGTGGCGGTGTACCAAGAAGTTCAGCGCGAATTCTCCAAGGGGGACCGCATTCAGTTTACGGCCCCGTCGAGGGAACTACAGGTTGCTAACCGAGAGCTTGGAACCATTCAACGAGTCAGTGATGCCGGCAATCTGGAAATCCGAATGGACTCGGGTCGCGATGTTCGATTCAATATCCGCGAGCATCCGCATCTTGACTACGGATATGCAGTGACCAGCCATAGCAGCCAGGGACAAACTGCGGACCGAGTTTTGATTCACGTGGACACAGACAAAAGCGAACTGCTGGTTAACGACCGCTTTGCGTATGTGTCTGTATCGCGAGGCCAATACGACGCACAGATCTACACGAATGACAGAAGCGAACTCGCGCGCAACCTCAGTCGCGAGAGTTCACAACGTACGGCAACAGAAGTGGAGCAACAGCCGGCTGTACCGAAGACCGAGCCGGTTTCCATGCGAGGAGTGCGGCCATCCGAAGAGGAGCAAGACCATAGTCTAGGAATAGGACTCGCATGATGCGCGATAGCGGAGTTGCACGTCATCCCGCGAGAGCCTGCTGGTAGGTTCCCAGGACACCCGTTTCTGCCCATGTAACTGTTGGGTTCTGTCCCGTGAGACAATCAAATTTCTCTGCGTATGACAGTTCGCAAACCTGTCGTTTGCATTTCGTGCGGTTCGAAGGTCATCACGCGCACTCAGATTGGCCACAAGGACATGCAGAAGCATTCCTTTCCCTGTCCGACCTGCGGTGTCGTCATCACCTATATCCTCGACCTCGATCAAAAAAAGCCCTCCTTCAAATTCCGTGACCCGGAAAATGGGAAATGGGCGGCTGACGAAGACGGTGCCGTCAAGACGCTGACCTTCAGCGACGAGGTCGTTGTGCCGACGAGCATGCCGGACTTCATTAGCCCGTTCATCGCCACATTCGGCCGCTACGACTCGGACAAGTACCGCGAGGATGAGAGCCTACGCCAACTATTTGTGCGCAGGACATTCCAATACGCAGAACGCTGCCGGGTTCATTTCGAGCGCGGCAACTGGGTTTTGTTTGACAAGGAATCGCCCTCGCATCACGAAGGCCCGGTCACTCCGACAAGTCGTCTGATCGATCTCTACAATTTCTATACGGCCGGGTTTTCGAAGTTCACCCTTATTTCCCGTGGAAAGTACGATCGTATCCATCAGCGCCTGACCTACGCCAAGGTTCTTGAGCAGCCGTTGGTGAACGACCTCGCGGAACGCTACCTTGTATCAGGGCGGATTGTTTCCCTCTGGAAGGAGATTTTCTCGGTCCGCAATTCTTTCGTCAATTGCTATTCCTTCGTCCAGCCCCTGATCACGGTCAAATACTGGGAAGAGGAATACCGGGAGCCTGTTACCCTGTCCGACAAGCGGTTCAACGAACTACGCCAGCTCTACATCGACTGCTTCGAAACCCTTTTCCGTCTGCTCGTGCTCGCAATGGGCTTCGAGGTGATCATCCATCAGCGCAAACTGGAAATCCCAACGAAAAAAGGATCGATGACCATTGAGCAGTTCGAACAGATGCCCAACGCTGCCAAGCGCGACCACATTGCCAAGTTTCCTATCGAGGACCTGTTCATCCCGGTGCTTGATACCGACTTCCGCAACGGCATCGGTCATCATGCCGCGCATTACGAGCAGGAACAGGACGCCATCGTCATCTTCGACACCAAGGACGCCGGCACGGTAAGCAGGATAGTCGGCTACACCGAATTCTGTGAAAAGGTCCTTGATCTGTTTGGCGCATTTGAACTCGCGGCTACATATCACCACGACCTTCACATTTACCTCGACGGGCGGTTTGTCTGATTGCCTGCTATTCGAGTTGCGTGCTCTGACCTGAGACAGAGGTCCGCGGGTTTCCAAATAGAACCGGCTTCCGCGAGAAGCGAATATCCCCCGGAATAAGGAGCGAGGCCATAATTTAGGGATGGGGCTGCGAGCGCGAGGGGTGGTAGAATCTCGTACGGTACTCTTGGGATTTAACCCGGGGGGTATTTTAGCCCGAGAAGCGCCGCAAGCACTTCATGGGCAAGTGGCAAGAATTTGTGGAAACCGGCGAATACTTTCACACTTTCTTGCACAGTTTCACATTCGCTGTTTCGGATGCCAGAGAACTTGAATGTGAAACTACCATTAAAATTAGGCACTTGCAAGTAACGCCGGGATGGCGGAACTGGCAGACGCAGCGGACTCAAAATCCGCCGGGCTTCGGCCCTTGGGGGTTCGACTCCCCCTCCCGGCACCAGCACTCTCTGTTTTGTGAAAATTCTCATTTAGACTTGCTCGACGTTTAGCCGGGTCGTCCGGCGAAGGCAACCCATGCCTGCATTCCGCAAGCGAACCATAATGACGATAGCCGGGAGCTGGAATAGCCTTCGTTATCGAAGTCTCTCCTGTCCAGTGTGGTGTATTCCCAGCAAGTGGGACTAGAAACGTCGTATAGCGAGATGGCATTTTCCAAAATCATACAGTTAGACGGGGATGGCGAGGACTTCTCGCTCTCCTGGCTATCTGTTCGTTGACATTCTGTCTCGCGACCCGTTTCTCAGTTCCACTTTCCTCACAGGTTCATTCCGTAAAGTCCCTGGACAACCGATCCAGCCAATCCAAACGGCAGCATCTCGATCGCGACGCAGCGCGATTTGCGCAGCCCGTCGCGAGTTGTGTTTGCTTCAAACCCGTTGTGGTCTCTGCGCACTCCGTTGTTTCTGAGCTTCTGCCGTCGGGCGCCGTGCTCAGTCTGGTTCTCTATAACAGGCCCCCGCCTGCTTCTTCCGTATTTTCCCTCTAGTTTTCCGGGCCCCAATTCTGGCAGTTGTCATGACCAAAGGTAATTGTGCACAGATGGATGGTAGTTCGGACAACAATTCACGCGTAAATACCAGCCTAACCAAAAGTCGTTCGAGAGGATTCGAATGAATCTCAACCTCGCGATCGAAGAGCATGTTCTTAGCGCTCTTCGGGGTATCGATACCTGCATGGTCTCAAACGCAATTGAGACCTTTGATGTGAGGCTGCGCAACGCCGGGTTCGCCGACGCTCGCATCCAGTGCATGTTTAAAGATTTGCCTCCGATGGTCGGATATGCCGCGACCGCACGCCTGCGAGCGGGCGATCCGCCGATGTCGGGCCGGATTCCGGTCCGCCGCAATACCAAGAGTTCTTCGTCGGAACCGAACAGGAATTCAGGGAACGGGCGGGCGAAAAGAGGGTTGGTCCGAGAGCAGCCGCTGCAGCGCCAAAATGAAAAGGCCGTTCTTTTTTCGCCTGACGCTTGAGCGCCCGGAACCCCGGCGTCGGAAATCGTGTTCAAACAGAAATCCCCGCGCCTTCGAGAGTCCCGAGGCGCGGAGGATTTTGCTCGTTCCAGTTTCTACGGCAAGTAATAGCGGAACGACGTCATGAACATGTTGTCGATTCCGTGCGGAGCAGAGTAAACCGTCGGAGGTCCGGCGGCGTACGTACCGTTCCACGCTTCGCGGGTCAGGTAGGAATACTGCGGACCGAACTGCAGCCTTCCTTTCGGACCGCTGAGCACCTTCACCCAGAATCCGAATGTTCCTTCGATCAGCCGTTGTGTGTCCGCGCTGCAACTGCCGAGCGAACCGAATCCGAAGCCAGTACCGGTTCCGGGCACGGTTTCGGTGTAACAGCCACTCGTGCTGTACGAAGGCGCGCCATAGCCGACCGTCTTCCCAGAACCCGGGTCGACAGCGTAGCGGCGTTTCACGTATTCCTCGCCACCGTTCAGGTACACGTCAAGACGCTTTGTATGCCATTCCAGCGTCGAGAGAGCCTGGTAGGTGCGCAGCGGAGCCAGGGTTCCATCGGGGTTCACAGTTGCGTCCGGGAGACCGCCGGTGCCGTAACGTCCGATGCCGTTTCCGGTCACGAAGTGAAGCCCGAAGTCCACCTGCTTGGCGAAGGTCAGGCGAGCATTGGCGCCGAAGCCGCCTCCATTCTTGGAACTGTTGTAGACGCCCGTTGTCGAAGCCGAGCCCGTGCCGCACAAAGTCGGATCCTGGGTCGGTTCTGCGCAGGGATACACGCGATCGCGGAAACGGCTCAAGATGCCGAACACTTCGTAGTGACCGAAGCCCGGTTCCGCCACTGCCTTCACGATGAAGTCGGGTGTGGCGTTAAACGAATAGTTCGCCGCGTTCGTACAAGTCGTCACGCCGCTGGAGTTGGTCGTGCAAGTCGTGATGCCGTTGTTATAGAGTCCGCTGCCATTGCCTGCACTGCCGAAGGCGAAGTTCGAGGCATTGTTGCGGGCCGCGAACGTTGTCTGCGGATTTTCCAGCGAGAGTCCAAGCCAGAAGTGGTTGTCGAAGTTCCGCACGACGCGAACGCCCGCCTGCCGGGCCCAACTGAAGCCGACCGTATACTGCGGGTCAATCGTCATCGGCACAGCTTCGGTCCGGTTATCCATGCCCTTCTTGGTTTCGGTAGCGAGACTCCACATCTGGCCGCCTGTAAAGGACCAGTTAGCGGAGGCCAGTTGTCCCCAGACTTGCCGCTGGCGCATCGTGTAGCTGTTGCTCTGGTTGTTATTGGAGGTCACGCCCGCCGACAGGAAGTCAGCCTCGTAGTAGCCGCTCATCTTCAGATTGCTGAGCTTGCCTTCCGCCAGCAGCGAGATGCGGGACTGACGGCCCGAATAGAAGAATTCCGAGAGCGCATTCTGTCCTGCACCCGGGTAGTTCACGCTGTTGAAGGGAGTGTTGATATCAGCACCCAGCGCGCGATTGCGGTACACCGATTCCGCCGCCAGGAAGCCGCCCGGTGTGACCGTGATCCCTTTGAAGTGAATCGCCATCGGGCTCTCAAACTGGTCGCGCATGGACTTCTGCGTCTCTTGCAGACTCAAGGTGACACCGGTTGCGTTGGTTCTCAGATCCGTAACGTCGTTCTTAAGCGTAGACACCGTTTGAGCCTGCTCGGCAGTTTGGGAAGCTGCCGCGTCCGCTTTCGCCTGGGCCTGCGCTGCCGCAGCCTGGCTTTGATCCAGCCTCTGCTCAAGTTGCTGAATATGCTGGTCCCGGTTCTGGACCTGCTGGCTCAGTTGTTGAATCTGCTGTTGCTGAGCCTCAATCGCCTGTTTCAACTCACTCAGTTGAGCGGAAACACTAGGCGGCGCAACCTTCTTTTTCTTGGTAGCCTTTGCTGCACTCCTAGACGCATCTTGCGGGGCCTCCGCAGCGTACATACTGCCCGCCAGCGCTATCGCCAGCGCCAGCGCGAAAACTCGCTTCATTTTCATCTCCTTACAAGGCAATTTAGACAACGCGTAGCACGACCATAGACTTCTGGAAAATCACAGTTTCCCCGTGGTGTGACGTTTGATCGTAAGGCTCCGATTGTTAATAGCTGATGAACGTCCGTTGAATATCGCGTTAATACGGGAGTGGTCTTTAGGATTAAAAGAGGCGCTTTCTGGACGTGTATCCGAAGATACTGGTACTTAGATTCCCTGCTAGGGCAGGGGCTCGGTTCAACGTATGATGACCATGTCTGCCATTTAGAGACTCGAACTCCCGCGGCAGGAGGAAGTTAGCCGAACGCCTATTTGTAGTTCTTGGTGCGCAGCAGAGAGCAGGTCCAAAAGCATGCAGGTCCTGGTGGTCGAGGATTCCGCTGTTTACCGAAAGTTGATTGGCGACCATCTTCGCAGCTGGGGGTTTGCCTTCACCCTGGCGGAAACTGGCTCCGAAGCCTGGCAGGTGCTTCAGCAGCCCAAGCCTCCTAAACTTGTTTTGCTCGACTGGGTGCTGCCGGACATCGAGGGTATCGAGCTTTGCCGGCGCATCCGGACCGGGGGCCTGTCAGGCCAGTACACCTACATCATCCTGTTGACTGGTAAAGAAGGGCACCAGAGCATGCTCGATGCTCTGCAGGCCGGCGCCGACGATTATTTGAGCAAGCCGTTTGACGACTCTGAATTGCAGGCTCGTCTGCTGGTCGGCAAACGCATTCTGAATCTGCAGGAGGAGCTGGTCGCAGCCCGCGAATCGATGCGCGAGGCTGCCACTCGCGATTCCCTGACCGGCCTCTTCAACCGGGCGGAAATCTTCGGCATGCTGGAGCGGGAACTGGAACGAGGCCGCCGCGAGCGCAAGCCCGTCAGTGTCGTGCTTTCCGACATCGACCATTTCAAGAACGTGAACGATTCCCAAGGCCACCTTTTCGGAGATGAGGCGCTGCGCGAGATCGCCCGCCGATTGCAGGCTAAACTTCGCCCCTATGACGGGGTCGGCCGCTACGGAGGAGAGGAGTTCCTGCTGGTGTTGCCTAACTGCGATCTGGAAGGCGCAATGATGCGCGCGAATGAATTGCGGGAAGCGATTGCCCAGAGTTCCGTTGTCTTCAAAGGCGTCAAAAAGTCAATCACCATGAGCATGGGGGTCGCGGTTTCCGAATGCGTGGGAGTCAAGGAACTCGAACGCCTCGTGAGTCGGGCTGACACTGCTTTGTACGCGGCTAAAGACAAAGGCCGAAACCGGGTCGAGCACCTTGTCGTTTGTTCCCAAAAAAGGCCGCTGCCGAAAACAGGCAGGAAAGAAGAATTGCCCAAAGGCTGACGCGCAGTTAGAGCAATGCCGGAGCGACGGGGCGCCATGCCCGCCGGTCAAATCTGTTACGGAACCGTTCCTGGCTTCGGAGTTACCACTCGCCGTTCGTCAAATACTCATGAATGCCGGCGGCGGCTCTTCGTCCTGCGCCCATGGCCAGAATCACGGTCGCTCCGCCCGTCACGATATCGCCGCCCGCAAACACTCCCTTGCGGGAAGTTTTCTGGGAAGTCTCGTCGGCTTGGATGTAGCCCTTCTTGGTGGTGGCCAGTCCGGGCGTAGTGCTCTGCACAATCGGATTCGCGGTGGTTCCGATTGCGATGACGGCAACCGACAGAG
>JBELAC010000228.1:0-9265 GCA_049509215.1 Terriglobales bacterium
TCCGAAAAACTCTCCCGCACTCAATATGCCAAGAGTTGCTTCCTTGCCAGCCTTGGATACGACCGTGAGTTGAAGCTTGCCTTTCTTAATAAAAAAGACAGCGTCAGATGCGTCGCCTTGTGAAAAGGCGGCGTCTTTCTTTTTCAGATTAACAACCGTCTTGCCGACGCCGGTTCTTGCGAGAAAGGTCTCAGGGTCAAAGCCCGTGCTCAACTTTTTGCTCCCAACCAGAGAAATTCCAGAATTCGGCGGGGGGCGGGAGGCATTTAAAGTCGTTCTCATCGCTTTGTTCTCCGATCGCCGTTGACTCGTTTGTGACGTGGGTCTACGGGGAAGCTACACTTTTTGAGCTTGAACAATAGTGTGCAGCCTTTGCAATGAGCGGGGTATCGGGGATGCTGCTAATAATGAAGGACTTTGTCCGGGAAAACCCGGACAAGAGCCGCGTGTGCGCTAAATATCGGGGCAGAAACGCGGCCTGGAACAAGATTCCTACCGAGCCGAGCCGCCCGGCTCACTCTCCAGCGTTTCTGGGGTCAATAGACCCATTTGCACGGCAAAACGAATCACATCACGGCGCGTCCGAAGTCCGAGCTTCTCAGCAAAACGCGAACGATACGTCTCGACAGTTTTCACACCCACGAAAATCTGTTTGGCTATTTGTGCACTGGTGTAACCCCGCGCCACGAGCCTGAGCACCTGCAGCTCACGGTCGCTAAGGATGTTTACTGGCCGTGTGGGGCGAGTTCTTGCACTTCTCTTCGCTAGCACGTCCTGGACAAGAACGTTGGCCAAACGCGGGTCTACGAAGACCCCTCCGCGATGTACTGCTCGTATGGCCGCAATCAGCTCCGCATCCACCGCCCTTTTCAACAGGTAGCCAGAGGCCCCAGCAGCCAGTGCCGATCGTAAGTACGCAGGGTCATCGTGCATTGTCAGGACGAGCACTCGGGTTTCGCGACAGTTTCGCGCCATCTCCTGCAGCGCCTGCATACCTCCAACCCGAGGCATGGTGAGGTCCAGCAAGGCCACATCCGGTCTCGTGTTCCGTGCCGCTTGAATCGCTTTCTCTCCATCGGGAGCTTCCGAGACAACTTCCATATCGACCTGAGCATTGACCAGCATTTTCAGTCCGGCGCGGAGGATTGCATGATCATCCACGATCATGACTCGGATCTTGGGCGTTCGCGCCGGCATTTCAGGTGCTCCTCCGCCCTACCAAGGGCCGTAAGTCCTGGTTGGCAAGTGGGACGTGCACCAGAATCTTGGTCCCCTTGCGCTGGGGTGCGAAACTGAACGTTCCGCCTAACATTGCCGTTCTCTCTCGCATGCTCTGAATCCCTAGACGGTGCGAGGAAACAGCCACGGCCTTAGCGTCAAAGCCACAACCGTCATCGATTACTGCTACCTCCAAAGCCGTGGTTGAACGGGCGAATCTAATGCTGACCGCTTTGGCACCCGAATGTCTGGCTACGTTGGTCAGCGCTTCCTGGAGAATGCGATACAACCCGATCTGGATTGGTGACGTCAGGGTGCTGAAGTCAAGTTCATTAAGTTTGAGTTCCACAGCTATGTTGTGAGTCTTTGTGTACTCGATAACGTATCGGCTGAGAGCAACACCCAAGCCATGATCGTCCAGCACCGTTGGGTCTTAACGTCTGCTTGCTTTCGAGCGTCTTCCAGAGTACGCAGCCCGACCAGAAGAGAGGTCAGCAATTGACCGGCTTCGTCATGCAATTCGCGCGCAATCCGGCGCCGTTCCTCCTCTTGCGCTGAAAGCTCATGTTCCAGAAGCAGCCGGTGCATCGCTTCGGCCTGCTTGGTTTCCGCGGCCTGCTTGAGTTTTTGCTCGCTCAGATCGGTGATCACCATGCCCAGAGCCTGGCCGTTGTATCCACGAAACCGGTTAAGGGACAAATAGACCGGAACCAGACTGCCATCCTTGCAACGCAGGTTGAATTCACCTTTTGCAACCGCCTTCTGAGCCTCGGCCAACAGAGTTTCAAATCGGCCTCGCTCTGTTTCCGCAACCAGCAACTGAACCGCAATTCCGATAACTTTCCCAGCTGGCCTGCGAACCAGTTCCGCAAACCTGCGATTGCAATAGAGCACGGCGCCATTCCGGGATAGAGTTGCCGCCCCTTCGCTCATGGCCTCCACCAGCATGCGATAAGCAGGTTCGCCGCCTTTCAGCGAAACCACCTGCTCTCCGCGACGACCGGAAACCATCAAAGCATCCACTTCGCCGGACTGGATGGCGCGTAGAGTTTCCTCTGCAGTTTTCAACCGAGCGAGGAGTTCTGCTTCCTGTTCCGGTGGCGCTGATGACGGCTGTTTACTTGGAGAAGATCCGAGGCTTCTGCGAGCTGCTTTCGGCGCGACTTTGCCGGGCAAACGTCCTTGGAGAACTCGGCCATCGGAACGCGCTTGCCTGCTAGACATCTGCTATTTGAGCCCTTTCTTCAGCGTAACGGCTGAAGATCCAACCCCACAATGACATTCTCGGTCTTGGAGAGGTTCCCAATGATCTTCTTGACCGGAGGCGGGAGTCTTCTCACGAGCGTCGGAATGGCGATGATCTGATCGCCCTTGGCCAGTTGCGGCTTCTCCAGCAAGTCGACGACTTCGATACGATACTTGCCCCGCAGCTTGTCCTCACAAATCTTCTTGAGGTTGGCGATCGCAGCGACCGAATTAGGGGTTTGGCCCGCTATATAAAGGCGCAGCCGGTAAAAGTCTTTCCGGGGGGTCTTGGCAGGGCGACGGTTCGGTGATGAACTCTTCTTCATGTCGGTATACGGTATCTGGTCCAGATGGGCCGACCTCTTACTTGGCGGACCTGACAGCGCTTGAACCTGCGACGGCCGTGCCCACCGTGTAGTCCGTCAGCACGATACCCAATTCGATGCCTCTCTCACTCACGATAAGCTCGCGAGGTTCGCGCGAATGTGCCATGCCGCGGGATTTCAGAACGTAAAGCTCGCGTCTTGGTCGTCCATTGGGTTTGCTGTCCCGCAACACAATCCACGCGTCCATGAGAGAGGAGACGCCCGCTGCAGTTCCCTCATGAGGGTCTCCTGCAAATGTCAGATTCGTGAACATCGACGTGATCTGTTCCACCTTCAGAAAATCGACCAGCCGCATGAGCATCGATTTAACGTCATAGGTTCCCGAGGCCGATATCAGGTTCGTGATCGGATCAATGACCACGACCCTTGGTCGAACCTTGGCGATCATTTTGTGAATCGTAGCTAAGTGCCCTTCCAGGCCAGAACTGGTTGGCCGCATCGCGTGGAAGTGCAATAAGCGCTTCTTTACCCACCGCTCCAGATTGAGGCCAACCGAGCGCATGTTACGGAGAATCTGGCTGGGAGATTCTTCAAAAGCGAAATACAGGCACTCTTCGCCGCGAGCGCATGCGGCGCTGGCGAAGTTCGCCGCCAGGCTGGACTTCCCAGTTCCCGCCGTCCCCGACACCAGCACACTGCTGCCACGGAAGAACCCCTTCCCTTCCATCATCTTGTCCAAAGCCGGAATCCCCGTTGAAACGCGGTCGGTCAGTGCTTTATGGGCAAGTGCAAGTGAACTGAGCGGCACTACGGATACGCCCTCGCGATCAATCAGGAACGGATACTCATCCGTGCCGTGGGAAGTACCCCGGTACTTGACGATTCGCAGACGGCGCGTGGAAATCTGTTCCGTCACCCGGTGGTCCAGCGCGATCACGCAGTCGGCGATATATTCTTCCAGCCCGTGGCGCGTCAGCGTGTGCTCTCCCGCTTCCCCGGTAACGACAGCGGTAAGCTTGTGTTCTTCCAGCCACTGAAACAGCCGACGGAGTTCCGCTCGCAATGTCGTTGAGTCCGTTAGTCCTGAGAAAAGTGCTTCGATGCTGTCCAGGACAACGCGCTTTGCCTTGATTGCGTTGACGGCGTGGCCCAAACGAATGAACAAACCCTCGAGGTTGTATTCTCCCGTCTCTGCAATTTCGTGTCGTTGAACGGCAACGTAGTCCACCAACAGCTTCTTGCGTTTGGCGAGATCACGCAAATCAAAGCCCAGCGATGCGACGTTGGCCCTCAGCTTCTCCTCGGTCTCTTCGAAATCCATGCAGACGCCAGGCTCGCTGTAGCGAACCGCGCCGTGCACTAGAAATTCCATCGCCAGTAAGCTCTTGCCGCACCCTGCACTGCCACACAGTAGCGTGACCCGACCTTTTGGCAGGCCTCCGCCTGTGACTTCATCCAGCCCTTGGATTCCGGTGGGGGATTTGGCCAGCGAGCGGCGGGCGATTTTTGGCCTAGAAGGGGTCATAGCGAGACTCCTGAATCAAGTCCCTTTGGCTTGGGAGTCAGACGGACATCGTATCTTAGCATGATGGATTCCTGATGCTGGCCTATGCCTACGCCGGCGAAGTTCCTTTGCTCGTTGGCAGCAAGCGGGCCGGGCTCGCGAACGCAAGCCTCTAAACAGCGGCGCGACCGGCCAGTGTGTGCACACCGATTCAACAACCAAGAGCGCAACCGTAACAACCGCACCCGAGCACCCCTAAACGTGCATTGCAGAAACTGCGTCACGCTGCGGACATCGAAAAAGCACGCGTCATTAAAGAACATCCTCAGTTAGCGGAGTTCGAACTCCATCTCTTTCTTGTTGTGTTGCCTTGGGGAAAATGAGAACCGGGGTCCGGTCGAGCAGAATGACGACCTTCCATCGCCCTGCCTGATGTGAGCGGTGTTGAACAGACATGCTAGATCGCGACTTGATAACTTTGTGATGCGTGGTTCTCAACGTTATGACCAGGAGCAGTCACATTGTTGCTCGGGAGGCACCATGATATTCAGCCTCAAGACTTTGTCGTATTTTGTCGCAAGTGCGGTGATTCTTCTCGGCACGTCCACCTCGATGGCTACCAACCGCTCGGCTCCAGCAGCTCGGTCAGTCGGACTCGCAGAGCTCGATATGCAGATCCTTCTTGATCGAGCCAACTTCTCGTCGGGTGAAATCGACGGCAAGGGTGGAAAGAACAGCCGCGAGGCTCTGGTAGCGTTTCAAACCGCGCGCGGGCTTGCTCCAGGTGCGAAGAGCCGCAAGGCGCTGCTCAAGATGCTCGGTGCCGGCACTGTGAAACCGATCGTGTCCTATACGATCACTGCGAAAGACGCCGCTGGGCCGTTTCTTAAGACGATTCCGGAGGACGCGATGGAACAGTCGAAACTGCCGGGCCTTTACTACACGTCCGTGCTGGAAGAACTCGGCGGCAAATTCCACTCGGCACAGGCCCTGCTCAAGCGCTTGAACCCTCGCGCCCGTTTTATCGCGGGAGAGAACATCCGTGTCCCCAACGTATTGGGCTCCGAACAAGCGACGCGGCTCCAGACGGGGTCGGTTAAGATCGTTGTCTCGAAGCAGAAATCGGTCCTGATGGTGTATGACCGGGAGGGCCAGATCGTCTTTTACGCCCCGGTGACGAGCGGAAGCGAGCACGACCCGCTCCCGTTTGGGAATTGGGTGATCAAGGATGTGGTGCGAAATCCAACCTACAACTACAACCCCGCTTTGTTCTGGGACGGCGATCAAGCAAATGCCAAGGTGAAGATCGCCCCAGGTCCAAACAATCCGGTGGGTGTTGTCTGGATGGGGATCAACGTACCGCACTACGGGATACATGGCACGCCGGAAGCGGGGGAGATCGGTCATTCCGCGTCTCACGGGTGTGTGCGAATGACAAACTGGGACGCCACCAGGGTCGCCGACCTAGTCCGAGATGGAACGCCGGTCGTGTTCGAGGAATGAGAAAACGGAGCTCGCGATGTTTGGAGGAATAGCATGAGAATCTGCGTTTGGATTGCCGTGCTGTTCCCGGTGTTTCTTGCGGCTGGCACGACCTCTTCGATTCTCGATATGACTCCGCCCATCAGCAGACTCGCCCTCGCAGATCTGCGGGATACTTTCGAAGAAGTTCACAACGGACATCGTCATGAGGCGATCGATATTCTGGAGCCGAGAGGGACACCCGTGCATGCGGTGGTATCCGGAAATGTCCGCAAGCTGTTCCTCAGCAAACCGGGCGGCAATACGATATACGAGTTCGATGAGATGGGAGTGTATTGCTACTACTACGCCCACCTGGACCGGTACGTGGAAGGGTTGCGGGAGGGAACGCGGATCGAGCGTGGGGAGGTCATCGGTTTTGTGGGATCGACGGGAAACGCGGACGCACGCACGCCGCACTTGCATTTTGCAATCTTCGAGTTGGGGCCCGAAAGGCTGTGGTGGAAGGGCAAGGCCGTTAACCCATATCCAGGCCTTGTAGACGCAGTAAAGCGGCTGAAGTAGAGGACCATTCGTGCTTTACGTGCGCGAACCTGGAACACGCGGTCCCGGAGCAAACTCCCGCCGCGAGACGTTGGCGCACGCTGCCGCCGCCAAGGCCGCGGGTCCTGTTCATCTCGACGAGCAGCATGCTGAGGCGGGTATCCGCCCAGGTGGACTCGGCACTCTGGTGACCCAGGGCGTGGTGGACGTGTTCCGGGGACGTGAGACCTGAGGCAGTGCCGGGGATTAT
Organism: Terriglobales bacterium; assembly: GCA_049509215.1. Taxonomy (GTDB): domain Bacteria; phylum Acidobacteriota; class Terriglobia; order Terriglobales; family Acidobacteriaceae; genus Acidiflorens. Next base: position 6,569 of record JBELAC010000228.1, read on the forward strand.
TTGCGAGAAGTAGGAACAAAAAAGCCGAACCCGTGAGTCCGGCACTTTGAACTTACCTATCTGTGTACAAGATGCGTGTCTTATGTACGAGACGGTTGCGCGACTGGGAGTCCAAACAACAGTCTTAACCGGCACTAACCCAGGACCGCATACCACCTTTCCAGACTAAGCAACTGTAACCATCGATGGTTTCGATAACTGTTCACTTTTGCACATTTTTTATAAACAACTTGAGTCATTCTTTGATTAGATGTGACCGGAGACCATATGGCTCTCACCGATCGCCCGCGCGCCTACCGAGTCCTCCTCGTGGACGACGATGACGCCGTTCGAGCTGTAATGACGGACACGCTTAGGCTCAGGGGCTTTGCCGTGGTCGCTGCCGCCAGCGTGATGGAAGCGTTGAGAATGATCACAATCGAGAGCTTCGACGTGCTCGTCACGGATCTGCATATGCCGCGCGCTGGGGACGGCTTCACGGTGGTATCTGCGATGCGTCACTCCCAACCAAATGCGCTCACGTTGATCGTGAGTGGCTACCCGGACGTGCAGAGCGCAATGGCTGCTATCCTTCTGGAAGCCGACGAAATCCTGGTAAAACCATTCGAAATCCTCAGACTCCCGGAACTCATCCGCGAAAAGATCCTTGCTCGCAAACCGGTTGCCTACGCGGAAAAAGAAAGGGTGGCCGCGATATTGCAACGCTGTGCTGCCCACGTCATCGACGATTGGCTGGAGCGGACAAAAAAGAGCAAGGAACTCAACCACCTGGCGCTCAGCGACAGCGAGCGTACCGGACATCTTCCAAGACTGATCGAAGACCTGGTTGTCCGCCTGAGCAAGCCCAGCGCGACAACGAAGGACAGCGATGCGGTCTTTTCTGCGACTGCCATAGCGCATGGCCAATTGCGATATCAACAAGGCTATACGCCTGCGATGTTGGTGCACGAATCACGGATACTTCAAGTGACCCTGTTCGGCACGTTGCAGAGTAACCTGAACTCCCTGGATTTCAGCGCGCTGTTGCCCGATGTGATGACGATCGCGGACGAAGTGGACGCACAGTTAACGCAGTCAATGGAAAGCTACGTGAACGCCATGCACAAAGCAGCGGCAGCGTAGCAAATGCTCCGCAACCGGTGCCCCGTGCAAGTTCAAAATTCGCTGACCTGTTTGCGTTTCATCATCCAGCCGATCAATGTTCCTGCAGTGACGCCGACGGCAAATGTCGCCGCAACCGTTAGCACAAGGTGACGCTGGAGCCGTTGCGTTGTGTCGTTCACAAATTCTTCCGCAGCATCACCGCCTTGCCTCGCGGTGCGTCTTACTGCCCTTACGCTATTTCCGATTGCATCCGCAACCGCGCAGGTTGCGCGAGTTGCCTGGTCAGCCGATTCGGCGATGTGATCCGCCGCTCTTTCCACCACGGTTTGCGACATGTTCCCTCCGGTGTGTTTTACGAACGAATGATTGATACGACCTTCTTCTCCGACGGCCTCTTCAGCAAGGTCGCCCCACTCTTGGGCTTTGGCAGAATGCCATAGGTCGCCAAGTCGGCCTCCGTAAGCTTTCCTTTCTTCTTTAGTGCGGCCATTACGCTGCTTCTTTCCCTTCGACAGTCGACGGCACCTGCACCAACTCGTCAAATAGAGAGCGGTAATGAATCATCGCTGTTCTCAGGTCTTCAGTCGTCGCTTCGTCTTTCCCTACCCGCAGCGCAACCTCGTGCGCGGAGCGGTAGTTCTCCACCACCCGCGGATGATCGACAGAGATGTCGGCGGCACGTTGATCGAAATCTGATACGGGATAGCCGCGAGTTTTCATCAAAGCGGATATCAGGTCATCTGCCTCCGTGACCGCTCCTCGAGGCGAATCCACAAAACGAGATTGTACGGAAGCCCATTGTTTCGTAAAGCGTTCGTGCTCCATCGGATCAAGATCGCGGATATTGAGCTTTTCAACTCGTTTCTCGCGATCTTCTAATTTCGCTTCTGCTTTTCGCTCGGATCCATGTTTCAGCACCGCGCGATCATACTCGGGCCCAAATTGTTTGCGCAGGTCCGCGGTCGCGCTCCTGCGTTTTCGCATATACATCAAACCGGCCACCGCGATGATCACAACCACCAAAACGGCGAGCCCAATAATCTTGGGATCCAACATATCGAAATTCATCGAAACCTCCGCTGCATCAGTAATGTTCACGAATTCAGTTCTTGTTACCGAGTTTGCTCCCCGCGCTAGAACTCGTGAGCCGCTAGTATCACGCTTTGGTCTTCGGAAGACTGATCAGAATTGACCGTTCTGGAAATCTCTTCGAGGACGAGGGGAGCGGATGGCTACCCTTCTTCAAGAAGTGAGCGATTGTGCACAGCATTGTCGACGTAAGTGAGCGAACCTCTAGATTGTGTCCAGGGCGGTAGGCGTTTCTGTCCTGGATTCAATTGAACGATCAAAGGAAAACATGAAAACGATACAGCTCTTCTTTGTGGTGCTCACGCTGGTCGCGGTCGGCATTATGGCCGGATGCACGAAAACCGCTGCGAAGTCCTCGGATGTTTCCGACAGTATTCGCACATCGCTCGATCAAGCAGGTTTGAAGAACGTCTCGGTCAGGGATGATCGCGACAAGGGCATTGTGACCCTCAGCGGGCAGGCTCCCACTGACAACGACAAGGCCCAAGCCGAATCCTTGGCGAG
>JBELAC010000229.1:0-10093 GCA_049509215.1 Terriglobales bacterium
GTGCGCTGCTTCTGTCTTTCGTCTGTCATAAGTCTCTCGCCGAACGATTGCGTGTCGAATGAAGGGATCGAAAGCGGCTCGTTAGGGCGCTAAACACCCCAGAGCCAACTCAGGACATTGACGGCGAGAACGGCAATGCCCGTTCCGGCGGCAACGCCGGCGAGTGCCTTTTTAGCGCCAGGTTCGCCGTGCGCGAAGCCGTAGCCGCCGATCACGATGGCAACCAAACTGGCAACCTTCGCAATGGTGCCGGTGAACAGGCTTTGGATGGCGGTAAAGCCGGTGTCGAACGGTGAGTTTTGTGCCAGCGCGGCCACGGGCATGAGAAAAAGCAGGGTGAGAACAGCGGCGGTTGGACGCGCCCACTTCGACCGAAGAAGGGATTGCAGTGGGCGAATGAGATGAACTTGGAACCAACGTGATAACATCTGCGCCTCCGGGAGCAGCTAAAATCTGCTGCGTGTGGCGCAAAACTAACCCCATTCAATTTAGCTGTCCAATGAAAGTTCGGGAGTCTGTTATTCCCTGGGGGACTAATAGCTTTGTGTGCTTATGGTTTAGCGGACAAGCTCATAGTCGATCTTGAAAGAAGAAATTTCCATCTGTTTGGTAACGGGATACATAGGCAATGTAGTTTCGTTAGTTCTTCGCTCGTCCACAACCCCTCTAAACGCTTCGCTGAAATGCTCTGACTGGTATCGGAATCTGCGGGACAAGGCCGAGAAAAGATGGGCTGCCGCTGCTGCATCAAGACCTTTTGGCACTTAGGTTGAATTGTTGTCGTTTCCGCAAGTCTCGCTATTTCAACAAAGTAGACCTCCACGAATCCCTCCGGCTAGAAAAAGTCGAAGAAATTTGTCGGTTGCGGAAAGTTATAAGTCGCGGAAGGAATAACACGTTCCCCAAAATTCATTAGACACGGGAGTAGAGATGAATCAAATTCGTGCCTATCGCTTCCGGCGGGAAACGTCCCCGCTCTGAGCACGGAAGTCAGCGATGCGAACGGTCTATGTTCCGTTCGGGAGTTGGTTTAAAGATGGTCGCGATTCCGAAGACGGTCGGATCTGTGAGCGATTGGCGTGAAAACACGTCTGTCCTCAGCATAGGGCGTTCTCCGCTGGCGGTGCCTGGGTACAAATCTGATTCGTTCCTGTCGCCGCGGGAACGGTTTACATTCCGTTCGGGATTCCGCTGTGAACATGGGTTTGTGAACGAGTGGCACAAGAAATGGAAGACAGAGCAAGACAGAAGTGCTCCGCAGATGCGATTAGAGGTGGACTTCTGATGAGCCCGATTACCGTCATAAACCCCTTGATGGAAGCAGCTTGTGGTGGGATACTTTCAGCCGCGCAACCAGACCGGAAAGCGAGACGTACTTTGTCAAGACGGTCTGGACAAAATGGTTGGATCGAACAACGAAAAGGCGGTTTCTATGGCCGGTTCTGGATGGATGTTGCGGGGCAGGAGAAGCGCGTCTGTAAGCGCGTTCGGATCTGTCCGGCTACCGGACCGGGATCGCTCAACGCATCTGAACGTTCACGAAGACTTAAGCAGATCCTCGCGGCGTCCGGTGCCAACTCCGAGCAAGTCTTCCGCGAAGCGGAAGCGGCGAACCTCGGTATTACATTCAAGGAACAATCTGGAGTGTGGCTTCAATCTGTGCAGAGCAGGAAGCGGAAGCCGATCAAACCGCGGACTGCGGAAGCATGGACGAGTCATTTGAAATACATCAACGGAAAGATAGGACAGATGCAACTTGCTGATGTGAACAACCGCACAATGCGGGGGTTCGTGGCAGAGATGGCCTCGGAGACGAAGGATGGGAAACCCCGGTTCTCAGCCAAGTCGATTGAGAACTATTTGGCTGTCATCAAGTCAGTGGTTGCCTCGGTCCTGAACGACAAAGGAGAGCCGGTCTACTCTGTGAAGTGGAATCACAACTTCATGGATCTTCCTGTTGTGGAGGAACAGAACGCTCCCAGCTTCACGGCTGCGGAGATCGAAACGATAATCTCTAGCGCCAACGGACAGGACAAGATTCTATATGCCTTGCTCGCCGGCTCTGGGCTTCGGATAGGGGAGGCCTTCGCGCTGCAAGTTGAAGACGTACGCGACACAGTGATCCATGTGAAGCGCAGCGCGTGGGAAGGTGACTTTGGAAGTCCCAAGACTGCGGCCGGAAGACGAGAGGTGGATATTCACTCCTCGTTGGCTAGTGCGTTAGAGGATCACATTGGCTCTCGTAAGAGCGGGTTGGTATTTCCATCGGCTCGCGGCACTCCGCAACGTAAATCGAATCTGTTGCGGAGATCCCTTCACCCAATACTCCTAGAGATGGGAAAGCCTCCTTGCGGCTTTCATGCCTTCAGGAGATTTCGAGCGGCTCACCTCGATAAAGAGTTGGTACCTGAGATCCTCGTTCACATTTGGATGGGACACTCGAACAAGGACATCTCACAACGCTACGCTCGCACCGGGGTAAAGATAGACTCGATGTTTCGTACAATGACGGCACAGAGGGTAGGGTTGGGCTTCACTCTCCCTGAGTTGCGCCCAGTTGCGCCCACTGTGAATTCCGATAAGTCCTTTAGAATTGGTCGGGGAGAGAGGATTTGAACCTCCGACCCCCTGGTCCCGAACCAGGTGCTCTACCAGGCTGAGCCACTCCCCGACTGAATGCCGGCCACGACTGGGATGTCATGTCGACTGGAACCTGAACAGTATAACATCCTACGCCTGCGACTTAGCGCAGCCCGAAGATGCATTACGTTTGCGACTATAGCGCTGCGACTTGCCTCATTGAGAGATGGTGCCGCCTGCCTCATGCCTGTCGCGCCGAAAAAATTTGTTTCGAAAAGCGCGCGACACGATTCACTCGAAGTATCTCAACAGACACTTGTCTGACACCCGGCGTTAGCGGCGAGCGCCTCCTGGTGCCGTGACGAGTGCGGTTGGCATCGGGCAACACAGCACTGCCCGTCGCTGCCGTTGCCCTTCACGGGGCTACTCCAGCCGAATCTGTAACTCAGCTCGATGGAGCTCGGTTCTCAGCAAAATTTTCCCCGATTGCTTATGATGAGAGATCGCACTTCTTACTTGTGGGGGCAGTGTGGCTGAGACGCAACAGACGAACGGGATTGAGGTCCTAGAAACGCGGGAGTGGCTGGACTCGCTCGATTATGTTCTTTCGCACGGCGGAGCCGACCGCGCGGGGCGCCTGCTGCAACAATTGGCGCTGCACGCGCGGCGCGCGGCGGGCGTCAACCTGCCGTTTTCCGCGACGACTCCCTATCAGAATACGATTCCTTCGCGTCAGCAGCCGCCGTTTCCGGGTAGCCAGGAGATGGAGCGGCGCATCAAGAGCCTGGTGCGCTGGAACGCCATGGCCATGGTCGTCCGCGCCAACAAGATCCAGGAAGGTATCGGCGGGCATATTTCTACTTTTGCGTCAGCGGCCACGCTGTACGAAGTTGCGTTCAATCATTTTTTTCAGGCGGCCACCGAATCTGGCGACCGCGACGTTGTTTATTTCCAGGGACATGCTGCCCCCGGCATCTACGCGCGCGCTTACCTGGAAGGCCGCATCCCCAAACAGAAGTTGGAAAATTTTCGGCGCGAGTTGAAGCCGGGAGGCGGGCTTTCGTCGTATCCCCACCCGTGGCTCATGCCAGATTTCTGGGAATTCCCAACGGTTTCGATGGGGCTGGGGCCGATTCAGGCGATCTATCACGCGCGCTTCATCAAATATCTCGAAAACCGCGGTCTGAAGACCTCGACTGGCGGCAAGGTCTGGGCGTTCATGGGCGATGGCGAAATGGACGAACCGGAAGCGCTCGGCTCGATTACGCTGGCTTCGCGCGAGCGGCTCGACAACCTTATTTTCGTTGTGAACTGCAACTTGCAGCGGCTTGATGGGCCTGTGCGCGGCAATGGCAAGATCATCCAGGAGTTGGAAGCCATCTTCCGCGGCGCAGGCTGGAACGTTATCAAGCTGATCTGGGGCGGCGACTGGGACCCGCTGATTCAGGCGGATCGCGACGGTCTTCTCGTCCGGCGCATGGGCGAGATCACCGACGGCCAATATCAGAAATATTTCGTCGAGAGCGGAGCGTATTTCCGGCAAAACTTCTTCGGCACCGATCCACGGCTGCTGAAGATGGTTGAGCATCTTTCCGACGAGCAGTTGGCCCGCATGCGTCTCGGCGGCCACGACCCGATTAAGGTACACGCTGCTTACAAGGCAGCGGTCGACCACACGGGAACCCCGACGATCATTCTCGCCAAAACCATCAAAGGATATGGGCTCGGCGAAGCTGGGGAAGGGAAAAACATCACCCACCAGCAGAAGAAGCTGAATGACGACGAGCTGCAGGTGTTCCGCTCGCGCTTCGGCATTCCGATTCCGGATGACGAGCTCCATAATGCGCCGTTCTATCGTCCGGCCGACGACAGCGCGGAAATCAAGTACATGCAGGAGCGCCGCAAACAACTGGGCGGCTACATGCCCACACGCAAAGAGCGTGCCACGCCATTAAAGCCGCCCTCGGAGTCGATTTTCGAGGAGTTCCATAAGGGTACCGAGGGCCGCGATGTCTCGACGACCATGGTTTTCGTCCGCATCCTCTCAAAGTTGCTGCGCGATCCCGAAGTCGGACGATTCATCGTTCCGGTTGTTCCCGATGAGGCGCGCACATTCGGCATGGAGGCGCTGTTTCGCCAGGTTGGCATTTATTCCAGCGTCGGCCAGCTCTACGAGCCCGTCGATATGGCTACCCTCCTTTATTACAAGGAGGCGAAGAACGGCCAGATTCTCGAAGAGGGAATTACCGAAGCGGGCTCGATGTGCTCGTTCATCGCCGCCGGCACCGCCTACGCCAATCACGGCATCAACACGATTCCCTTCTTTATTTATTACTCGATGTTCGGATTCCAGCGTATTGGCGACTTAATCTGGGCGGCTGCGGATATGCGTTGCCGCGGTTTCCTGATTGGCGGAACTGCCGGCAGAACGACACTCGCCGGCGAAGGACTGCAGCATCAGGATGGGCATAGTCATGTGCTGGCACTGCCGGTTCCGAATCTGCTGGCCTATGATCCCGCGTTTGCTTATGAGATCGCGGTCATCATCCAGGACGGCATCAAGCGCATGTACGTCGACGGCGAATCTATCTTCTACTACTTGACCGTCACGAATGAGCCGCTGCCCATGCCGGAGATGCCCAGCGAACCCGGCATCCGCGAAGGCATTCTGCAGGGTTTGTATCGCTACAAGGTTTCCGGAAAGAAAGATGCAAAGTTGCGCGCACAACTTCTGGGCAGCGGCGCCATCATGTTCGAGGTGCTGAAGGCGCAGGAGATTCTTGAGAAAAACTACGGCGTCGCAGCCGATGTGTGGAGCGTGACCAGCTACAAGCAGCTTTATCGCGAGGCGAACGATTGTCAGCGTTGGAACATGCTGCATCCGACACAGGCGCCAAAGCTTCCGTACGTCACGCGGACCCTCAAAGGTGCGGCAGGCCCATTCATCGCGGCATCCGATTATATGAAGGTGCTACCGCAGAGCATCGCGCAATGGGTTCCGGGTAAATTGGTATCGCTCGGGACCGACGGATTTGGCCGCAGTGAGAACCGTGCGTCCCTGCGTGATTTCTTTGAGGTAGACGCGAAACATATTGTGCTCGCGACTTTGCACGCGCTGGCGGCCGATCAGCAGATTGGGAATGACGTGCTCGACAAGGCGGTTCGCGACCTCGGCATCAATCCGGAGAAGCGAAACCCGGCGAGCAGCTAGCTGCGGCAGAGGAACAGAATCTAGAGGGACATTAATAAGGATGGCAACGGAATTTAAACTGCCCGAACTGGGCGAGAACATTGAAAGCGGAGACCTTGTTCGCCTGCTCGTTAAGGCAGGCGCCAGCATCACCGAAGGCCAGCCGGTCATGGAACTTGAGACCGATAAGGCCGTCGTCGAGGTGCCCTCGTCGGTGACCGGAACGATCAGGGAAGTTCGCGTAAAAGAAGGTGACAAACTGCGGGTTGGCCAGGTTATCTTCACGGTGGAAAACGGGTCCGGGCCGGCGAAGTCGGCTGGCGCCGGGTCTCAGGGGAAGGTCGAAACTGCCGCGAAGGAAGATCCCGCCAAGACCCCGTCCCAGCCGCAGTGGACGCCGCCAAAGTCCTCCCAGCCGAGCGCACCATCAACTCCCGCGATTACCTCGTCGCCGGCGGCCGGCCTTTCGAGCAACGAATTCAAGATGCCCGAACTGGGCGAGAACATCGACTCCGCCGATCTAGTTCGTCTGATGATTTCTCCCGGTACGCGCGTTTCTGAAGGCCAGCCCGTCATGGAATTGGAAACTGACAAAGCGGTCGTCGAGGTTCCTTCCACGGTCAGCGGTGTGGTGCGTGAGATCAAGGTCAAGGAAGGGCAGAGGATCAAGGTCGGCCAGGTCATCTTTACCCTGGAAGGCGGCGCGCCTGCGGCAGTCGAAGCGCCCCGCCGGCACGAGCCCGTCGAACACATCTCCGGTCAGCAGGCCGCGCGGCTTGCTTTTCAGTTGGCGATGAAGGCGGAGGGCAAAACCGAAGAACAGGCGCTGCCTCCCGATCAGCCGCAAGCTTCGAGCCAGCAATTCAGCATGCCCGTGCAGCTCGAAAAAGTTGCCGGGACAGAGCATCGCGATCCAGCACCCGCCGCTCCGCACGTGCGCCGTCTGGCGCGCGAACTTGGAGTCGACATTCACAGCGTGCAGGGAAGCGGCCCCGGCGGTCGCATCAGCGACGACGACGTAAAGTTGTATGCCAAGAACGCACTGGCCGCAGCGGCTGCGGCCGCGCAGGCTCCGCGCGCAACATTCATCGAACCCGAGCTGCCTGACTTTGCGAAGTGGGGAAAGACCGAACGCGTTTCGATGCGCGGCGTCCGCCGTAAGACTGCTGAACATCTTCGCCAGGCCTGGAACACGATTCCGCACGTCACCCAGCAGGATCGTTCCGACATCACCGAACTCGAGCAGTTGCGTGCCCGCTTCGCCCCGCGCGCCGAAGAAGCTGGTGGCAAGATGACGGTCACTGCCATCGCGCTTAAGGTTTGCGCCTCGGCGCTGAAAGTCTTTCCTCAGTTCAATGCATCCATTGATATGGGGAAAGAAGAAATTATCTACAAGCAGTACATCAACATCGGTGTCGCTGTCGACACCGATCGCGGGCTGCTGGTGCCCGTGATTCGTGACGTGGACAAAAAGAACATCGTCGAACTCGCAGCCGAGATGACTCAGCTTTCTAAAAAAGCTCGTGAGCGCAAGCTAAGTCCCGAAGAGATGGAAGGCGGCACATTCACCATCACAAATCTAGGAGGAATCGGCGGCACCGGATTCTCGCCTATCGTTAATCATCCCGAGGTCGCGATCCTCGGCCTTTCGCGTTCGCGCATGGAGCCGGAATGGGTGCTCAATAAATTTGAGCCGCGCTTGATTCTTCCGCTCTCCCTCTCGTACGATCACCGGTTGATCGACGGCGCCGACGCCGCCCGCTTCCTGCGCTGGATCGCGGAAGCGTTTGAGCAGCCGTTTCTGCTTTCGGTGCAGGGATAGGAACTGTTCACCGCCGAGACGCGGAGATCGCCGAGAATTTCTTTTTGTATTTTTTGCCTCGGCGTCCTCGGCGTCTCGGCGGTGAGCAGGTTTCGAGTGCACCAGCAAGTTTGAGGATAAATAACGAAATGTCAGACTCTTCGAATCTCCGTGTGGCAGTATCTCCGTGTGGCAGTAATCGGCGGTGGCCCCGGTGGCTATGCCGCCGCATTTCTAGCAGCCGACCTGGGCATGAAAGTGACGCTCATCGATCCGGAAGTGAATCCCGGCGGCGTCTGCCTTTACCGCGGCTGCATTCCCTCGAAAGCCCTCTTGCACGTAGCCAAGTTGCTCGAAGAAGCTGAGCAGGCGAAAAACTGGGGCATCGAATTCGCCGAGCCGAAGATCGACCTCGCCAAACTTCGCGGATGGAAGGAAGGCATCGTCAAAAAGCTGACGGGCGGACTCGGGCAGTTGTCCAAACAGCGCAAGGTCGAGTTCATCCAAGGCAAGGCGGCATTTCTCAACTCGACCACACTAAAGGTAACGAAGGCCGCGGCCGGAGGCGAAGAAACGCTAACCTTCGACCGCATCATCATCGCCACCGGCTCGCGCCCCACCGTCGTTACTAGCCTCAAACTCGACAGCCCGCGCCTGATGGATTCAACTGGCGCTCTCGACCTCCCCGACATTCCGAAGACCTTGCTCGTCATCGGCGGCGGCTACATCGGACTCGAACTCGGCTCCGTCTACGCCACGCTCGGCACAAAAGTCACCGTAGTCGAAATGATGCCCGGTCTTTTGCCCGGCGCTGACCGTGACCTCGTACTGCCTCTGCACAAGCGGCTCGAAAAACTTTTTGCCGCCATCCTTCTAAATACGACGGTCAAGTCGCTGAAAGACGAAAAAACCGGAATCCGAGTAACCCTCGACGGTCCGGACGTAAAAGAAAAAGAACAGGTCTTCGACCGCGTCCTGATGTCGGTAGGCCGCCGCCCGAATTCCGAAATCCCCGGCCTCGATAAAACAGAAGTCAAAGTCAACGCGAAGGGATTCATCGAGATCAACGGCCAGCGTCAGACCGCCGACTCAACCATTTACGCGATCGGCGACGTCGCCGGTGAACCCATGCTCGCCCATAAGGCCATGCACGAAGGCCGCACAGCCGTAGAAGCCATCGCCGGACACAAGGTCGCGTTCGAGCCGAACGCAATTCCCGCGGTCGTTTTCACCGATCCGGAAATTGCCTGGGCTGGACTCACCGAAACGCAGGCGAAAGAACAAGGGCGCGAGATCACCGTTACCAAGTTTCCATGGGCCGCCTCCGGGCGCGCCATCACGCTCGACCGTCCCGAAGGTCTGACCAAGTTGCTGATTGATCCCAAAACCGAACGCGTGCTCGGTGTCGGCATTGTCGGTGCGGGCGCCGGCGAACTGATTGCCGAAGGCGTGCTCGCCATCGAAATGTGTGCGCTGGCCGCTGATGTCGGAATGACCATCCATCCACATCCGACTTTGTCAGAGACGATGATGGAAGCGGCGGAAATTTTCTACGGACAAGCGACCGACATTTATCGTCCCAAGAAGTAGCTGAAAAAGAAGTGAACTGAAAAGAAGTGAGGAAACAAAGCAACAAACACCGGGGGCGGCTTTCCGGAACTGAACGGCATCTGATTTTAATCTTGATCTGATTCACGCCTTGATAAAGATGAAAAAATCCGCGCTGTTCGTTCTGATCCTTTTCGTCTTGATCACCGGGCTTGTCGCCCAGTCGGTGACCGGTCTGCTCGGCGGCGCGCAGGCGAAGACGTCATCTGCAACTTCGAATGATCCGCTCGGGCGCAGCACTCCGTCGGGCACCGTCCTGGGTTTCTTACAGTCCGCACAGAGTGGGGATTATCAGGCTGCCGCCGACTATCTGCAGATGAGCGTTGCTCGCCGCCAGTCGCAGGGTCCTGCTCTGGCCACCAGGTTGAAGGCGCTGATGGATCGCGCATTCGTCGGCAGTTTGCGGCGAATCAGCACGAATCCCGAAGGCAATCCCGAGAACGGCATTCCCGATCAGCAGACTGTAGGGACCTTTTCCGTCGGTGATACCGACGTCCCTGTCGTCCTGGTTCGGATTAGCGATCCTAACTCGGGCAAGGTTTGGCTATTCTCTGCCGACACTCTCAACAAGGTCCCAGACCTCTACGACAACATCGAAGCTCACCAGGTCGAAACAAGGCTTCCGCAAAGCCTGGTGAAGAATGTTCTAGACGGGATGCCGCTGTGGCAATGGCTGGCGCTCCTCGTGGCCATTCCCGTGGCGACCGGCATCGGATGGGGAGTGGTGTTGTTTCTGGCCATTCCGCGGCTGCTGTATTTGAAATTCAAGAAGCGGCCTGATCTGCACTCTTACAGCCGTGTCTCGATGCCGCTCTTACTATTCTTTACGGCCATCGCGCACCGCATCATCGCCTCCTACTTCGGCCTGCCTTTGCTGCCGCGGTTTTACTACTCCCGCAGCATGAGTGTTCTTG
>JBELAC010000023.1:0-31719 GCA_049509215.1 Terriglobales bacterium
TGTCAATTGTTGACAACACGTTATGTTGCGCCTCGATTCGGCGTAAGCTTTGGTGTCCGACGAAGAAGTCAAGGGCTTTAACCACAGAGAGCACAGAGGATCACAGGGAAACCGACGATAAATAAACATCGATCTGTTTGACGCACTACACTAGCGCTCATCGACCAATCCGACCGTGCACTCTATCCCCGCAAAATTTTTTCCGCCGATAAGTGTGCTCCCGTCAGCAACAGCATTCCTGACAAGAACGCCCAGAACATCAGGCTGACCGAGATGGCGAAGGGGCCGTACACTTCTCCGAAATTCAGAAACGGTAGCGCGAAGATGTAGATGTATTTCAGGGCTTCGGAGAGCAGGCCCATGATGACCGCGGCGGGTAGCACTCCCTGGGCGGGAACCTTGCCGTTCGGCAGCAGCCAATAGACGAGAAAGAAAATCGTAATACTGGCGCCGATGGAGAAAATCTTCATCGTGATGAAGGCCAGCAGTTGCAGATACCAGGCGCCGTATCCGTGCAGCACGCTTTTCAGGATGCTCACATTGCCAGCCGTCAAGCCGACCGACAACAGTGCGAGCGATCCGCAGGCAAAGGCGAGGCCGAGTGCGATCAGCTGATTTCCAATGTAAGAGCGGTTGCTGTGGAATCCCCAAACGCGATTGAGCGCTACTTCGAGCGGCATGAAAATCCCTGTAGAGCCGATCAACAGCATTACCAGCGAATACAGTTGGGCCTTATGGTGCGACACGACCAGGGCATTCAGATTTCGGATGACGAACTCCTGCCCGGTGGGCAGATAGTCGCGCAAAAGATTTTCGACAACGTCGTACATCACCTGCGAGCGAATCACGCGCCGGATCAGCGTCATCAGCAGCAGCAGAAAAGGGAAGAGCGAGAGGATGGCGTTGGCGGCAACGGAGAATGCGAAGGTATGCACGTCGGTGCGCAGCAGGTAGCGTGCGGTCGAGCGCACCAGTCCTTGCCTGGGAGCGGCACGGTATTCGGCCGCGCCCTTCTTCTCAGAAAGACCGATCGGAGTGATGGATGACACTTATTGTCAAATCTTATCAAATGGTTACGGTTCGCAAAGTGCGCTGGCGGGCGGTGGTCCGCGCATTAAAAAGGCGGGCGGACGAACGCCGGGACTTTTCGGGACTTCCAGTCATACTCCTTCGCTCAAATTTCGCTCTTGCCAATCACCATCTTCCTGCTATTATCTGGGGCTTCGCGAGCGGCACATGCTTGCGAAGGTGCACTACGGTTGACGTTTCTGTGTGGGTAGTTCGATATCGCGCTTTCGTCGTCGCGGCTCCAGGGTGTTTTGTCGCGGGCAACAGCCCGGCAAAATGCGGGGAGCCGTTTTCTTTTGGCGCGATGTTCTCGGCCTGGGCAGCGATCGAAGCCACCTCTTGCGCCCTTTGAGGGGATGTCCCGTTCCTGTTCGAATTGACGGGACATGCAGAAAAGAGACGCAAGAGTAATTCTTAGTGAAGAGACGAAAGGAGTTTTTGTGAGAGAGAAGGGTACTGTGAAGTGGTTCAATGGGGCGAAGGGATACGGGTTCATCCAGCGCTCTACGGGTGAGGACGTGTTCGTGCATTTCTCCGCCATCCAGGAGAACGGATACCGCTCGCTGAACGAAGGTGAAACGGTTGAGTTCGACCTGCTCAAAGGCCCGAAGGGCTTCCAGGCAGGGAACGTCGTGCGCGCGGTTGCATAAATTTCTCCCACCAGTTCGCAAACCCTCTCGTTGATTGAGAGGGTTTTTATTTTGTCTGCGACCAGGTCAGCTCGATTCCTTGCCGGTACAGCACGCGCACATACGGCCCGTGATTGTCATCGGAGCGGACGTAGTAGAGATAGGGCGTGTCGGCGATGGTCGAAAAATTGGGATCGGTCGAGTCCGGATCGAGCAGCGAAAAATAAGCGTACGACCAATTTCCCTTGGGCTCTTTGGCAAGAAGCTGGGCTACGGTGACGAGCAGGGTGGGCTGACTCCAATTCACCAGATCAGGCGAAGTGGAGAGATACGCGCCGGGAGGGCCGTAAGCATCGTTGAAGGGATCGAAAAGAGTTGCGACAAATAAGTTCTGAGCTGGGCTGTAATTGATGGCGTTCACGACATACATCCAGGGAACGGGCGTGTAGATGTGGTCGAACGGATCGGGAATGGGGCCAAGATAGGGGTCGGTGAACGTGATCGAGAATTCTTTGCCGTTCCACCCGCGCCAGGCAGTGGGGTCGAGGATGTTTGATGTGCGGATGGGAGAGCCGCCGTAGGGAACGAAGCAGGTCGTATCCTCGAAACAATCGCCCGGCCAGGGCCAGTCGGTGACCATGGCGTAGTACCAGTCGCCGACTTTCACGACATTGGTATCGATGCTGTAGCCTTCGGGGCCGAGGTTCACGATGTATGGATAAGGAAGGCTCAGGATGTAGTTGGCGGGCGCCTTGAATGAGTCGAAGTGGTAGCCGCCGTCTTTGGACAAGTGAAAAGTGTCGGCGTTGTACCAGCAGGCCGCGGTGTAATTCCCCTGCTCGGTGCATTCTCCCGGATGCTCCCATCCGTGGTACTCCATGTGGCCGAGCGCGACGACGTTCTTGCCGTCGACGCTGAAGAACGAATCGAGCCAGGTGCTATCGTCAAAGTTTGCGGGATTGGGATCGTGATCGGAATTATAGGCAACCTCGCAGCTGTGCTTCACGGTGGCGAGCGTGGGCCCCACGCTCTGGCGCATTTTGTAATGCGAACTAACGAGGTGAACCGTGTTCTGGTAGTCGACGAAAGCGCGAGCGGGTGCGTCGGGAATATCGATCAGCTCACAGGAGTCCTTGGCCGTATCGAAGACCACCGTTCGCGGACCATGGAGGACGCCGTTTACGGTCTGCTGGCCGAAGGCGATCGGAGTGACGAGCAATGAAAGGAAAAAAATGACCTCAGGAAGGGAAAAGCGTCGCATGGGACCCTCCGCGCTCCTTAAGCATTAAACCCGGCCGCGCCCAAATGCACGCGCCGGCGCGATAATAATTTTACGCTTTCACATTGCCGTGACCTTCGGCTTCGGATTTGATGCCCCGCAGCGATTGACGGACTGCTCGCGCCATTTAAACTCGTTCGGATGACGGAAATACGAGAACAGGGTCCTATCCTGGAAGGCGAACACGTCCGGCTCGAACCTCTCTCACGCCACCATATTGATGGGTTGGTGGCGGCCTCGGGTGGCAGCTCAACCATTTATCAATGGAGTCCGGTCCCGCAGAATAAAGAGGAGGCTGAAAAGTACGTTGCGACCGCCATGGCCTGGCAAGAGGAGGGCACGGCGTTGCCGTTCGCGATCGTGCGCCGAAGCGACTCGCTGGTCATTGGTTCCTCTCGCTTTTTCAATCTGGAGCGCTGGGCGTGGCCGACGGGACATCCCTTGCACGCGCGCAGCACTCCCGACGCCTGCGAGATCGGATACACGTGGTATGCAGCCAGCGCAATTCGAACTGCTGCGAACACCGAATCGAAGTTGTTGATGCTGACCTATGCGTTCGAGACGTGGAAGGTGCTTCGGGTGTGCCTGCACACGGACGTGCGGAACGCGCGTTCGCGAGCCGCGATTGAACGCATCGGCGGCCAATTCGAAGGCATTCTGCGCGCGCATCGCATGGCCGCCGACTTCATTGCGCGCGATTCGGCGCGCTATTCGATTGTGGCCGCCGAATGGGAGGGAGTAAAAGCGCGCTTACTGCGACTCCGCGATCGAAAACAACATTGATGCATTCAGCGGGGGGGTGAGAGAAGATGTGGCATAGTCTTCACATCGTTTTTACGTCCAGGCTCCGCCACAAATACCAGCAGGCAATCGAGCGATAGGGCGCCCATGGTTTTGCAATCTTCAGCATCACGTCCGGCTTTGGCCATTTGCGCTTCTTGTAGTGCTTCTTGATCGCGGCCTGCACGCCGTAGTCGCCCGTGGGCATGATATCGGGACGCCGCAAGGTGAACATCAGGAACATGTGGGCGGTCCACACGCCGATGCCTCTTACCTGCGTGAGGTGTGCGATCACGTCTTCTTCGCTCATTTCCGGCATGCGTTCGAAATCCAGCAATCCAGCCTGAGTTTTCTCCGCCAGATCGCGCAAGTAAGATGTCTTCTGCCGCGACAGCCCGATGGCACGCATCTGGGGGTCCGTGAGCTTAAGAATGCCCTGAGGGGTGAGCGGATCGCCAGCGGCTTCGGTGAAGCGATTGAAAATGGTCGCGGCTGCGTTGCCGTTCAGCTGCTGGTAGAGAATTGACTCGGCCAGGGAATGGAACGTAGGCTCGCCAAACTCGATGCGGCAGGGACCGATCCGGTGAATGATTGCTGCCAGAACCGGGTCGACTTTTTTTAGATGGCTGGTCGCTTTGCGATGGTTGGTGGCCTTCTTGCGCGCAGTGGTTTTGGGCACTTTTCTCGATCTCCTGGACGGCCAGAAAGTTTAGCACGAAGGCGAATATAAAGCGAAAAAACGGAATGCCGGGTAGTGGCATAGTTTGCGCGACACATTCCCTCAGCGGCTAAAGCCGCGATCTTGCTGGGGCCTTTGCGGGTCGGCTGAAGCCGGGCGCTTTCAAAACGCCCCGAAAACTTATTCCGCGAACTTGCGGGACACGACACCAGGGAGAGGCTGAAGATTTGCTATCGCGTCGAAAAGAACAACCAAGGACCAAGAACTCGTCATGACGGGAAGTGGAAGTGTACATCCTGTCGCGAGGCTACGGGAGTACCATCCAGCGTGGCAGGCTGATAGTGCCGTTGCCGAAGTATTGCTTCAATTTTCTCGTCGACTCCATGACCGATCGCTTGCACGACTTTGGTAGCAATCACGTTGCCCTGCGAATCGATCGTCACTTCAATGACGACATCGCCCTCGAGGTCTCGAGGAAGTCCGGCGCGGTCTACCTGCGGTTCTGGATACACTGGTAATGCTACGCGCACTTCATGGCCAAGGATCGGTCCATTGACCATCGTGCCGAGCGGAGAACCCGCGTGCGAATTGTGATCTCCGGCCTCGGCGTCGGCCACAACTTCGTGTTTTTCTTCCGCAGGCTTCGGAGCCGGAGGCTTGGGGCGAGGCTTCGGTCGAGTGGGCGAAGGTTTGGGCGGAAGCAGCAGTCGCGCAGCGTCGGCGGCACTGTCATCGCTGGGCGCAATGTAAGTGATCTGGTAGGTGTGCTCGCCATCGCCATGAGCCAGCCAGGTCGGAGTTAGGTCGATTATGGTTGGATTCTTGAAAATAATTAGGCCGAGCACAATCAGGTGGGCGGACACAGATATCCCGACGGCGCGATAGCGTCGAATCCATGAACTACGCGGCTGCACCCCGATAAACACCTTGCCTAATCTTACTATTTTGACGGACGCGCAAGAAGCGGAAAGGCAATCCGCGTGGGTCGAGCTTAAACCTACGCTCCGGCCTGCTTTTCCGCCATGTCGCCGATTACGGGCAGCTTGAACATCTGGCCCTGATAGGCCTTGAGCACGAGAATCAGCCAGATAATAAATCCGACCAGACTCACCAGGGGCCAAACGATCACCGTCGCCCATCCGAGGAAGGGAATGTGAGCGATGATGGACAGGCCGATCCAGAGAATCGTCCACGCCACTGCGAAAAACAGGCATTGAAACGCATGGAAGCGGACGAATTTCTTCTTATTGAATGGTTCCAGCACCAGAAACACGATCGCCGGAATAATGGTCACATAGGCGAGTGCACCCGCAACGTTGTCGTCGAGGCCGCTGGCAGTCGTACTGGTTGCGAGGGTTCCGCCTGAGCTTCCGGCACACTTCGGACAGGTTGACCCGTCCGCGATTTGCGTTCCACAGCTAGGACAAAAGGCCACGACAGCCTCCTTTGGTTAACAGCTAGGCACGGTAGCAGAACGGTGGGCAGTTCGCAATGGGCGAGTAGCGGGGCTTTCGGTTTCCGCAGGACAATTCTGCCGCCTAAAATTGCAGCTGAGGAGCGGTTGCACGTGAATCAACCTCGTTACTTTGCCCGTTTCGTGTCGTTCCCACTATGATCCTTATGACGGTTGTGCAACTATCGGCGGCCGCGCGATTTCTCATTTATCTAAAATCCAAGAAGGATATCGATGATCACCATTGTCTCCGGATTACCGCGGTCGGGAACTTCGCTCATGATGCAGATGCTGGCTGCTGGCGGCATGCCCGCGCTCTCCGATGGCGAACGCAAAGCTGATACCGACAACCCAAAGGGCTATCTGGAGTGGGAGCGCATCAAGCAGCTCCCGAAAGATCCAAGCCTGATCGCCGAAGCTGAAGGCAAGGTTGTGAAGGTTATCTCGCAGCTGATCCTTTCGCTGCCCGACGATCACGAATATCGAATTATTTTCATGCAGCGTCCGATGCCGGAAGTGTTGAAGTCGCAGGAAGAAATGCTTAAACGTCGGGGCACGTACGAAGGCGGCGGAGATACGACGCCGATCGAGCAGGCATTTCAACGGCACCTGATCGAGGTCAACAAGTGGCTGGCGAGCAAACCGAACGTGAAGGTCTGCCGCGTGCACTATCACCGCGTGTTGCGCGAACCGCAGGCGGTTGCTGAAGAGGTCGCTGGATTTGTAGGAACTCCGCTCGACCTTCCGGCCATGGTCGGGCAGGTGGACGGAAGCCTCTATCGCAATCGCATGAAGAAGTAGGGGTTCGGGCCACGCCCCACCGGGCCAAACATTCGCTTGACTGTCATTGTTACCATAGGTAACATTTGAATTGTGTACGAGGTCGTTACCACAAAGTCGTTCGCGAGAGCTCTTTCCCGGCTTCCCGTGAACTGGCAAAAGCGGATTGTGGAGAAGATAAGGGAAGTTGCCGCCAATCCCTATTCCAGCCACAACAAGGTCACCAAGCTCCAGGGGCGCGATGGCTATCGGCTAAGGATTGGCGACTGGCGAGTCATTTACGAGCTGCACGACGACCGCATGGAACTGTGGGTTCTGGAAGCAGGGCCGCGAGGAGGAATCTATTGATGCGTATCGAGACCATTATTCGGAAGGGCAGGGAATTCGCGGTGATTCCCGTGAAAGATCTGCAGAAGCTGATGGAAGATGCGGAAATGCTTGCCGATGTGAAGGCCTACGATACGGCCAAGGCTCGGGTTGAAGATGGCGAGGATGAACTCGTACCACTGGAGATCACCGAGCGCAGATTGAAAGGGGAAGCTATGCTGCGAATTTGGCGCGAGTACCGGAAGCTTACCCAGGAGCAGCTTGCGAAAAAGGCGAAGGTATCGCGTGCGCTGGTGGCGGCGATTGAGACCAAGCGCAAGAGCGGGTCGGTTCATACCTGGAAGAAGTTGGGGGCTGCGCTGGATGTGAGCTGGGAACAGTTGGCGTGAGGTAGGAGCGGCGCGATCTTAAGAGGGACGCGGCTGTAGAATCCCATTCATTCGCAGACAGCGCGAATGAGTGGGCACCCGGCGTAGAATTTGACTATGGAACACAGGGATCCACCCCGGCATCCGGGGCCATTCCGCGGAATGAAAGTGGACTCGGAGTTTGCCGGACTTCTTCTCGCGGCTGGTTTTCTGGTGATGGGCGCGGTCGGCCTCGACATCGGGAAATGGTTCGTGATGGGAGCTGTAGTGCTTGGCCTTGCGGTAGCATTGCTGCTCCGCCTTATCCGAAGAGATGGCTGAACTGGTTTAACCGCGAGCGCGTGACCCGCCCACATTCGGTTGCTTCGAAAGACCTGCCGCTATCGCAGGCGTTCCCATATCTCGAGGGGTAGCGCTTGCGCTCTTTTGTAACCTTGCTATAATCCCGCAAGGTTTTTGGCTCACCATGTGTGGGAGCTTTGCAAGCTGAGGTTTTGCAGATCAATGCGCCGAGGGATGGAAAATGAAAAAAGCGTGTTTCAAGAATATCTTTGTGGCAGGAGCGGGCGAGCCTCGGGGACTAAAGCCCGCATTTTTCCATGCTCTGACCGGCACGGCTAAAGCCGTGCCCTACCCAAGACTGATTCTTGAAAGACGCTCCGGCGGGGGAGTTCTAACAGGAGTGATACTGCTTGCCATGCTGGTTTTGCCGGCGATCGCGGCTGCGCCAGAAGGCAAGTCCAGTGGCGACCGCGCCGCTGCGGTGGCCGAAAAGTGGATTGCAGCCTGGAATTCCCACAACCCGGAGAAAATGCTGCCGGCATTCACGGATGATGTTTTCTACGAGGATGTCGCCTTCGGCGAAGTAAGTCACGGTCACAGCGAGTTCCGCAAGTTTGCCGCGGACGAGTTCGAGGCGGTTCCTGATCTTGAGATCAAGCTGGTGCGTGCCTCGATTCACGGCGGTCACGGCACGATCGAGTGGACCTTCAGCGGTACGGACAAAGGAATCTATAAAACGGGAAAGAAATTTTCAGTCCGCGGCGTGAGCGTGGTTGACGTGCGCGACGGAAAAATTGCGCGCAGCCTGGATTTTTACGATTCGGGTACGATTATGCGGCAGGTCGGGGTGTTGCCGGCACAGTAGCAGGGACGGGGGCTAAAGCCGACCTGTATGGGAGGGCATCGCGGGCCTGAAGGCCCGCTCTTCCACGGTGACCAAACAGCACGGTGAGCAAACAGCAATGATGCTCTGACTAACTTTTGAATAGGATCTTATGACACTGGAAAAGACCACAGCGGAACGAGACTCAGCCCAGCTGGAAGCGCTGGGCTATGATTCCAAGTTTGATCGCTCCATGAGTATGTGGGCGAACTTCTCGCTAGGCTTCACTTACCTGTCGCCGGTCGTGGGCGTTTACACACTGTTCGCGATTGCATTCGCCGCTGGCGGGCCGGCCATGTTCTGGACCTACCTGTTTGTCGGCATCGGCCAGCTGTTTGTGGCGCTGGTGTTCGGCGAGATCGTGTCACAGTTCCCGATTGCCGGCGGTCTTTATCCGTGGGCGCGACGTTTGGTGGGAAAGCGGTGGGCGTGGATGGCGGGATGGGTTTATCTGTGGGCCTTGTGCAGCACCATTGCCGGGGTTGCGGTCGGTGGAGCTCCTTATGTGGCGCAGCTTTTGGGCATGCAAGTCGGTCAAGCCGGAGAGGTTGCGATTGCCGTTGCCATGATTATCGGCACGACGGCGCTCAACGTCAGCGGCACAAAACTTCTGGCACGAGTCGCCATGTTCGGATTCATCTGCGAGCTGCTGGGCGCAATCGTGGTTGGCGGCTATCTGCTGATCGTGGCGCGGCACCAGAGCTTCAGCGTCCTGTTCCAGAGCTTCGGCTTGGGCAACGGACATTACTTCCCAGCCTTCGTGGCCTCGAGCGTCGCCGCGATGTGGTGTTACTACGGCTTCGAGGCTTGCGGCGACCTTGCTGAGGAGACTCCGGACGCCGGGCGCGCCATTCCCAGGGCGATGCGCATGACCATCTACTTTGGCGGGTTCGCAGCCATGCTGGTTTGCCTGGCTTTTGTGCTGGCGGTGCCTGATCTGAACGCCGTGTTCTCAGGGAAGGATACCGACCCGGTGGTGACCATTCTGAACACTGCTCTGGGCCCGATCGGGCTGCGAGCCGTCATTGCGGTAGTCATGGTTTCGTTCTTTTCCTGCCTTATCAGCCTGGAGGCGGCGACCAGCCGGCTGCTCTTCAGCTATGGCCGCGACCGAATGATCTTTGGCAGCGCGCAGCTCAGCGCGCTCTCCGAACGCACTCGCGTTCCGGTGAATGCGTTGCTGTTTGCCGGAATCGTGCCGGCCTTCATTGCGATTGCAGGGTTGTTCCTGAAGAGGATGGTGGAGACGATCGTCGTCTCCAGCGCCACCGGTATCTACATTGCCTTTCAGATGATTGTGCTGGCGGCTTTGATTGCGCGCGCCAGAGGCTGGAAGCCAAGCGGAGCGTTTCGTTTGGGCATCTGGGCGTGGCCGGTCAATCTGGCGGGTCTTATCTATGGCGTGCTGGCCATCGTCAACATGTGCTGGCCGCGTGCCCCGCAAGACCCCTGGTACAGCAACTACGGGACGATTGCCGTTTGGCTGGCCGTGGTTGCGATCGGCATATTCTACGCGGCCTTGTTCCGGCCCTACGATCACGGGGACGCCCCCGAAGGGGACGCGCATCTCGCTCATCTGGGCCTGCCACCGCGAGCCGAGAGCAATCCCGACTGAAGGGCTGGCAAAGCGCGCGGATAGATGTCCGCGCTCGCGTTATGGTTTCGTTTTGCCGGCGGGCGGATTCTTCCAATTCGGCGACTCATAAACCAGCTTGCCGCCGACCATGGTAAAGAGAACTTCGGTCTGGCCAACTTCCGAAGGCTCGATCTTGAACAAATTACGATCGAGCAAAATGAGATCGGCCAGCTTGCCCACTTCGAGCGAGCCTTCACTCTTCTCGCGATGTCCGGCAAAGGCTGCGCCGAGCGTGTAGGCACGAACCGCGCTTTCGAGGCTCAGGCGCTGCTTGGGCAAGAATCCACCTGCAGGTTCGCCTTCTTTCGTCTGGCGGGTGAGCGCCGTCTGCAGACCTTCCCATGGGTTCAGAGTAACGACAGGCCAATCGCTGCCAAAGGCGAGCCGGCCGCCCTTTTGCTCAATGCTGCCCCAAACCCACGCACGCGATGCGCGGTCCGGGCCGATGTTGCGGCACCAGATGTTGAGCGTGTCGTCGTCGGGATAGGAATGAAGAGGCTGCATGCTGGCGATGACGCCGAGCTTGCCGAAACGTTCGATGTCGGCGGCATCGATGGTTTCGATGTGCTCGATGCGATGGCGGGCGTCATGCGTGTGGTTGATGGCAGCGGCATTCTCATAGGCGTCGAGCGCGAGGCGAACGCTGCGGTCCCCAATGGCATGCGTGAAAATTTGCAATCCGCGCGCGTCGAGATCGGCGATGGTGGCCTTGTATTTGTCGGGATCCCAAAACAATTTCCCAATTTTGCTGGGATCGTCGGAGTAGGGCGCGAGCATGCCCGCCGTATGGGCCTCGATTACTCCGTCAAGCATGGTTTTGACAACGCCGCCTTCGATCCAGTCGTCGTTGTATTGCTTGCGGGCGCCTTCAATCGCGCTGATGATTTCCGGTGTCAGACCGGGAGGGTCGAGGAAGTAAGCGATATAGAAGCGCACACTCAACTGACCGCGGGTGCGCAGCTCGTTGTAGAGGTCGAGGTATTCAAAATCCTGACCGGCGCTGTGCACTCGCACGAGACCTACGCGGTTGGCGGCATGCAAGCCGCGGCGCAGAGCGTCGATGCGCTCGGCCCGCGTGGGTTCCGGCGCTTTCGACGAGACCAGATCGCTGGCCGATTCTTTCAGCGCGCCGGTCGGATCGCCGTTTTCGTCGCGAACAATCTCTCCGTTGGGCGGGTTGGGCGTGTTGCGATCGATCCCAGCCAGGGCAAGCGCTTTGCTGTTGGCCCACGCGCTGTGCCCGTCAAACGCGTCGAGGTAAACAGGGCGATCGGCGATAACATCGTCGAGCATTTTCTTATTCGGAACGGCAGCGGGCCCGAATACGGGATAGGTCCAGCCCATGCCAAGAATCCAGGGCTCATTCGGATGAGCATCCGCGTAGGTCTTCACGCGTTTCTGGATTTCGGCGACGGTGGTTGCGCCGTCCAGAATTACGTGAGTGAGGCCGAGCGAGCCCTGCATGAAATGAATGTGGCAGTCCGTGAAGCCGGGCAACAATAATCGCCCGCCCGCGTCGATTATTCTTGTCGACGGGCCGCGCAGCTCTTCTACTTGTTTGCGATCGCCGACGGCGACGATGCGGTCTAGGCGAATGGCAATCGCTTCGGCCCATTTCTGTTGTGGATTGACGGTGTAAATCCGCGCGTTGGTGATGATTACATCGGCGGGTCGCGTGGGAGTGTCCGAGGCCAATGAGACTTGGCCAACGGCCACAACGATGAGCAGGGAAGCGAGACAGCATTGCAATGAAGGAATGCGCATAATGTTCAATCGTTACGGTACTCGGTTGCATTCATCAAAAATCTGCACCTAGAACGTCGGCGGCGTGTTTACCCACAACAGCCAGGTCTCTCCGGGTCCGGGATTTTTCCAGTGATGGGGCGTGGCACTTTCAAAATAGAAACTGTCGCCGCGTTTCAGATGGTACTCCTCGTCGGCGAGCGCGATCTGCAGTTGTCCGCGGAGCACGAACAGGAATTCCTCGCCCTCGTGGGCGTAGGATTCGCCGCTGCCGGACTCAGGCTCGATGCGGAACAGGTGCGGTTCCATGACGGTGTTGCCCCAGGCGAGCAATTCCATGCGGACCCCGGGCCCGGCCTCCAGCACTTTGCGTTTAGCTGGCCGCACCAATCGAGGATTCGATTCGAACGGATCGAAAAATTCAAGGATGTTGGTGCGATAGTAGCGTGCTAACCTGCGCAGTGTTCCCACCGAAGCACTCATCTGCGAGCGTTCCAGCGCGCTCAGAAAGCCCACCGAAATTCCGGCCGCCGCCGCGACTTCGGCCAGGCCGAGTCCGCGCTGAGTGCGCAACTGGCGGAGACGCGGGCCAATCGAACCGGCAGTCGCCGCGGTCGGCTTGATGGCGCCCTCGCGTTTCAGCATCTGCACGATGGCGGGAGCGTTCAGGCCGCGCACCTTACGGAGATAGCGGGCTTTTTTGAGCAGGCGCACGTCATCCTTCGTGTAAAGACGATATTTGCTCAAGCTGCGCTGCGGACGCGTCAATCCGAGGCTTTCCCAGCCCCGGATGGCCGAAGCGGAGATTCCGACAAGCCGGGCCACGTCGCCGATTTTCAGATAAGCTTGCGCTTCGTGGGCCATGGGTGTTGAATGTTCGAGTTGATCGCGCCGGGCGTTCGCACTTTGCGCTTGACAGATGAGCGCAGAATCTCTAACCTTGCGCGATTATAGCAAGGTTGGCATTTCACGCAAGATTGAAATTCGGATCTGAAATCCCCCTGAAGGATCTGGAGGAACCTGTACATGCCGTCGCTAAAACTCTCCTGGTTGACTCGTTGGCTCGTGGTCGTGAGCCTGTGCGTGCTTTGTTCCGTGCTCGCGTTCGCGCAAGGTACTGGAGGCCGAATTCTGGGGCGTGTGGCCGATTCCAGCGGCGCGGTGCTGCAGGGAGTCAAAGTGACCGTTGCCAATGAAGCGACCGGAGTCAGTCATGAGACTCAAACCAACGGCAACGGCGACTACAGCTTCCCCGAGGTTCCGGTTGGCACCTACACGTTGTCGTTTGATTTAAAGGGATTCAAAACGAGCGTCAGTAGGAACGTCGAGGTCGCCTTGAATCAGATCGTGACATTCAACTCCACGCTGCAAATAGGCGAGACCAAAGAGGTCGTGGAAGTCAGCTCAGAGGCGCCGTTGGTCGATACCACCAGCACACAGTTGGGCGCCGTCATGGACAACCGGCAGGTGGCAAACTTGCCCCTCAATACTCGCGACACCTACCAGCTTCTGCAGTTGCAGCCTGGAGTGATGTCGACGGTCGGTTCCAGCAATTCAATCGTCTATGGAAGCGACGACTCCGGTGCTGTTTCCGTGAACGGTGGCCGCGGGCGTTCGAACAACTTCAGCGTCAACGGTGGCGATGCCAACGACCTTTTCGCCAATCTGCCGACGGTTCAGCCTTCCCCCGACAGCATTCAGGAGTTTCGCGTTCTTACCAATACTTTCGATGCGGAATATGGACGCAACTCTGGATCAGTCGTAAACGTGGTCACCAAGTCAGGAACGAACGAATTGCATGGGAGCATGTACGAGTTCTTCCGCAATAAGGTGCTCAACGCCAACGATTACTGTCTGACGGAGGCGGAACAACTTCCTTGCAACAAACCGCAATTCAATCAGAACCAGTTTGGCGGCACTTTGGGCGGACCCATCATCAAGAACCGTACGTTCTTCTTCGCCAGTTACGAAGGAAGACGCATTCGCCAGGGTATCCTTTCTCCCGCTGTTACCGTGCCCTCGGCTGCAGAACGGCCCAGCGCGACGCAAGCCTATGCAGACTTTTCCGATGTCGGCGGCTTCGGACCTACGAATTTCCCGGCAAACCCGCAGATCCTCGACGCGCGCTCGGGATGTGACGCCGCTGTCGGTTATCCGAGTGGAATCCCGGCAAACACGCTTTACACCAGTCTTTTCCAGAACAACAAGATTCCGCTGGCGTGCATGGACCCGACAGCGGTTGATCTTCTGCAGTTTGTTCCCACTCCACCGAACGGTGGCTTCCTCATCAGCACCGTTCCGACCAGAGCCATCCGAGGCGACCAAGTCACCGTTAAAATCGATCATCGGCTGAATGACAAGCAGAACCTGAGTATTTACTACTATTTCAACGACGATCGCACGCGGAACCCATTTGCCAGCTTCGAATTGGCGGGCGCCGATCTTCCCGACTTTGGAAACATCGTGGCCCAGCGCTTCCAGCAGTGGAACATCACGCACACTTGGACGATCAGCAACAGCACGGTAAACGAGTTCCATTTCAACTACAACCGCGAAGGCCAGGAGACATTTCAACACCCTTCCAATACCGAACTAGTTCAGAACGCCTGCCCCCCGGCTCCATCTTGGCTGACGGCGCCCGTGCCTTGTTTTTATGGCGATGGCTCATCTGACCCGAACGGTAGCCTTTACGGCATTCATCCGGGTCTGGGTGCAACTCGCGAGGGACTTCCGTTCATCGCGATTTCGGGAGGATTTTCCATCGGCAACAATTGGGAAGGGGAACTTCCTCAGGCGGGGAATTCTTTTCAATGGGCCGACAGCCTGACCAGGGTTTCGGGTAGTCACACCTTCAAGTTTGGCGCCGACGTTCGTAGGCAGCAGTTTAACCAATTTTATTATTACAACATCAACGGAGAATTCAACTATTACGGAGTAGGTCCCAACACTCTGGGGTCGGGCAATCTGTTTCCAGATTATCTTTTGGGATTCCCCGATACATACGGACAAGGTTCGGCCCAAGTTGAATACATACGCAACACGGCGCTCTATCTGTTCGCACAGGACAGCTGGAAGATCAAGCCAAACCTGACTTTGAACTATGGGTTCCGTTGGGAGTTAAACACGCCACTCGCTGACAAGGCGCACCACGTCGAGGCCTTCCGTGCGGGCGAAATGTCCAAGGTTTATCCTTGCGGAGGTCCCAATACCGACTGCACCTCCCAAGATGCTATCGGCCTGGTCGTTCCGGGCGATCCTGGCGTTCCCAATGGTCTGACCTCTACGTATTTCAAGGCGTTTGCTCCCCGCATCGGCATTGCCTGGAGTCCGGGCAGTTCCGGCAAGACCAGTATTCGCGCTGGCTGGGGACTCTTCTATAACCCGATCGAGCAGCTTGTGCTGGCGCAATTCGGAGCCGAGCCTCCGTTTGGCGGCAGCACAACAGTCTCCGAGACGCAGTTTAACCTGCCTTTTCTGGGTCAGGACGGCGTTACTACCTATCTGAATCCGTTTAACGGTGTCCTCAATCCCCAACGAGGCACAGCGCAGGACTGGGCGAGATTCGAGCCGATCGATCTGTACGGCGACTTCCAGCCGCACCTGCGCGCGCAATATTCGGCGCAGTACAACCTCACGATCCAGCGCGAGTTATCGAAAGACATGAAGTTGGAAGTTGGCTATGTTGGATCGCAGGGGCATCGCCTGCTGGCAACGCACGATATCAACTACTCTAACCCGCAGACCTGTCTCGACATCATCACGCTAGGCGGTGGCTGTGGCCCGGGAGTTGAAGACTCCGCTTACACGGTAGTTGTGCCGTCGGGTTTTACCTTCCACATGCCCAATGGCTCGACGGTCGCCGGAACGGGCCAGACGTTGCAGTTTGTGGGCTTGCGTCCATTTTCGTCACCCCAGTGCGATCCCACAACAGGCAATGGCTGCCCACCAAACGGCGTTCCGGTCTTTACCGGCATCTTCGCCGAGGACACAATTGCTAGCTCATCCTATAACTCCTTGCAGCTTTCATTGGATAAACGCTTTAGCCATGGCCTCCAATTCACTGCGGCCTACACGTACAGCCATTCCATTGACGAGGCTTCAAGCTTCGAGAGCGTCCTGAACCCGCTGCCCGGGGCCCATAACTATGCGGGGTCGCTCTTCGATGCACGCCATCGCTTTGTGGTCAGCTATTACTGGGAGGTGCCAGCAAGAAAATACAGTGGCGCCAAGGGTAGGTTGCTGGATGACTGGGCACTCTCCGGGATCACGACCTATCAGACCGGGTTCCCGATTCGCATCACGTCATCCTCTGATCTTGAGTTGATGAACAGTTCCGATTTCGAATACCCGGGCGAGCCCGATCAGATCGCCAAATTTACCCACCAACGGCCTCAGAGCAATCAGGGCTACTACTTCAACAATAGCTCTATCTTTGTCCCTGGCCCGCTTGGAGCTGTCGGCAATGCCCCGCGCAGCATCTGTTGCGGGCCGGGAATCAGCGATACCGATTTCGTTGTAATGAAGAACATCCCGGTCAACGAACGGACTCACTTCGAATTTCGAGGAGAGATCTTCAATGTCTTCAACCATACGCAGTTTTACAATCCTGACGGCAACATCACCGACGGAGCACAATTCGGTCAGGTCACCGAGGTGAAAGATCCGCGGTTGGTACAGTTTGCTTTGAAGTTTTATTTCTAGTTCTGCAGGTTTTTCAAGAAATCCGGGTGGCCACAAACCGCCCGGAACCAATCTAATGGCCATCCTTCATCCGGATAGGGCCTGAGCATCTTTGGAGAAATCACGATGTACCCCGCACTGAAAAAAGAGCTCGACACGTTCGAGCGCCGTACGCCGAAGTCCGCCGAAGCCCACAAGAAAAACCTGAAGCGCCTGCCACTGGGCGTAGCCAGCAATTACCGCGCCTATGAGCCCTATCCGATTTTTGTGGCGGAAGGATCAGGCAGCAAGTTCCGCGATCTCGATGGCAATGAATACATCGACCACAATCTATGTTTCGGCACAGGCATGGCCGGACATTCGCATCCCGCTGTGATTAAGGCCGTGGAGGGCCGCCTGTACAAAGGCGCATCTTACGGCATGCCGCACAACATGGAGTGGGAACTGGCGGAAGAAATCTGCACGCGCTTTCCGGTCGAGATGTGCCGGTTCGGCAACAGCGGCACCGAAGCTACCATGCACACCATCCGCTTGGCGCGCGCCGCGACTGGACGCGACAAGATCATCAAGTTCGAAGGCGGCTATCACGGATTGCACGATGCGGCCCTCGTGAGCGTGAAGCCGCATCCGCCCGCTGACGATTTCGGCGATATCAAGAATCCGAAGCCTGTCTCCGGCGGCAAAGGCGTGCCGAAAGCAAGTATCGACAATGTGAAGATCGCGACCTTCAACGATCTGGAAACCGTCGAGCTTCGCTTCCGCGAAAATCCGAATGAGATTGCGGCCATCATTCTCGAACCGATCATGATGAACGTCGGCCTCTGCATGCCGCAGAAGGGCTTCCTCGAAGGCCTGCGCGAGTTGTGCGACAAGCACGGGGCGCTGCTGATTTTCGACGAAGTGAAAACGGGCGCGAAGCTGTGCTGGGGCGGCGCGTCGGAATATTTCGGCGTCACTCCCGATATGATCTGCCTTGCGAAGTCGATTGGCGGTGGATTCCCGCTCGCCGCCTTCGGCACGCACAGGCGCGTCATGCAACTGATTTCCGATCACAAGGTATTTCACGGCGGCACCTACAATACGAATCCGATTTCGATGGCGGCCGGTCTGGCGACATTCCGCGAAGTCCTGACACGCGCGAACTACGCCCACACCGACAAACTCAGCGCAAAGTTGACTGACGGCTACCGGAAGATCGTTGCCAAGTCGGGACTGCAGGCCTACATCGCAAGCGCGGGCGTCAACGGCGCGCTGATGTTGTATCCGGCGGAGATCAAGAACTATCGCGACTGGCTGGCGATCGACGTTGATCTCTGGCGTCATTACTGGTTCGGCATGGTTAACCGCGGCGTGATGCCCCAACCGTACTGGTGGGACGAGCAGTGGACGATCTCGGTGCAGCATACCGAGGCCGACATCGACCAGCATCTGGCCGTATTTGCCGATATTGCGGATTCGCTGACTGCCGCCCAGCATGAACGGCTGGGAGCGGTGGCGACACACTAGGCAGCGCCGGTATCTGGCCGGCAATTGTGTGGGGCGGACATTCCTGTCCGCCCTGCATGCGGATCGATGTTTCAAGGTTTTAAGTTGCAAGGTTTCAAAAGACGTCCATTTCTGCGGACTTGCCCACACGCGAATTTCCTTGGAACCTTGAGACCTCTGAAACCTTGAAACCAGGGAGACACTTTTGTCCGACCAAACCGCCGACAGCCCGCACCTCAAACGCGTCCTCGGACGTTTTGATCTGGTGTTGCTGTTTGTGGTTGCCGTTTTCAACCTGAACGTCGTGCCCAGCATTGCGGCGAATGGCGGAGTGACCGTATGGCTCTGGCTGATCTCGCTGGTGCTTTTTTTCTGGCCGCAAGGGATTGCCGTCATCGAACTCGCGCACAGGTATCCGGGAGAAGGCGGCGTCTACCTCTGGGCCAAAGAAGTTTTCGGCGATTTTCACGGATTCCTCTCCGGCTGGTGCTATTGGACCAACAACATGCTGTACGTGCCGACGGTGATGCTGTACTTCGTAGGCGTGTCGGTCTATGTCCTCGGACCCAGCCATCAGGGATTGGCCGACAATCGAGCTTTCGCTTCGACAGCTTCGATCGCTCTGCTGATCTTCCTAACGGTGCTGAATATTCTTGGGCTGGGCATCGGCAAATGGATCAACAACCTCGGTGCCATCGGTACCTTCATCGCCGCCGCCGTGCTCATCGGTCTTGGCCTTGTTATCTGGTCGCGTTTCGGCACCACAATCACCGCCGCCGATTTCAAGATCCCGGCTGACCCGAAGTTCGTTCTTAACTCCTTCGGTGTAATCTGCTTTGGCTTAGTTGGACTCGAGCTCGCCTCCGTCATGGGCGACGAGATCCAGGATCCGCGCCGCACTCTGCCGGGTGCAGTGGCGTGGGGCGGCGTTCTTTCCGGTTTGCTCTATGTCGGAGCGACCCTTACCTTGCTGATCGCCGTCGGGAAAAATGTCAATGTGCTGCAGGGCATCGTGCAAGCCGTCACCCATATGGCAGGGCAGGTCGGTGTCGGCTGGATCTCTGCGCCATTCGCGGTCATGCTCAGCTTCTCGATAGCGGGCATCGGTTCGGCATGGATGGGCGGTTCGGCGCGCATTCCCTTTGTCGCAGGACTCGATTCCTATATGCCGTCATGGCTCGGAAAAGTTCATCCGAAGTATGCGACGCCACACGCCGCGCTGATTGTGCAGGCGATCGTCTCGGGGTTGTTGGTTCTCGGGAATTTCTTCGGCTGGTGGTTTTGGGACAAACTGGCGGGACTTTTCGATTTGTCGCCGCGCTTTTATTTGAGCCCCGCGGGCGCGGGCGAAGTGTTCCAGAAACTTCTCTCGCTCGCCGTCGTTCTTCAACTCGTTCCGTTTGTTTATATGTTTGGCGCATTGGTGAGGTTTGCAGTAACAGAGTCGACCCCGCAAGGGCAATATGGCCGAACGACGCTCTTCCTCGCGGGGGGCAGCGGGTTTCTCACAACGATTCTCGGAATCGCTCTCGTCTTCTTCCCGGCCCAGCAAATTACCTCGCTGTGGTCGTATGAAATATGGATGGTTGGCGGCACGCTGTTTTTCATTGGCCTCGCCGCATTTTTCTTTTTCGTCTATGGCCGCCGCAGAGAGCCAAAGAAAGCCGGTATCGCGGCAGACTGAAGCAGCAAGAACCGCGAAGTGACGGACGCATGCTCCGTCTGCGAGCAGAAGTCGCAATCGATTGGAGGTCCTTATGCCCGGTGGTGTAAAAACCGACGTCAAGACATACCAGATGTTCATCAACGGCGAATTCGTCTCCAGCAAGACGAACAAGACTTTTCCCGTCTATGATCCGTCGACCGAAGAAGTGATTGCGCAGGTTCCCGATGGCAACGCGGACGACGTGAATCGTGCGGTCGTCGCTGCCAAGGCCGCATTCGAGGATGGTCCATGGGCCACGAGCACCGCACAAGAGCGCGGCCGTGTTCTGTTTCGTCTTGCCGAAAAAATCCGCCAGAACCTGCCCATGCTTGCCGAACTCGAATGTCGCAACACGGGCAAGCCGATCGTCGAAGCCGAGTACGACATTACCGATGTTGCGACCTGCTTCGAATACTACGGAGGCCTTGCCACCAAGGTTGTCGGCTATGTAAATCCCGTCCCCGACAACGCGATGAGCCTTTCTTTGAAAGAGCCGATGGGAGTGGCGGGGCAGATCGTTCCGTGGAATTATCCGTTGGCGATGGCGGCCTGGAAACTCGCACCGGCGATCGCGGCGGGTTGCACGTGTGTTTTGAAAACCGCCGAGCAGACGCCGCTCACGGCGCTCGAAGTCGCGAAGTGGTTCGACGAGGTGGGATTGCCGAAAGGCGTCGTGAATGTGATCACCGGCTTCGGCGAGACCTGCGGGTCGCCTCTGGTGAAGCATCCAGACGTCAATAAAATCGCTTTCACCGGTTCGGCATCGGTCGGCAAGATCATCGTGAAAGAAGCGGCGGACACGGTAAAGCGCGTCACGCTCGAACTCGGTGGCAAGTCGCCCAACATTTTCTTTGCCGATGCCGACTTCGAAGCCGCTATTGATGGTGCGCTTTTTGGCGTGTTTATTAACCAGGGAGAAGTCTGCTCCGCAGGAAGCCGCATTCTGGTGCAGAAGTCGATCTACGCGAAATTTGTCGAGGCCATGGCGGAAAAGGCGAAGAAAATCAGAATTGGTCCGCCGCTCGAGCGCGAAACAAAGATGGGCGCGCTGGTGAGCAAAGAGCAATATGACCGCGTGCTGTCTTATATCGAAGTCGGCAAGAAAGAAGCGAAGATGGCGTCGGGCGGGGGGCGCGCCGAGAAGTTCGCGAAGGGATACTACGTTCAGCCGACCATTTTTTACGACGTGGACAACAACGCCCGCATCGCGCGCGAAGAGATTTTCGGCCCGGTCGCCGCGGTCATTCCGTTTGACGATGAGAAAGACGCGCTGAGGATCGCGAACGATTCGCCCTATGGACTGGCTGCAGCCGTGTGGACGCGTGACATCTTCAAAGCGATGCGGACGGTGAAGTCTCTGCGCGCAGGAATTGTGTGGGTCAACCACATGCAGCCGACCTACGTCGAAGCTCCCTGGGGAGGCTACAAGCAATCGGGCTTCGGCCGCGAACTGGGCCCCTGGGGTATCGAAGAATATCTGGAGACCAAGCAGGTCTACATCAATCTGAACGAGGCACCGATTGGCTGGTATTGAGAAACAGTTGCCAGTTGCTAGCTACTAGTTGTTAGTGAGTGGCTCCGGCAAGTACACGCCGAACCAACTAGTAGCCAGTAACTAGCAACCAGGAACTAATTTATGTCCACGATTCAACTCCGAACCGCAATTCCCGGACCGCGATCGCGAGCGCTAATGCAGCGGCGCAATGCTGCGGTCGTGCAGGGCGCATTCCACGCGACTCCCGTCTTTGTCGAAAAGGCGGAAGGTGCGGTCATTGAGGACGTCGATGGCAATCGGCTGATCGATTTTGCCGGCGGCATTGGCTGCCTCAACACTGGACACCGCGCTCCTGCTATCGTCGAAGCCGTGCGCCGCCAGCTTGACCGCTTCCTGCATACCAGTTTCAATGTGCTGCCTTACGAGAGCTACATTGAGGTCTGCGAGAAGTTAAATGCGATCGTGCCCGGCAAAGGCCCGAAGAAAACTCTGCTGGTAAACACCGGCGCCGAAGCGACCGAAAATGCGGTCAAGATTGCGCGTGCCTACACTCGCCGGCCGGCGATTATCGCGTTCGAAGATGCGTTCCACGGCCGCACTTATATGGCGATGGCGATGACGAGCAAGACGCATCCGTACAAAGCCGGATTCGAGCCGTTTCCCGCAGAGGTCTATCGCATTCCGTACGCGTATTGCTATCGCTGCGCGTATTCGCTGAAGTATCCGTCGTGTGAAGTTCTCTGCGCGAAGCACATCGAAGACACGTTCAAGCGCGTGGTTGCTGCCGAGACAGTCGCTGCCGTCATTGTCGAGCCGATTCTTGGCGAAGGTGGATTTGTCACGCCTCCGGCGGGGTTCTATCCGACGCTGACGGAAATCTGCCGCAAGCACGGAATCCTCGTGATCGCCGACGAGGTGCAGACCGGATTCGCACGAACAGGCACGATGTTCGCCTGCGAACAACTCGGCCTCGATCCGGACCTGGTCACGATGGCGAAGTCGCTCGCAGGAGGCCTGCCGATGGGCGCGGTCACGGGACGCGCTGACATCATGGACGTGGCCGGTCCCGGCCAGTTGGGTGGAACGTTCAACGGCAACCCCGCGGCCTGCGAAGCGGCGCTCGCGGTGCTTGAGATGATTGAAAAAGAAAACCTGTGTGCGCGCGCGAATGTTCTGGGAGAGCGATTCCGGAAGCGCGCCGGAAAATGGCAAGCGCAGTGGGAACTGGTCGGCGACGTGCGTGGCCTTGGAGCCATGCAGGCGCTCGAACTTGTTCGCTCGAAAGCAACCCGTCAACCCGCTGATGATGAGACGAAGCAGGTGGCACAATATTGCTACGAGCACGGAGTCGTCTTGATCACCGCGGGCTCGTACAGCAACGTAATTCGCTTGCTGATGCCGCTGGTCGTGACGGATTCGCAAATGGATGAGGCGATGGACGTGCTCGAATCGGCGCTTGCGCAGGTTGCCGAGAAGAAGCCGGCGTTGACCGCGCAACCGGTGTAGAAGGTTGCAATGAACTTACTCACCACAGAGACACAGAGAAATCGGAAAAGCGAGGACTGGATGACAACCGCGACTGCGAACCCAACCATGACGGGCCAGGAAATTGTCGATCTGACGAAGAAGCACACACTCTACGAGTGGTCGGCGCAGTCTAAGATCGATCCCATTCCGGTTGCGCGCGCCAAGGGCATTTATTTCTGGACGCCGGAAGGGAAGCGCTTTATCGATTTCAACAGCCAGTTGATGTCGGTCAACATCGGTCACGGCGATGAACGAGTCATTCGCGCAATTAGCGAGCAGGCTTCCACGCTTTGCTATGCGAATCCCTTCATGGCGACCGAAGTGCGCGCGCGCCTCGGACAAAAACTTGCGGAAATCACGCCCGGCGACATCGATACTTTTTTCTTCACCAATGGCGGCGCTGAGGCAACCGAAAACGCGATCAAGCTCGCCCGCTTTTTTACTGGACGGCATAAGATCATTGCGCGCTATCGCTCCTATCACGGCGCGACGGCCGGGGCGATCAGTCTGACGGGCGATCCGCGGCGCTGGTCGATTGAGCCGGGAATGCCCGGTGTGGTGCGTGTGCTCGATCCTTATCATGGCATCGAGCGCGGTTGGGAGTCGGCGGAGTCTTCGCTGGCGCTCATCG
This sequence comes from Terriglobales bacterium, assembly GCA_049509215.1. Taxonomy (GTDB): domain Bacteria; phylum Acidobacteriota; class Terriglobia; order Terriglobales; family Acidobacteriaceae; genus Acidiflorens. The sequence goes on from JBELAC010000023.1 coordinate 23,431, forward strand.
AAGAGACGATTCAGCTCGAAGGCCCGCATACGATTGCGGCTTTCATTCTGGAGCCTGTGACGGGGACGAACGGAATTCTCGTTCCACCAGATGGATATCTCCAGGGCGTGCGCCAGCTTTGTGACAAGTACGGCATTCTGATGATTGCTGATGAAGTGATGGCGGGCTTTGGCCGCACCGGCGAATGGTTTTCGGTCGACCATTGGAAGGTCGTTCCCGATCTGCTCACCATGGCGAAGGGACTTACCTCGAGTTATCTTCCGCTGGGCGCGGTGGGCATGCGTCATCACATCGCGCAACATTTCCAGGACAAGGTGTTTTATGGCGGCCTTACTTACAACTCGCATCCGATGGGATGCGCGACGGCGCTGGCGACCATTCGCGTCTATGAAGAAGATCATTTGATCGAGAATGCGCGCAAGATGGGCGGCGTCTTGAAAACTCTGGGAGCGGAGATGCAGAAGAAGCACCGCTCGGTGGGCGCAGTCCGCTCGATCGGATTGTTCGGTATCTTCGAACTGGTGCGCAGTCAGAAGACGCGCCAGCCGATGGCGCCGTTCAATGGCACGTCGGACGAAATGGCAGCGCTCGGCAAATTCTTCCGCGAAAACGGCCTCTACACGCTGGTGCGATGGAATACGTTCTTCACCAATCCTCCGCTGTGCATCAATGAGGAGCAGTTGCGCGAAGCGTTTGCGATCATTGACAAGGGGCTCGAGATTACGGATCGGGCAGTGGCCGATTAAACTCAGTTGCCAGTTCTCGGTTCCCAGTTCCCAGTTCATAGTTCTTCCTCTATCTTTGGAGTTTGAGTCTTGGACGCCATCACCCCGCAAGAGCCGGAAATGGAAATTTCTGCGCCTTTTGACCAGCAGCCTCGTTTTTCGCCTTGCATAAAATGTGGTCAATATTGACCACATTCGGAAATGCTTCGTGCTTCAATGTGGCATCGCGATTTGTGAAGTGTGGTGCGAGGGTCGTTGTTGCAGGTATTGCAGACTCAATCTGAGGTGGGACGATGGAGCAATCAGTCCTGACGAGAGCCGTCGAAAAGTTAGTGAGTGCAGGCGAGCGAGCTGGGATGAGCATGGAGGATATGATCCGCGTTCTGCAGGCTGGGGTAAGCGTGGAAACGTTGCTCGACCTCATCACGCGCAATCTACCGATTGCCGAGCAGCAGCGTAGCTCAACGCTTGAACAACATCAACTTTCTAATTGAGCAGAACACGAGGGATGTCTGGTCGATAGAGCGCCCCAAGGGCTCGAAAGAGTTTGGGGTGTTTTGTTTTGGGTCCCATGGTTCTGATCAACGCGGGATCGCTTTATACCGATGGATGAGCCTACGGTTTTTCAGACACGGGGACGCGAGATTGGACGGTTGTGCACCCCGCCTCCGCCGTGATAGTGACCTCTACCGGCGACCCCAGTTTGAGGCTGACGTTGCCCCCAGTTTCACTGGTCAGCGCCTTGGGCATGTTTTACCACGTGTAGTGCGCTGTGTAAGTAATGACCTTTTCCCCGTCAGGCGCGACAGTGATGGGAAATTCTATGGTGTTGCTGTCGGTCTTCTTGTAATCATCGGACTTGGAAGCGATGTCCCAATTCTGGCCGCGATATAAGTGTTCGACCACGCGGATGTCCACCGGCTCCTTCTTGTGATTGCGCACCTTGATCTCGAAGGATTCGGTTGCGGTGCGTTTGCCGTTGTCCGTGAAATAGTCGACGCGGCGGCGCTCTCCCGATAAATCAAACGCGTTGCCGGTGTAGATGCGAACCGTTTCATCCTTCGGAGTGTGGTCGATCATGTTTTCGCCGGTGAATTCGATCTGCCCCTCATCGCTGCGCCGGTAGAAGCGCACTCGTCCTTTTGGAAGCGGCATGCCGAGATGGTTTGCCTCCGAGTTGCGGAACTCGCGCATCACCCAGATTTTCGGATTCGATTCGGTGCCGTAGGCATGATCGTTGCGGAAATTGTCCCAGTTCCAGCCGTTGTAGCGGCCAGCTTCAATCTTGACGCCGTCGTAAATGAAGATTTGTTTCGTTGCTACGGCCGACGCTCGAATGAATTCCACTTGCTTGGTCTCGCGGTCGCGCAAGGTGGTGCGGCGGTCGAGCGTGTAGAGGTGGTATTCGTCGAAGGCTTTTTCGGTAACCGCCGGGGCATAGGCCGCCACGGCCGCGCCCGCCGCCATGATCTTGTTTGCGCCCCGTTCGAATCCCCCGGTTTGCATCTTGTTCACATCGCCAGCCATGAGCTTGATGCGGGCGTTCTCGAAAGTCTTTCCGCTTTGGTTGTCCATGGTGACCCAGCCGACAATATCCACGACGTCGCCCTTTTCGGGAGCCACGATGTTGTAATCGGCTTGCCAGGTCATGCCGCCGGTAATATACGAAAATTCTGCCGGAAATTTTCCGGGCTTGTCGGTGGTGAGAACCCACTCCAGCCGCGGTTTCAGGATGGTTTCCGCAGTCAGGTCAGGGAAAACAGGCGTGCCGGGAAGGCTGAAGCGAAGCTGGCCATCGACTTCGATAATTGGTTGCTCAGAGGCCGCGTTCATCTGGGATTGGTAGTACTGATTTCCGTAACGGTTCATGGCGAAGTAATCATGCGGGACGTATCCACTGCGGATGACTTTGCCTTTGATTTGTCCGCCGCCGGCTTCAAACTCGATGGTGCGGCCCTCGTACAGCGAAAGCAGGGAATATTCGTTGACCGGATCGGCGCGGTAATTCTGCTCCAACACCCGAACTGTATGTTTCCCCGAAAGATCGCGCAGAATGACGGAATCCGGCTCCAGATGGATGGTGATGTCCTGGATCGTTGCCTGGTTTTCGCCGGCTTTCAGGTCGAGGGGAATCTCCTGGCGCACGACGGCGAAGTCCTCGTTGTAAATGGTGAGCGAAGGTTGGGACTCTTGGGCGATCGCGCCCGCACAAAAGACGCTGCCGATAAGAGCCAGAACGCAGACGAAGCGGGTGGTCATGACGCGGCACCTCCGGTGCACGGCGTAAGTTAGTCTTCGATTCTATTAAAAGATAGACACCGAACGCCGGGACTTAGTTGCTTGCGATCGTGCTTTAGCTTACGTCAATGGGAACGAAGGGGGCAGTGATTCTTGCGGGTCGCTAGACAAGTACACGTGGCAATTTGCAGCAATTCAGGGTACAAGCCCGACTTTGCGTTCCAGCGCAACATAGCGGGGATCGTCACGAATCGGATCGAACAATGGGTCGAATCTGATGTAAGGAACCTGCGGCTCGCGTATGTCGGCCGACTTTAATAGGTACGAGATTGCCGTTTCCTTGTCGCCGGCATACGAATAGCCGAGCGCGAGCTGGTAGGGCGAGACGAAGGCAGGCCCTTTGTAGGCGGCAGCTTTTTCCAGATAGTGGTGGGCTTGTTCGCGATCCCCGTGGCAGGAACTCACGAGCGAGAGTTCGAAGTCGGTCAAGGGCGAAGGATATTTCTGAAGCATCCACTGGGTATGTTTCTCGGCGTCCGCGCAATTGTGCTCCGTCGCCGCGAGCAATGCCATCAACCCGTGCCCGGCGAGCCAGTCCGGACTGGATGCGAGACTCTCCTCGAGCTTCTGGCGCGCTTCGGAGTATCTGTGCTGAAAATAAAGGCCGAAAAAATTTGCCACTCGGGGAGACTTGCCGAGCGGGTCCAGTTCGAGCGCCGATTGCAGATGTGCGTTGCCTTCCGCGAACCGTCCTTGCGTGACGAGCGCGCCGCCATAGCGCTGCTCGGTGGGCGCGCGCGCTCCCTCCGACAATGCAGCCTGAAATTCACGTTCGGCGCGCGGCCAGTCCCAGTCCGTGTAATAGGCGAGAGAGGCCAGCAAGCCATGGGCGTCGCCCAGATGAGGGTTGATTTCGAGTGCTTTCGCGAGCGCTTCTTTCTCGTGTTGAATTGCGGTTTCTGGAGACTCAGCGGTGATCTGCACCAGCGCGGCTTCCGCTTGTGCGAGCCCGACATAGGCCATCGCGAACGTCGGGTCCTTCGCAACTGCGGCCTGGTAGAGCGCCAGACTTTGGCGAATCGAGTCTGCGGTTTGCTGACCAAACTGGTAACTCGCTCTCAGGTATAGGTCGTGCGCCTCGGGATCTACCGTGGGAACCGCAGCCAGACGCTCTTTTTCTTGAGGCGACAAGTCGAGGCGGATATCTTCCGCGATGGCCCGGGAGATCTGGCTCTGAATGTCGAGGATGTTACTCACCGACGATTCATAAGTCTGCGCCCAAAGATGCGTATCGGTGGGCGCATTGATCAACTGGGCGGTGACGCGCACGCGATTGCCGTCGCGCACGACCGAGCCCTCAAGAACAAGATCAACATGCAACTCGCGGGCAATTTCCGGCAATGACTTGTGTGTGCCTTTGTAGGTCATCGTGGAAGTGCGCGAGATCACGCGCAGGGACCGAATCTGCGCGATGTCGGTGACGAGTTCTTCGGTGAAGCCGTCGGCAAAATAATCCTGGCTGGCATCGTTCGAGAGATTTTGAAGCGGCAGGACGGCGATGGCGTGCGCGGAAGAACGTCCTGCCGCGAGCTTTGTCCGAAAGAACGCCCGCGCCGCGAGAGCGGCGGCCAAAACGCTCAAGGCCAGAAGAAGAAGGGTCGGAGCGATCCAGCGGCCGCTGGCGGTAATCCCTGCATCCCTCGCTGCCAGGGTTGGTACTGTTGTCGCAGCCGCGGCCGGAACAGCCTCGGATTGCACCGGCTCGGCCGCAGCCACGAGCGATCCAGACGGTCTGGCATCGATCGACCGGACCGAAGCTACGAACCGGTAGCCTCGTTTGGGAACAGTTTCAATGAAGCGGGCCCCGGCTTCCCCATCCTGGAGGGTCTTGCGCAGCAGATAGATAGCCTGGGTCAGGTTGCTTTCTTCGACGACCGAGTCCGGCCAGATCCGGTCCATCAACTCGTCTTTTTCCAGCAGCCGCCCCTGGCTTTCGGCGAGGACGACTAGGGTATCAAACACTCTTGGAGGCAGGTCGAGGCGCGCCGCCCCACGGCGCAAGAGCCGTTGCCCGGGATCGAGTTCGAAAGGGCCAAACTCGTATAAGTGTTTGACAGCGTTATCCATATTGAAGAAAAAGACCCGCTAGAAAGAGCCGTTAGAAAACCTTCATAAAAAAATGAGACGCCCTCATGACTTCCGATGGGGGTCGGATGCACTGTAGCGCCTGTTTCTACTCCTCGATAAACGGGGAGCCCAGGCGGTCCCGCTGACTCGGAATTCTAGCCCATCAGTCCTGTAGGGGGTAGTGGCCCGAGTGTGCCGTATATAGCCGTTGTTCGGGGAGGGACAACGGCCCGGTTTCCCTCAGCGGGACTCGCCGGGGATCTGTGCAAGCCAAAGAGAAAAGTGGCCCGGTGAAGGCGATCTAGCCAGAGTTGTTGACGATCATTTCTTTTCAAATTCGGGAGGATGTATGAACACTTGCGATCATCGGAAACGCATCAACCGGTTCCTGCGGATGGCCAGCATTGCCACGCTGTTCTGCGCGTGCATGGCGTTCTATGCCCAGGCACAAACGTTCTCGTTGTTCTACGGGTTTAACCAGTACAGCACCGACGGGAGTGACGGGTACTACATGAATATGATCCAGGCCACGGACGGGAACTTCTACGGCACGATGGCGAACGGCGGGGCCGGCGCGGTTAACTGCAACAGCTACGTCGACTGTGGAGGCGTGCTCTTCAAGATCACTCCGTCCGGCGACTTCACATTGCTGTACACCTTTTGCTCGCTGGGTGACGGCAAGGGCGATTGCCCGGACGGACGATCTCCCTACGGTGGAGTCATGCAGGCCAGTGACGGAAACTTTTACGGCATGACGTTTGCTGGAGGCACTTACAACGACGGAACGATCTTCAGATTTACGCCTGCAGGCGTGCTGACCACGCTGCACAGTTTTTGCTATCCCCCTAACACTTGCAATCCCATTGACGGCTCTGCTCCAACCGGCCAACTCATCCAGGCGAGCAACGGGGCTTTGTACGGGGTGACCACCGGCGCCACCCTCTTCAAAATGACGCTGAAGGGCAAGTTCACGCTGCTTTACAACTTCGGAGCCGGCTATCCCCAGGGCACTCTGGTGCAGTTGCCGAGCGGCACGCTCTACGGGGTGACGCAGAGCGGAGGGGCATACGGCAAGGGTTCGGTTTTCAAAGCGACGCTGGCCGGCAAGGTCACGACGATGTACTCGTTCTGTTCACAAGGAGGCAGCTGTCTAGACGGGTCACAGCCCTTCGGTGGGTTGGCTTTGGGCAATGACGGCAACCTGTACGGCGCTACGTTCGTCGGTGGAACCGACGGCTACGGTACGATCTTCAAGATCGCGCCCACGGGCAAATACAAATTCGCGCAACTGCATCAGTTCACCGGCTTTCAGAATGGAGGGATCGACGGTACGAACCCAACGGCTCCGCTGGTTCTAGCCTCGGATGGGAATCTCTATGGGACAACCCAAGGCGGCGGTGGTGGGGGGTATGGAGGGACCGGCTCGGTCTATCAAGTCGCGAACGGAGCGTACTCGAATATCTATGGGATCCCGACCACGGGCTGTATCGGGCAAAACCCCTGGGCGGGGTTGTTGCAATCCACCAACGGGAGCCTTTACGGATCGAACATGGGCATATTCGGATGTAATGGAAACAGCACGCTTTTTGAATTCAGCATGGGTCTGGGCGAGTTCGTTGCTCCGATTCCCACGTTCGGCAAGGCTGGAACGAAAGTTATTATTCAGGGAACTGACCTAACGGGCGCGTCCGGCGTGACCTTCAACGGAAAGCCGGCCGCATTCACGGTGGTTTCGGCCACCGAAATCAGGACGACCGTTCCTTCCGGAGCGACCACCGGAACGGTTGAGGTTGTAACGCCGGGCGGAACGCTGAGCAGCAACGTGCCGTTCACGGTGAAATAGGGCCTCGAAAGATGATCGGCATGTTCGCCGTAACGGTCATGGCAGGAAAGGGCGGCCGACGCTGCCCTTTCCTGTAGTCAATTTGAGCAGCCGTTTTTTGCGCCGAACACCAAAACACCGGAGTCGATTTCCTCTCCTTGGGCAATCTCGTAAACGCCCTTGCCAATATTGCCCCGGCTGGCGTGAGCGGTGAACAGTAAGCTAGCTGGCTCTGCGCCGCTCCCTGGTACGTCGATCGTTACCACAAGAAGTCCGTCGATGAGTTGGAACGTCCCGAATATAGCCTCAAAGCCGGTGACTGTGGCCTCGCCGCTGTGCGGCCAACCGAAGTCGCCGTCGTCGGTCAGCGTCAGGCAGTATGTGCCGTTGGCGCGCTGCGAGTGAGTTATCGTGATCGGCCAGTTGCCGCTGTAGCTCTGGGCGGTGGCAGCGCTGGGCATCAATGCGAAGGCCAAAATTGGCAACGCCATTGCCATGAATGTGCGAATGTTCCTGCTCATTTTCCTGCCTCCCGAATAAAGATCGTAAGTCCGTGGCACCACGAAACTATACCGGGAGGAGATTCAGCCGGTTGTCATGAAAATGTAAAACCTTTGTTAGAAACTCTGAGGCCGAGAAGAATGCGAGCACAGATCGCCGCCGTGAATGCTCATTTTCCGAGCCGGTTGTATTTTTTCAGCACCTCGCGCAGCCGGTCATGCGGAAGTGCGATTGCGGTGTGGCCATCGATGCCGGTCATCGTGTCGGCCGCGACCATCGCGTTGACCACGGCCTCCTCCGTGGCCTGCACGGTCGCGAGAAAGATGGGATCGAGACGGTCATTCGGCAGCATCTTCAGATCGTGAATTCCCTTCGGATTGGCCATGCCGGAGTTCGCGGTGGAGAAGGCCGCGAAAATATCTCCTGAACCGTCGCCCGAGTAGCTACCGTCGCGGCCGAGCCCTAAAGATGCACGTCTGGCAACGCGTTTGAGCTGCGTCGGGATGAGCGGCGCGTCGGTCGCAATCACGATAATGATGGAGCCAGTATCCTGGCCGGATTTGGGTCCGAGCGAACTCACATCTTCATAGGCGGGATGCTCCGGAATTTCTTTCCCGACCGGAACGCCCGCAATGCGAAGCTCGCTGCGGCGTCCGTAGTTGCACTGGACCAGCACGCCCACCGTGTAGCCGCCCTCTTTTGGGTCGAGTACGCGCGACGATGTCCCGATGCCGCCTTTGAATTCATTGCAGATCATGCCGGTGCCGCCGCCCACGTTGCCCTCTTCGACTGCGCCAGCGTGGGCGGAATCGAGAGCATGAAAAACGTGTTCCGGCTTCACGTGAAATCCATTGATGTCATTGAGCCAGCCGTCCC
>JBELAC010000230.1:0-7709 GCA_049509215.1 Terriglobales bacterium
TGACGTCGATTACCGGCGATACGGACAGCGTGGTGAAGTACATCAACGAATGCCGCGAGATGGGAATCGCGGTCGAGCCTCCGGACATCAACATCAGCGATTCCAATTTTACTCCGCACGAACAGGCGATCCGGTTCGGGTTGGCGGCGGTGAAGAACGTTGGCGGGAATGCAATCGAGTCTATCGTTGTGGCCCGAAAGAAATTGGGCCGACCCTTCCGGTCGTTATATGAATTTTGCGAAGAAGTAGACTTGCGCCTACTCAACAAGCGCGTGCTGGAGTCATTGATCAAGAGCGGCGCCATGGATTGCTTCGGGCGCCGCGCGCAGGTGATGCAGGCTTTGGATAAGGCGATCGAGCGGGCGCAAAAATCGCAGCGCGACGCGGAATCAGGCCAGCATGGCCTTTTTGGTATTTTCGCGGATGAAGGGGCTGAGCATGCGAACGATGCACTCCCCAACGTGCCTGACTGGGACGAGCAGGCACGGCTGGCTGCGGAAAAGGAGGTGCTCGGATTTTTCATCACGGGGCATCCGCTGGAAAAATACAAAGAGAAGCTGACGGACCTGAACGCCCTCTCCACGGAGGACATCGGCGCGCTGAAGAAATCGACTGCGAAAGATGAAAATATTACGACCGCAGGTTTGATTTCAGGAGTTCGCGTCGCAAAATCGAAGCGCAGCGGCGAACTCTGGGCGCAAGCATCGCTCGAAGATATGCACGGGAAAGTGGAGCTGCTCGTGTTTCCCGAGGCCTACCGCAAACTCGCCGAGAAGGTAAAGCTCGAAGTGCCAGTGCTGATCCGTGGTGGAGTGCGCATCGAAGAAGGCGCCAATCCGAAGGTGACCGCGAACGAGATTATTCCGCTCGACGAAGCGAAAGTTCCGATGCCGAAGGCGCTACGCATCAGGATCCCACTTGGGAGCGCGACCGACGGAACCGTCGATGCTCTGCACGCGTTGTTCACTGAACGCAGGGGCGAGGCGAAGGTATTGTTCGACTTGGAGCGGGACGGCGATTTCATGGTGGTGATGGAAGCCGAAGGCTATAATGTGATGCCGGACCGCGCGTTTCTGGGGCGGGTTGAAGAACTGTGCGGGCGCGGCAGCGTGCGTGTCATCAGTTGACGCCCGCGACTGAACGATTTGAATCATGCGTCGAGCCAAAATAAAGCGGAAAGAAGCAAGGGATTCTGGCGTGGCGCATCCTGCCGTCGCCGGCACGGAGTTCTTACTTTCTATCGTCGAAGCGCATAATACTCGAAGAAATGGAAACGTCATCAAAATGGATTCTGGATTAAGGGCTCAGCAGGAACTGGATAAAATTGAGGAGCAAATTGCGCGGCTGCAGTCGCTCGAAGGGCAGGGGGACGAAACGCGCCGCCAGATCCAGGAACTCCATGAGCGGTTGAACGGCTTACGCCGCGAATTGTCTTCCGGTCTCAACGCCTGGGAACGCACCAGCCTGGCGCGCCATCCGCAGCGCCCTTACACGCTCGATTACATCGAACGCATTTTTACCGACTGGAGCGAGATTCACGGCGATCGCGGTTTCCGCGACGATCCGGCGATTGTGTGCGGAATGGCGCGTTTTCACGGCGAGGACGTCATGATCGTGGGCCAGCAGAAGGCGCGCGATGCGAAACAGCGTGTTTACCGGAATTTCGGGATGCCGCATCCGGAAGGCTATCGCAAAGCGCTGCGGGTGATGAAGATTGCCGAGAAATTCGGCCGCCCGATCTTTACCTTTGTCGATACCGATGGCGCTTATCCCGGATTGCACGCCGAAGAACGCGGACAAGGCGAAGCCATTGCGCGCAATCTGCTTGAAATGTCGCGCCTGGAAGTGCCGATCATCACGACTGTGATTGGCGTCGGTGGCAGCGGGGGCGCATTGGCGATTGCGGTTGCCGATCGCGTGCTGATGATGGAAAACGCGGTCTATTCGGTCATTTCGCCGGAGGGTTGTGCGTCCATTATGTGGCGCGATGCCAGCAAGAAAGAACTGGCAGCGGAAGCGATGAAGATCACGGCGAAAGACATGAGCGAACTGGGCTGCGTTGACGGCATCATTCTGGAGCCTGCGGGCGGCGCGCATACCGATCACGCCCAGGCGGCGGAGTTGCTCGATCAGGAGCTGGTGAAGAATCTCGCGGAGTTGAAACAGCTTTCGGTGCGGGATCTGCTCGAAACTCGCTACCAGAAGTTCCGGACAATGGCGCAGTTCTTCCAGGTGGAAGCGTAAGATGCACGCCCGAGCAGGGACTTTCCCTCTAGCAGGCTGCGGAAAAAGTCTCTTTCGATCGGGAATCGTCACCTCAGCGGCTGAAGCCGCATTCAAAACAAAGCGGTTATCGCAGCGGTGAACCGCTGCGCCACCCAAAGGCAAATATCGCTGGCGGTGAACCGCTGCGCCACCCAAAATCAAATACAAAATTGAGTTTCTCCGCAGCCTGCTAGAGAATCGGCAAGTGCAAACACGGCTGGACCATGAAATCGAGCGCGTTGATCTGCTGTAAGGCCTGCTCGACCAACGACGCCTTGCATTCTTCGAGCGTGATCAAGAACGGCAGATGAGACTTTGAGCAGCCGGGCTTTTGCAGCACCGCGTCGATGTTGATGTCCGACTTGGCAAGGAGGGTCGCGAGGCTGGCGATGATGCCCGGGCGGTCCTTCACCATAAAGCGCAGATAATGTCGAGTCGAAAAATCGGCGGTTACGGTTGGCGATTTTTCAGCCTGCCGCTCTGAAAGTTCGTCTCCGCTCCGCTTGCTGCGGGCAATCGACAGGATATCTGAAACCACAGCGACGGCCGTCGGATGGCCGCCTGCGCCGTGACCTCCAAAAACCGTTTCGCCGCCGTAGATTCCCGTTGCCATCAGCAGATTCTGGCTGCCTTCCACGCGGGCCAGGGGCGACGTAAGCGGCACCAGCGCGGGCTGCACGGCCGCGAATAACTGACTGTCTTTCAATTCTGCCAATGAAATCTGGCGGATCGTGCAGTCCAACAGCTTCGCGTACTCGAAATCGACTGCGTCAATGGGTGAGATGGATCGAGCCACGATGCTGGAGGGGGCGACGTTGCAGTGCAGGCCGATGCGGACAAGAATGGCAAGTTTGGCGCGGGCGTCGAAGCCGTCGATGTCTTCGGTGGGATCGGCCTCGGCAAATCCCAATTTTTGCGCCTCGCGCAGCGCGGTGGCGAACGGAACGCCGTTACTCTCAATCTGGCTGAGGATGTAATTGCAAGTGCCGTTGAGAATTGCGCAGATCCTGAACAATTTATCGCCCGCCAGACCCTCGTGAATTCCCGAGATCACCGGTACGCCACCGGCAACGGAGGCGCCAAATGCAATCTGCTGATGCATCTGGTGCGCCAACTCGATCAGTTCCGGGCCGCAATTCGCGATCAACTGTTTGTTGGCGGTGACCACGGATTTGCGTGCGGCGAGGGCCCGGCGAATCCAGTCCTCGGTCGGCTGCAAGCCGCCCATGACCTCGACGACGACGTCGACGTCGGACGAAAGTACATCGTCGATGTCTTCGGTCCAGACGACCTCAGCAGGGAGCCAGTCCACTTTCTTGCGGGCCACGTTGCGATTGCATACGTGTGTGAGGCGCAAGCCAGTGTGCGCCCGCTCGCAGAGAATCTTCGCGACCGAACTGCCCACCGTGCCGAAGCCTAGGAGCGCGACTTTGCAGGCGCGCACATTTCCAGCCGTTCGGCTACCGCTTGCGTCGAAGTGATCGGGGACTGTCATTCCATCTCCATGAATTGAGTCTGGGCAACGGGGCCACCGTCGCCCTCCTGGTCGCAGAAAACGATGCGCGAGGGTGCAGCGCTGATTAACCCTCGCATGTTTCCTAGTTGTATAATAAAGGGTTTTCACGCTGCACTTCGAAAGACTTCCGGGCATGGGGTGTCCGGTCGCGAATTTGTTGGGGTTTAAACCAGAAAGGCAGATGGAATGGCCACTACGGATATTGTGCCCCGGGAATCATCCGGCGGATTGGGGCATAAGCGTGTCGTCAATGACATGAGTATTCAGGTCGCGACCGTCAATGGATCGGGGTCGCAAAGTTCGAACACTGTTCTTTTACGCAGCATTTTCCAGATGGGAGTGCCGATTTCGGGGAAGAATCTGTTTCCATCGAACATCGCCGGTCTGCCGACCTGGTATACGATTCGCGCCAATAAAGATGGCTACATCGGGCGCAAGAAGGAGATCGATCTCCTGATCGCGATGAACGCCGAGACGGCGCAGGACGACGTAAAGACGCTCGCACCCGGAGCCAGCGTGCTGTATGACGAACCGCTCGCGCTCGACAAGCTGCGCGATGACGTGATTTTTTACGCCGTGCCTTACGACAAACTGGCCGCGACTGTGGGCGCGGAAGCCAAGCTGCGCAAGCTGATCAAAAACATGATCTACGTCGGTGTTGCAGCGCAGTTGCTGGAAATTGAGTATGCGGAAGTGGAGAAAGCGATCCGCAAGCAATTCTCGGCGAAAGCCAAGGCTACGAACCTGAACCTCGCGGCTGCCAAGGCAGGCCACGATTATGCGGCCGCAAATCTGAAAAAACGCGATCCCTTCTACATCCAGCGCATGGATAAGACCAAGGGGATGATCATCGTCGACGGCAACTCCGCCGCGGCGATGGGATGCATGTTCGCGGGATGTACGGTGGTGACGTGGTATCCGATAACGCCGTCGTCATCGCTGGTCGAAACGATGATCGACTACATGAAGGAATACCGCATCGGCGCCGACGGCAAAGCGACATTTGCCATCGTGCAGGCCGAAGATGAATTGGCAGCCGTCGGCATGGTGATTGGCGCAGCTTGGGCAGGCGCGCGGTCGATGACCGCGACTGCGGGTCCTGGTATCTCGCTGATGGCGGAATTCGTGGGCCTCGCGTATTACGTGGAAGTTCCCGCGGTGATCTGGAATATTCAGCGCGTCGGACCTTCGACGGGTTTGCCCACGCGCACCGCGCAGGGCGACATTCTTTCGACCGCGTTGCTGAGCCACGGCGACACCAAGCACATCATGCTGATTCCGAATTCCATGATCGAATGTTTCACCATGGCGCAGGACGCGTTCGATCTAGCCGAGCGTTTTCAGACGCCGGTGTTCGTGATGTCGGACCTCGATCTTGGCATGAACAACTGGATGTCCGATCCGTTTCCGTATCCCGAGAAACCGATCGATCGCGGAAAAGTTCTCAGCAAAGAAGACCTTGAGAAGCTTGGTGGATTTGCCCGCTACAAAGATGTTGACGGCGATGGTGTTGGCTATCGCACGTTGCCGGGAACCGATCATCCGGCGGCGGCCTATTTTGCGCGCGGGAGCGGACACAACGAAAAGGCGCAGTACAGCGAGCGTCCTGACGACTTCGAGCGCAATATGGAGCGCATCAACAAGAAGTTCGAAACTGCCCGTTCTTTTGTTCCGCGTCCGGAACTTGCGGGCAGCGGGAAAGCGAAAGTGGGCATCATCGCCTATGGCACTTCGCACTGGGCGCTTATTGAAGCGCGCGACCAGTTGATGAATGAGCACAATCTTGAAACCGACTATCTGCGGCTGCGCGCGTATCCGTTTACGCGCGAGGTGCATGATTTCATCGAGAAGCATGAGCGCACGTACATCGTCGAACAGAATCGCGATGGCCAGATGGCGAGCCTGATCAAACTCGATATCAAGCCGGAACTCGTAACGCGCCTGCGTTCCATCTGCCACATTCACGGACTGCCGATGGACGCGCGCTCCATAACGGACGAGCTCATGATGATGGAGGGAAAGTAAATGGGAACCACGACCACCACGCCGCCTCCTGCACCGAAAACGAATCGCATCGGGTTGCAGGTTATTGATTATCGCGGCGGCAAGACTACGCTGTGCGCCGGGTGCGGGCACAATGCCATCTCCGAGCGCATCATTGACGCGATGTATGAAATGGGCGTTCAGCCCGAGCGCGTGGCCAAGTTCAGCGGCATCGGCTGCTCGTCGAAGAGTCCGGCCTATTTCATGAACCGTTCGCACAGCTTCAACTCCGTGCACGGACGCATGCCTTCGGTCGCGACGGGCGCAATGCTTGCGAACAAAGACCTGATCGCCCTCGGCGTTACCGGAGACGGCGACACCGTTTCCATCGGCGCGGGGCAGTTCATTCACCTTATGCGGCGCAATCTTCCGATGATTTACATCATCGAGGACAACGGCTGCTACGGCCTCACGAAAGGCCAGTTTTCGGCGACCGCGGATCTTGGATCGACGCTGAAGAGCGGCATTGCAAACGATCTTCCTCCGGTGGATACCTGCGCGATGGCAATTCAGCTCGGAGCAACTTTCGTCGGGCGGTCGTTCTCCGGTGACAAGAAGCAACTGCATACCATGTTGAAAGCGGCGATTGCGCACAAGGGCACAGTCATGCTCGACGTGGTTTCTCCCTGCGTGACCTTCAACGATCACGAAGGCTCGACCAAGTCGTACAAATACATGCAGGCGCATGAAGAGCCGTTGCATGAAGTCAGCTTCGTGCCGTCGTTCGAAGAAATCAATGTGGATTACGATCCGGGAACGACGTTCGAAGTGACGATGCACGACGGATCGAGCCTGCGCCTGAAAAAGCTTGAGCAGGAGTACGATCCGACGGACAGAGTTGAAGCCGTGAGCCGCCTGATGAAGTCGCACTCGGCGGGCGAAGTGCTCACCGGAGTTTTCTACATCAACGCCAAAGCGCCCAGCTTCATCGACATGCTCAATGTTACCGACCAGCCCCTGGCCACGCTGCCCGAATCGAGGACGCGCCCCAGCAGGGAAGCGCTAGCAAAGTGCATGGAGGAGTTGCAGTAGAGCAGATTCTGGCTAACAGCTTCTAGCGGTCACAATTCAGTCGATGTGTGGCGCGGACACTCGTCCGCGTCGGAACCCTCCAAGCAATGCTGGGAGAATGCCGCGTGCGGATAGCAGCAGATTACTCCTTCCGGTTGGAAAGACAAAGGCGTTAGGAGTCATTGACGCGATTCTACGCGCCCATCGTCAACACGACGCGAAACCGCGCTTTTCCGCTGATCATCTGCTGATAGGCTTCGGCGGCTTTTTCCAGCGGATAGCGCTCGATCATCGGACGAACTCCAGTGAAGGCGCTGAAGTTCAGCGTGTCTTCGGAATCCATGGCCGTGCCGGACGGCCATCCCTGCAGCGCTTTGCGTCCGCCGATGAGCTGAATCGGAGTGACGGTCAGCGAATCGAACGCGGCCCCGACGACCAGAAGCTTGCCGTTTGCCTTGAGCCCATCGATGACTGACGACATCGACTTGGTATCGGGGGCTGTTGCCAGAATGAGGCGCGCTCCGCCGAGCTTTTGCAGCGCTTCGGACGGATTTCCAGCCGACGTGTCTATGTATGCAGACGCGCCGAGCTTGCGGGCCAGCGGTTCTTTATCGGCACCGCGGCCGATCGCGATGGTGCGGAATCCCATCTGGCGAGCGTACTGAATGCCGAGATGGCCGAGGCCGCCGATTCCCTGAACCGCAACCAGATCTCCCGGGCGCGCGCCTGCATTGCGCAGCGCGTTAAAGACCGTGATGCCCGCGCAGTGCAAAGGGGCAGCCTCATCGGCTGGTAGATCGTCGGGCATCGCAGCGACCGCTTCAGCGGGCGATATTACATATTCGGCGTAACCGCCGTCGTGCGTGATGCCGGT
>JBELAC010000231.1:0-7701 GCA_049509215.1 Terriglobales bacterium
GCAATGATTGATGGCGAGGGGGATGTGGCGATTGTCAAAGAAAGCGACAAGGTCGTCGATATCCTTCAGCGACGAGCCACCCGTCGAGACGATGACCGGCTTTTTCGTCTTCGCGATTGTCTCGATCAGGATCCAGTCGTTGCAGTCGGAGCTGGCAATCTTGAGGATCGGAATGCCAAGTTTGCAACAGAACTCAACCGAGCTCTCATCGAACGGAGTCGCCATGGAAATGCACCCGGCGTCGCGGATCGCCTGCACCAGGGCCGCGAAGTCTTCCGGTTGCAGGCGTGTGTCGATGGTTTTCTTGATGTAACGGATATCTTCGCGGTCGCGGAAATCCTGGTGGATGAAATTGTCCACGTCGCGCAACTGCAGCTTGATGGCAGCCCGCACATTATTGAAGCGAACCACCTGGCCATAATCGCTGATGATCTTCAGTCCGCGTTGCACAACGCCGAGGTGGTTATTGGCCAGCTCAAGCACAAATAACTCTTCGAAAATGTCATTGCCAGTCATGATAGTGGTCGCCTTATCCGAGATATGCTCGTCGTAAGTGTGCTGTTAATCACAATGATACTGTCCTTATTCCCGGATCAGATTGTCCATTAGTTCAGTCTCATCCAGGAATGGGTACATGTCCTCTAGATTGGGTGAAACGATTCGCCCATCCGGTAACTGCCTTGCTTTCGAACGGGGTTCGAATTCCTGGGTTGGGTCGAGAACAACATCGATCAGGGACGGGCCTTCCGCAGAGAGGGCCTGGTCGACCTGCGACAATTGCGATTCCCGATCGATGCGTTGCGACGGAATGCCATACGCGCACCCAACCTTGACCATGTTGGGGAACGAGACACCCGTGACCGGGCCTTCGCCTGTTAGACGGCCGAAGAAGCCGGATTGGGTCATGCGCATGGATAGATATCCCGAGTTATTCAAGACGAAAAGTTTGATGGAAAGTTGGTGATGGACGATGGTCTGCAATTCCTGAATATTCATCTGGATGCTGCCATCGCCGGCGAGACAGATGATGCGTTGGCCGGGATTCGCGAAGGCGGCTCCGATGGCCGCGGGCAGGTCGTAACCCATCGAAGCAGAGCCGGAATTGGAAATCAGCCGCTGGCCCTTCTTCAAGCGCAGCGTTTGGAACGGGACGATACAGGCGGTAGCGTTGCCGCAGACGATGACATCGCCATCGCCAAGTTTGGCGGAGAGCTGCTCGACGAAGTGGTAAGGATTCAAAGGCGCCCCGGCTTGCCGCTGATGAGCGTGGACTGCTGGATAACGACGGACGCGTTCCTGGCACCAGCTGAGCCACGGATCGTGACGGCCGGACCGATAGTCGACGCGGTCGCACTCTTCGAGAAGCCCTTGCAGGAAGACCTTCAGGTCGCACTGGACGGGCATATTCGGGCGAACCGTTGGTTTGTGAAACTCGGCGCGATCGATGTCAACCTGAATCTTGAAGGCGTGAGGGGCGAACGACTGCCAGTTATAACTGGTCTGGCGGATATTGAGGCGCGAGCCCAGTGTTAAGAGAAGGTCGGCATTCTGGACCGTGAAATTCCCCGCGCGATCGCCGATCGTGCCCTGGCGTCCACAGCAGAGAGGATCATCGGTGGCGATGACGTCGTGGGTCCAGGCGGTGGTTACAGGTATGCCGAGACGGTGAATGAGCGCGTCGAATTCATCGACTGCCTGCGCGGCGCGAATGCCGGTGCCGGCTAGGATGACAGGACGCTTCGCCTGACGGATGCGCTCGACGATCTCGCGGAAATCGGTTGCCAGCTGAAAGTTCTGGATAGGCGTCGCGTCCTCGGCGGGATCGTAAGCACGCAAAGTGGCCGGATCGATGGACGTGGCCTGTACGTCTACCGGAATGTCAAGCCAGCAAGGGCCCGGTCGTCCGGTTTTGGCCAGATGCCATGCGCGTTCCAGGTGATAGCGGATGGAAAGCGGATCGTTGATGAAGGCCGAGTACTTGGTAATGCCGCCGACCATCGCGAGAATATCGGCTTCCTGGTCGCCAAGCTGGCGCAGGCCAGCGATACCGGCGGCGCGCATGCAGGTCTCGCGCTTGACTTGGCCGGAGATGACAAGCATGGGAACCGAATCGGTCCATGCGCCAAAAACGCCGTTGAGCGCGTTGATGCCGCCGGGGCCGGTCGTGACGTTGATGACGCCGGGCTGGCCGCTGACGCGGGCATAAGCCTCCGCGGCCATGGCGGATGCCTGTTCGTGATGATTGCAGACGTACTGGATGCGCGACTCCTTGCCGATCGAGTCGTTCAAGTGCATGGCTCCGCCGCCCGTCACCAGAAAAATGTGGCGTACACCCCAATCCGCGAGCTGGCCGGCAATGTAATCGGAGAGCTTCATGCGGGGCAGACCTCGGTCAGCAAGCAGGGGCGGCGCTCAAACAGGGCAGCCCTGCAACGGCTAAGAATCGCAACTCTATGCATGTTGTCCTCCTGCGGCCGTTGCTTGTTGTGAGGGCGACGACTTGGAAGATGACGTTTCGACGGAGAACCATGCGTAGGTGCGCCGGATGGCTTCCCGTAAGGGCACTTCGGCGTGCAGACCCAATTCCTTGCGGGCTCGCGCAGTCGAGGGTACGTAGCGGTGGATCGACGAACCGGGCGCAGGTGCAGTCGCACGACTGATGCCGACTGGCAGTGGAACCGCAGCGTTCACCTCATTGGCCAGGGCAGCAATGTTCAAGGCATCTTCAGACCCGACGTTATAGGCGCGACCTGATTGTCCTTTGAAGAGAATGGTCCACAGCCAGACGGCGAGATCCGATGCATAGAGGTATGACCGAACTGGAGAACCGTCTCCCTTAACCATGATCGGGCTACCCCGCAACGCGTCAGAGATAAAGTTGCCGATGGCAAAATGGGCGTCGAGTTCCATGTAGGGGCCGGCAAATGCGAAACAGCGCGCCACGGTGGTTGCAAGTCCTGGGGAGGCTGCGAGCGTGCAGAGCAGTTCAGCGGCTCGTTTGCCTTCGGCATAGGCGGAAGTGCGATCGAGAGGATCCGGGCCTCCATCGAACGTTTCGCTGACGTCGCTGACATGCGCAGGCTGGGTTCCGTAGACTGCGCCCGAGCTGACGAACAGAAACCGGGCGGCGGAGCTGGCAATGGCAAACTGCAGGGCGCGCCGCGTTCCCTCGACGATGGTGTCGAACATGATCAGCGGCGCTTCGCTGTTGAGCTTTGCGCTCGCATCCGTGGCGGCATGAATGACGTGAGAGAACTGGCCTTGCGGAAAATCGCCGTGACGAACATCCGCGGCATGAAGGGTAATCGCGGGGTCTGCGGCGAGGTGAGCCGCTTTCGCTGTGAGTGCTAAGGGGTTGCGCGATAGCGCGACGGCCCGCGCGCCGAGAGCCAGCCGGTTGTTCGCCCAGGCGAACGTCTCCAGCAACCAGCATCCGAAAAACCCGGTCGCGCCAGTAATCAGGATACGTTCGCCGCGCAGGCCGCTCCAGAGCGGCTCGGTGCGGGCGAGAACATGATCGAGATCGTCAGCGAGGCGGTTTGTCATAACTGGTCTACAGCAATCATTTGCATAAGTCGCGTCTTAACCGGTTTCATGTGCTGCCTGATTCATGCTCCCTGCGCTACGGCTTTGCGAACGTGATGAAATGTGTCCGTCACGTAGTCGATCATTGCGTCCGTGATGCCGGGGTAAAGACCGATCCAGAAAACGTTGTTCATTACAAAATCGGTGTTTGGCAAATCGCCGATCACACGGTGGCGAATGCTCCGGTAGGCTGGCTGGCGCAGCAGGTTGCCGCCAAACAAAAGGCGAGTAGAGATCTTGCGCCTTTCTAAGAACTGCACAACCTGATTCCGGCTCACGGGCGCTTCTTCACGAACTGCAAGCGGAAATCCGAACCAGCAGGGATTCGATTGCGGCGTCGCTTCCGGCAAAAGGAAAATATCGTCGAGGTCTTTCAGCGCCTCGTAAAGTTTGGCGAAGTTCTCGCGGCGAGCGGCCATGAAGGCAGGTAACTTTTTGAGTTGTGCAACGCCGACGGCGGCCTGCATGTCGGTGGCTTTCAAGTTGTAGCCAATGTGGCTGTAGGTGTATTTGTGGTCGTATCCCTTGGGAAGGCTGCCCAGCTTCCATTCAAAGCGGCAGGCGCAGGTGTTGGACTTGCCGGGAGCACACCAGCAGTCGCGGCCCCAGTCGCGAAAGGATTCGACTAACTTCTTCAACGCCGGCGATTGGGTGAGCACGCAACCACCTTCTCCCATCGTGATGTGATGAGCGGGATAGAAGCTGGTGGTCGCGAAATGCCCGAAGGTTCCCACGGGCCGGCCGTTGTAGGTGGAACCGATAGCGTCGCAACAGTCTTCAATTACCCAGAGATTGTGCTTATTAGCAAAAGCCATGACCGAATCGAGGTCGAAGGGATTGCCGAGGGTGTGCGCGAGGACGATGGCCTTGGTGCGTTCCGAGACAGCCGATTCGAGCTGCGTTACATCCACGTCATAAGTGGGCAATTGGACGTCGACGAAGACCGGCACGAGTCCGTTCTGAATAATGGGATTGACCGTGGTCGGGAATCCGGCGGCGACGGTGATGACCTCGTCCCCAGGGCGCACCTGGCGGTCGCCGAGCGACGGCGATGTAAGACAGGAGATGGCAAGCAAATTGGCCGAAGATCCCGAATTGACCAGCGACGCGCACCGCACGCCCATGAAGGCGGCGAAATCGCGTTCGAACTCGGTGGCGAAACGGCCGGTGGTGAGCCAGGCATCGAGCGACGCCTCAACCAAGTGCTCGAGTTCGGACGAGTCAAAGACCTTGCCAGATACAGGTACGTTGCTCTCATTTGGCAGGAAGCGTTGGCGGGGGAACGCGACGTCATGGTATTGCCTGACGAGAGCACCGATTTCTTCGCGAAGCTGCTGGGGAGATTTGAACATGGCCGTGTTTATCCCCTGCCTGCCTTTGCTTTCGTGGCGGGCGCAGCGAGAAACTCGCGGTACCAGGCGAGCGTGCGGTCCAGTCCGGCATCGAGGGTGAATTGGGGACGCCAGTTGAGCACAGTGCGTGCATGCTCAGCGCTCAGAAACTGATGGCGAATCTCGTTGCTGGCCTGATTCAGAATCTCGGGCCGAAGCGAGGAATTCATTTTTTGCAAGATCAGGTCCACCAGATGCAGCACGTCGATCTGGCTTTCGTTGGAGAAGTTGAAGGCCTGCCCGCACAAGGTGGCATCGGAGAAGAGATGTTCCGCCAACCGCATGTAGGCCGCGGCGCCGTCCTCGATATAGAAATAATCACGAACAAACCTGCCATCGGAGCGGATGACGGGACGCTCTCCTCGCAGGATCGACCGAATGGTGCCGGGAACGACACGGTTCCAGTTCAGGTCGCCGCCGCCGTAGAAATTTCCGCAGCGCGTGATCGCGACAGGCAGGCTGTAACTGGCTGCGTAGGTTTGAGCAATCAAGTCGGCGCAGGACTTGCTGACGTCGTAGGGATGACGGCCTTGCAGCGGCATGCTCTCGTCATAGGGCAAGTGCTCTTGCGCGCCATAGGCTTTGTCGGACGACGCTACCACGATTGATTTGATCGTTGGCGATCGGCGGCAAGCTTCCAGCACATTCCAGGTGCCGCCCATGTTGGTCGAGAAGGTTGAAACCGGATTGCGGTTCGCGATGCCGACAATGGTCTGCGCAGCGAGGTGAAATACCACTTCGACTTCGTATTCTCCGAGAGCGCGTTCGATCAGATCGTGGTCGCTGATGTCGCCGCGAACTGTGTTGACCTGCTCGATCTGGCGGGTACGTACCAACTCGCTTTGCGGAACCCAATCCCGAATCAGGCAAACGACGCTCGCCTCGGCTTGCAAGAGCCTTGAAACCAGCCAGGAGCCGAGCAGTCCCGTGCCGCCGGTGACCAGCACGGAGCGGTCTTTCCAGAATGAACTCATTGCGCCCCCGCTTTCTTTGCGGCCGCAAGATCCGGCTTGTTTCGATCGCCGGCGTCCGACCATACTTTCCACGGCGTGTTTTCACTTGCCCAGAGTTCGTTCAGATGTTGGTATTCGCGATAGGTGTCCATGGCGAAGAAGAAGCCGTCGTGACGGTAAACCATGAGTTGACCCTCGCTTGCCAGGCGTTCCAGAGGTTCGCGTTCGAGCACGCATTCGGGACCTGTAAGGTAGTCGAAGATGCGGCGGTTGAAGACAAAAAAGCCCGCGCTGATCAGGCCGTTCGACTGGGGCTTTTCCATGAACCGTTTGACTTGGCCTTGCGAATCCGCTTCCAGCACGCCAAAACGCGAGATCGGAGGAACGGATGTAACTGTTGCCAGCTTGCCGTGACTCTTGTGGAATTCAATCAGGCTGCGGATGTTGACATCGCTCAGGCCGTCGCCGTAAGTGAGGAGGAACGTGTCGTCGTCATCCACATAACGGGCCACACGCTGTAACCGGCCGCCGGTCAGGGTTTCGAGGCCGGTATCGGCAAGCGTGACCGTAAAGTCCTGCTCCTGGTGCGCGCCCATGAATTCGATATGAGATTTGCGGCCCAGAGAGATACGGAAGTCATTGTTCATGGCTTCGTAATTCAGGAAGTAATCCTTAATCATGTTGCCGCGGTAGCCGAGGCAGAGCACGAACTCGCGCATCCCGTAGTGGGCATACATCTTCATGATGTGCCACAGGATGGGTCGACCGCCGATCTCGACCATCGGCTTGGGACGAAATTCAGTCTCTTCCCGGAGACGGGTACCTAATCCACCGCACAGAACTACAACCTTCATAGCTGGGTTCCTTGCAGCGGCTCGGGACAGGGGCGTTATCGCGCTATGTCGCTTATTGTGAAGCTGGGTCAGTTACTACGGGCCGCGCTTTAGTTATCCCACACGAAAGCGCGGAAGGCAGGATTACGGAAGTCACCCAGGTCGTCCTTAGAAGAAACAGAGAACCTGATTCGTTAACGCGCAGATTGCGACGCTGGCTTTGATCCGCGGAAGGAGATATGGCGGTGTCCGAAAAAACTGAAGAATACAGAAAAGACAAGCACAATGGCGCCCGCAATGTAAGGGGCCGTGCGGTCATTTCCGGTTTGGCTGCGCACTGCGGCAACAACGAAAGGAAGCGCGGCGGCCGAGAGCAACATGCTGCCGGTATAGACGCCGACGCAGCGAACCCACTCCTTGAGGTAGTTACCGTGCGTCCTGAAAACAAACCACTTATATCCGAGAAAAGAAAACGTGATCGCGAACAGGTTCGCGCACAGACTGGCGACGACGTAGCTGTAGGCGATAAGAGGAGTCAGTAAGAAGGTGAATAAGGCAAAACAGCCATACCCAAAAGCGGTGTTGCAGGCGCCGACCGCGAGGTAGCGCATCACCATGGTTGAACTTGTAGCGGGCTGAGTAGTCGTTGTCACGGCCGAAAGGTCGCTGGCGCGTGGGCAGACACACCAATAGGACGGCGCGCGCAGGCGGCTAGCTGTTGCGATCATAGGCGGGCGAGGCCATTTCCGGAAGGTTACGATCGTTACCACGTGTGACGGCTTAGAAGGCTTGGGCGCGGCGTTTGGGAAAGATGTCGCCGACGCGCCGAATCTCCGCGCCGACGATCTTCAGCTTCTCTTCGATGTTTTCGTAGCCACGGTCGATGTGATAAACGCGGTCGATGATGGTCTCGCCGTCGGCTACGAGAGCAGCGAGCAC
>JBELAC010000232.1:0-7690 GCA_049509215.1 Terriglobales bacterium
AACAGGTTAGCGCCCTCCGGTCTCTGTTCCCGGCGCTGCGCGGATGCACCAGAACCGACTGTCCAGTGAACGAGGGATCAACGTGGCAAACAACTCATATCAACCGGGACAACCCAAGCAACTTGGCGGCATCACAGGTCGCGGCTTCCTGCCCGGCCAGAGCGGAAACCCCAACGGCAGACCGCGCACGCGCGGGCTCGTCAGCGCCTTGCGCTCCAAGGTTTCGGAGATAGGGACTGACGGCCGCAGCGTCGAAGACCAGCTCGTCAGCGTGCTCCTACAAGAAGCTCTGCGCGGCAGGCAGCGCCTGGCTGCCGTCGAAATCATCTTCGATCGTCTCGAAGGCCGCGCGCGTCAGCAGATCGAGGTTGCCGACATTACCAAGGAACTGCGGCAGAAGTCGGACGACGAGTTGCGGTTCCACTTAGAAAACGACCGCTGGCCGGAAGAAAACGAATTACTGGAGTCGGCATCCGGCCGAGAGAACGAAACGGAGGAGTGACCATGAGCGGAAATATTCTGCCGACATATCGCCAGATCAAGCCAGCGCAGCCACTGCGGCCCCTGACTACGCGAGCCAAACCCGCTCAGGCCTTTACCGGGCAGCGAACGATGCCCTTGCCTGGCGCGCCGCTGCTGCCTCAAAATCCGTTCTTGAGCATCATGCGGATGATGCAGCGATACGGGAAGTGAGATGGCCCACTGCTCCGCCGCAGAAAGAGTAGGCAATTCTCAGTTGGTGCTATTGCGATGTTTCAACAACTACCAGCGTTTTGCAAATGCCCTCCCGTTCAGAATGGAGCGGAAGGGCAAGCGGCCTCGCATTATCGTTGCCACGGACACGTCTGGATTTGGCCTGATGCGTATGCTTCAGATGAGCGGAGAGAGGACACGGCCCGCCCTTAAAGGCGTGTATACCCTAGACGAGGCGTTCGCAGAACTCGGCGTTCAATCCCTACACTTTGAACCTTTACAGTGAACCATCAGTTGAAGGAGAAGGGTTGCGGAGATGGAGAATTTTGTCCACTTCTCTCATGAGGTCGCTTCGCAATACCGGCTTTTGCAACAGGATGGCTCCTGCCTCAATGAGTTTTTGAACCACGGTACCCTCCGCGTAGCCAGAAACGAATAAAACTCTTGTTTCCGGATGCACCGCTTGCACCGTTGCTACAGCCGAGGGTCCACTGATGTCTGGTAGTACCACGTCGCTGACCATCAGATGGATTAGACCCTTGTATTGTCGAGCCAGCGCGATACCCTGGTCACCTCGACCGGCCTGCAGAACGCTGTAGCCCCCTGCAGCGAGCATCTCGCAGGTTACTTCCCGCAGAGATTCTTCGTCTTCCAACACCAGAATGGTTTCCGTGCCTTTTGGAGATTCGATTCGTACGTCCAGTCCGTCAACCAGGGCAGACGCTGCTTCGTCCACGCGCGGAAAATAGATGTCGAAGGTGGTACCTGCCCCCACCGCGCTGGAAATCCAGACATAGCCGCCGCTCTGCTTAACAATTCCGTAGACCGTTGCCAACCCCAGTCCCGTGCCACGACCCAGTGGTTTCGTCGTGAAGAAGGGCTCAAAAGCGCGGGATCGTACCTCTTCGCTCATTCCCAGACCTGTGTCACGTACCGACAAGCGAACGTAAGGTCCCGGTACAACGAAGGGATGGCGCGCCACATCGTCCAGCCCTAGCTCGGCATTCTCAGTGCGGATGGTCAACGTCCCGCCGTTGGGCATGGCGTCCCGCGCGTTGGTGGCCAAATTCATCAGGATCTGCTCAATCTGTCCCTGATCGGCCCAAACGGAGGTCAGATTAGTCTCACCCTCCACCACAACCTGCACGTCCTCGCCGATGAGGTGTCGGAGGATCCCAGCGATGTTGCCCACCGCTGCCTTCAAGTCCAAGAGCGCAGGACGCAGCACTTGCTTGCGGCTGAAAGCCAGCAGTTGCCGTGTTAATTGGGCTGCCCGCTGCCCCGCTTTCTTGATGGCTTCCGCGTAGTGCTGCGGTTTCCCGGATGGTACTTTTTCGAGCAACAGATCGGTGTTCCCGAGGATTACGTTCAGGAGGTTATTGAAATCGTGCGAAATGCCTCCCGCCAGTAGTCCCACCGCTTCCATCTTTTGTGCTTGACGGAGTTGCGCTTCCAGTTGTCGCGTCTCGGTGACATCACGAGTGATTGCCAGCATGCAGCGTTGCCCGTCGAGCTCGACCAGTTCCGCTGACACCTCTGCTTCCCGTATCTTTCGCTTAGAGGTTATGAATTGAGTATGGAACCCGGTCACCCGCCCGCTTTCCTCTAACTGTCGGATCATCTCCAGGCGTTGCGACGGCTCTGCCCAGAAGCCCAACTCCCGTGCAGAGCGGCCAATGACCTCCCGGCGCAGATAACCGATCATCTGGAGAAAGGCGTCGTTTACGTCCAGATACCGCCATTCAGCTTCCGTCGAGATCGTGACTGCCAATGGGCTACTGCGAAAGGCCTTGCTGAACCTCTCTTCCGACTTGCATAGCGCCTCCTCGGCCTGTTTGCGCTCGGTGATGTCCTCCACCAGCGCCATGTGCCATCGAGTCGTTTCTCCTTTGCCCCACATCGGCACCGCCAGAACCCTTACCCAGCGCACCGATCTATCCGGGCGCAGATACCTTTTTTCAATCTCGCAATTGGCCAGCTTGTCCTCGGCTAGGTGCTGCAGGAATTCGCTGGTTTGCCCAATATCCTCGGGGTGGGTAATACTCCCCACGTCGGTCCGTAGCAGTTCCTCTTTGCTGTGCCCAGTGATTTCGGAGAACTTCGGATTGACCTGCAAGAAGCACCCGCTGCGCGAATCCACCAGAGCAATACCAATCGGAGACCGCTCGTACAGTGCTCGGAATCGTCGTTCGCTTTCCCGCAAAGCTTTCTCTGCCTGCCGCAGTTCCGTTAGGTCGATCGAGGCCCCTACCGCTCCCCGCGGTTTTCCCGCCTCGTCCAGCAGAGGAACTGCGCTTTCCACCGTTTCCCGCTCCGTGCCATCCTCGTACACGACGGTCAGCGCGCGTCCGTACACCGGCTTTCCCGTGGCCGCCGCCTGCTGCATCGGCAGCGAATCCGGCGCAACCTCCACCCCATCCTCCTCCAGTCGGTACCGGGCTTGCTCGTCGGGCGGTGCGCTTTTCGAAAAATTCTGGCCCACCGGCACACGCGCTTGTTCGTATGCCGCCCGATTACCCGTCATCCGCCGACACTGCGCGTCATGTGCGATACGAATCGGCATCGGCACCGCATTCAGTATTACCTCCGCCTCCTTAGCTCTTGTCCGCTCCCGCACCTCGCTCATGCGCAAGGCTCGCTCGGTTTGTTTCCGTTCCTCCACGACAACTGCGAGAACCATGAAAGTCATTGCACCGACAAACAGGAATAGCTGCAGCGATATCACATTGTTGAGTGGATCTGTTCCGACAAAGGGACCACGTCCGCGCACTGCACCCCAAGTTGACAGAAAGGAAACCACCATCATTGACGTGCTGATTCCCATTATTCCAAAACGCAAAGCAGACCAGAGTAGAAATGGCAGAAGGGAATAAAGCAGTACCGGCAGGTTGCTGTTCGAATGAGCCACGAAAGCGACATAAGCCAGAAGAGTCAACCCGGTGATCAGCGTGGCTGCCTCAAAATAGAGAACCGTTGATTTCCGTATCCATGCCTGGCTAGTGCTTACCCACCCCAAAATGGCTGGCGTTAGAGTAAGAAGGGCTAGCGCCTCCGTAAAGAAACCGATCCTCCAACGAATCCAGTAGTTTCCGCCGAAAGCGGCCGTAACGATAGACGTTGCCACTAGCGGGGCTAGTATGACCGCAAAGAATGAATACCTTGCCAGGGACTTTATGCTGTTCAGACGGGGCGGACCATCGAAGGCATAGCTAAGAGCCAGAACGGCGATGAGAACTTCGACTGTGTCGCCCAGTATGAGCAAAACGATCGAACGCAGCGTTAAGCCCGCCCCTAGGTCATACAGGACAAATCCTGTCAATCCCGCTGCGATCAGGATTGGCCAGATCCTCCTTGGCACCAACAGCAAAACGGCAACCAGAAACGCACAACCTGGCCAAAGCGGCCAGAGCATTTGGGGCCGTAGCACCAGCGTCCCTCCCAGCTTGGCAGTGAGGAAGGACAGCAAAGCCACAACGCACACCATGATCCCTGTGTGGAACCGAGAATCCAGATTCGCTATTTTCGACGACAGGCGACTCTCGGTAGAACTCATACGCACCTTTCGGCCATGGATCGGGTTCCCCAGCAACTGCTCGCAACAACTTGGAGTTCGCCTGCCGTTCAAAGCGGCAAGAACAATTTTCCTCTGCTAGTGGTCAGCAGCCTGACACTGGGGGGAAACCTCCGGCACCATCGGCAGTCGAGCGGACCGCTTTTCGTCTTAACTGTCGTGCAGAGCCCCTTCTTTTATCGCGCCAATGATCCCACCATTTGTGCTAGCTGTCGAGAACAGCGATCGCGCTCAAAACCCCTCAATGAGCGTCATGGCGATTTTGCAACAATCAGGCCGGGTGATCTAGGTTTTCTTCGCTAGGTAGTAGGTGTTGTTCCCGCTATCGGCGTGGACGTCGACCAATGTGAAGCTGAAATCGCGAAGGATACGTCGGTAGTTGTCGACTGTGTAGGAGAAATACCGAAACGTCACGCCGTTCATTTTGTTTTCTTTGCCATCAAAGCTATCGACGTCTCCGGATGTGAAAAGGAACGGTGCACCCTGCTTAACGATGCGCGAAACATTCGCAATTGCCCGGTTCGCGTCCTCGGGTTTGAGATGGAACATAACGCCCCAGGCAACCGCAGCGTCGAACATGCAATCGGCAAACGAACAGGACTGGATCATTCCTCTAACAGCAGACGCCTCGGGGCAATTGTGTCTAAAGCTCGCCAGCATCGCGGTCGAACTATCCAGTCCGATGACCCGGTGACCGCTGCTCAGCAATGTGCGGGTGATGGGTTTGCCATTGCCGCAACCAACATCTAGAACCAACGATCCGCGTGGAATGGATGACGCCAGCGCGGTCGCTTCGGGTACCCCTGTCAGATCGTCGCGTTCCGATGCATACCACTCCGAAATTAGGTCGTATTCCCGCACGTTGAGCCCCGTACTTATATACGCCTTTCAGCACAAATTGGCGAAATCAGGTTTCCCTCCCTCATAAGCCAGAAAAATCCCGAGACTGGCGGTCATGGCGATGATAAAACCAAGCACCGTTCCTAACTTTCAAGTTACGACATCCGAAGTCCAGGTGGGGCCTTTGGGCAATTGGGGCTGGGGGCGAATAGCGTTCCGTAGTGGAAGTACGCGTCCCGGAAGCAGCGACCATAGATCCGGTGGCAGCTATCGAATTCTTCGCAGGTGGCGCAGGGGGTCGAGCCGAACTTCTCGCGCGACGGAACCACAAACTCGAACAACCTCTCGGAGTTCCACACTTCGATCAGGCTGTGCTCGCGAACATTTCCAATTACAAAGGGCGGAGAGTGCGGCACCTGTTCACAAAGAACAATATCGCCGTTTGGCAGGATCACGCAGGAACTGGAACCGCCGCTGCAATTGGCGCGCCCTTTCCACTCCTCCGGGCCGTTCAAGCCAGGCACGCTGAAGTCGCGCGACCCGGCATTGCACTTCAACTCGGGCCACGCGAGTTCCGATTGGAGGCGACGCGCAGTATCATTCAGCTCGTCCATTTGAGTCCGGGTGAGGTACCACTGGTCCTCATGACGGTAGTAAGTCCGGTAGTAGTTGATGAGGTGTGCACGGAAAACTCCCAGCGCGTGCAGCTCGCGGACCAGGGAATCGACACTGGCGAGGTTGAGTGGGGTTACCACCGTGTTGGTTCGAACCGTCACTCCCGCCGCGACCAGGTTTTGGATCGATTCCCGCGCACTCTTCTCATAGCCGGGGGTGCGCGTTAGTGCGGCAGCGATTTCCGGATCGAAGCTGTCTACCGACACCTGGATGGCGCTACCGTCGCCAACCAGCTCCGCCAGCCGGTGGGCACGACTGCGCGAAATGCGCATTTTAGTGGGGAGAATGTACTTCATCCGGTAACGCCTCGCAACCTCCAGCAACTTGTCGATGCCGCCATAGGTCAACGGATCGCCCCCGCTGAAGGTCAGCAAGTCCAGGCCGAATTCGCCGGCTTCGGTGAGTACTTCCACCCAGCGCTCTGGGCTAAGGTACTCCGCTAGCGGCAGGCTGGGCCGTTGCGCGTAGCAGTAAACGCAGTCCGTGCGGCATTGGTAGCTGGGTAAGAGCACCAGCGAAAGCGGCGCCTGAAGACGGCTGATCTGTTGAGGCTGCGGTTGATACGCCGCTAGCTCGGCCAGCAGCCGAACTGTGTTCGGCAGGGTGACTTGGGTTGCGGCGCTGGCCAGCGGCACCAGGAAAGGGCCATCGTTTCGGTTCTTTTCCCTCAGCCTGTTCCAAACTTCGCAACAGGCCTCAGGCGAAATTTCAAGCACTCTCCCGAGCAACCGCTGCACGTCCGCAAGGCAGCGGCTGCCGTCGCACAAGGCTACGGTAACCGCTTCCCGTGGGTTTAGACCGACTCGCTTGCTGTCATCGTGCGAGTACTTATAGACCACTGCACCGCCGTAGTTGCGGCGGATATGCCACGTGCCCTCAATGACAGGGACATCCTTCGCGCCGATCTCGATGGTTGCCAGTTCGCGCATAGCTGGGCCGACGTTCACCGCTAATAGGGCATCGAACTGGGAATGCAACTGTGTGTAGCCGCCACGCATTCATAGCATACTGAGACACATGTGACGCATGGCGTCCAGCAATCATCGCGCGTCACCGCCTGTTGCCGGTGCAGTTCCTTGATGTTATCCGCCAAGCCGGCACTTTTGGCGAAACCCACAATTTCATTCTCCTTGAGCGTGGCGGGCATTTTCCCGGCAAAATTCAACAGGTAGTTCGTAGCGATCGCCTGCTCGTTGTACAGCTCCACGCGCATGCGCGTGAAAGCGTTCTCGATCTCCTTGCGCCCTTCGGGCGTATTCTCTTTGGAGCTTGCCAGCTTTGCGAGTGACTCTTTTTCGAGCTTGTCGGCGTCCGCCAGTTTCGCGTGAATTTGCCTCAGCCGCGCCACCGATTGGGCGGCCAGACGTTGTTGCTGCTGCTCATCCATACCGTGTTCTCCTTGTCCTCATCGCGGCCAGAGCTGCCGCAATCGACTATTACTCGGGTCTCATTAAGAAAGGGGACCCCGTTCCCCCATAAGGAGTATCTCTGGACTGTTATTGCCAGCGGTGATGCCTGTCACTAATGGCCGTGACACGTCATGCCTGATCGCCTTTCAGGAGCGGCTGGAGTTTTGAGCATAATCAATAAACACCGGACCGGACCGGACTTCATGCGATCAGTCGCCATCGAGATGCAAGTAACCGAGCATATATAGCAGCAGGGTTCCCATCGCAAACGCACCGAGAATTGCCAGTATCCAAAGTCCGTGCCAGTTCGTGAATTCCTCTATGACCTTTCTCCTGCCCTTGCCATAGCAATATTTGCCCATAGGAATTCTGAGCCCCGAACAACAAAGTTATGAAGGCTGGGAACACTCTTCGACGCCTTCGGTCTTTGGCTCCGAGCATCGATTTTCAGTGCGATGATTTCCGCCACCAAACTGAGGATCGAGCGCGTTAAGGCAGTGCG
>JBELAC010000233.1:0-7676 GCA_049509215.1 Terriglobales bacterium
GATGAGCGTCCCCTAAGTTTTTTGTGGCAAAAATCTTTCCGCATAGAGTTTCAGACCGTTCCCCTCAACATTCAGCAATGAGTTCCGGCGATTAGTTCGGCCGATTCGCAGATTTTTTCTGCGGAAGAGGAAGGACCTTTTCGGTTGCCGGGCAGAGGTTTCGATAGGGGCAAAAGCTGCACTGGTGGCCAGGTTTGGCGGAAAAGTTTCCTTCCGCGATACTTTCGGCAGCGTTGCGAACCTGCTCCTTCGCCGCCTCGAGATCGGCGCTGTCGCGGGTGGTCACAACCATCGAATTGTCTTCCAGGTTGTGAAAGATCAAACGATCGGCGCGCAGCCCCCAAGCCTCCTGCGCGGCGAGCGCGTACAGGGAAAGCTGCAGGCTTTTATCCGCGTCTTCTTGTGACTTCGGCTTGCCCGTCTTGTAGTCGACAATGGCAACACCGCCGGAGTCGAGATGGTCCATGCGATCGACGCGGCCGGTCAACTTCGTTCCGCCGACGGGCAAGTCGAATTTCTGCTCGGTCTGCAAAACTTCGGAGGGCGCATTGGCGCGTGCCCATGCAAGGAACTGGGTGAGCTGTTCTCTGCCCTGCCGAAGATACAGATCGTACTGATAGCGATCGGCAATGCCGGCAGTCGCGAGGTCGGCTCGGAAATTTTCCAGCAGAACCTCGTCGCCGATCTCGCGCCCGTAGCGCTGTGCGTCATAAAACGTGTGCAGCACGCGGTGCATGGCCGCCCCATAATGAAGAGAGGCGGGAACGTCCCGCGGCAGATTCCATTCGCGCTCCAGCTTAAAGCGCAGCGGACACTGCTGATAGAGCTCGATCGAACTTGCGCTCAGGCCGGTCACGAAGTTGGCGGTCGGCTCAGAGAGCAGCCAGGCCGCGACGTTCGACCGTTCGATAGCCACGCGTTCTTCTTCGGCCGCGGCGAAGAGTTCATCCTGCACGGCGGCGGCTTCGCGCGTTTGCCAGAAACGCCGGTGAGCGTGCGCCGGGGACATGAAATCGCGGAGAAATTTTGTGGGCCGTGTATCGACGCCGGCGCCCTGCTTGGCGTAGATCGCGAGCCTGTCCTCGGCCCGCGTCATCGCGACGTAAAACAGACGGCGCTCCTCCTGCTCGCTCAAGACCTTGTCAGTCTGCGTCGAGCGCGAACTTCTCAGCTCCTGCGGAAAATCAACCAGCGGCTCGTGAAAGGGGCAGGGGAATGAAGTGGATGAACCTCGCAGAATCGCGACGTGGCCAAACTCCAATCCCTTGGCCGCATGTACGGTCATCAGACGCACGCCGTCCTCTTTGCTGGGCGGCAGAGGAATATTGGCGCCTCTTGCCTGACGGAAATAGTTGAGATACTCGAGGAACTCGGGAGCGCGGCCCGTTTCGGTCAAGGCATTTTTTTGCCAGCGCTGCACAAATTCGGCAAAGGCGTTGACCGCAGAAGTGCGACGCAAGGCGAACTGGCGGATCACGGCGTTCAGCGAATCGGTCGCAGTCACGTCTTCCGGTTGAATCGCCTCGTGGGCTTTCTCCACTTCGGCAAGCACCGCCCCGCCCTTGGCAAGCCGCGCGAGCACTTTGCGGAAGTCGAACTCATCGCGGTGCACAGCCCTCATCGCGGCCTTGAGTTCCACGGGATCGATGGCAAACTGCGGCAGGGCCGCCACGCGAAACAAATTGGCAGCGTCCTTCGGATTCACTGCCGCCCCGAGGCAAGCCAGCAGGTCGCGAACTTCGGGCGTATCGAGAACGTCGAGGCCCTCGATCGTAAACGGAATGTTGCGTTCCGCCAGTTCCTTAACCAGTTCCTCGCGATGGCTGTGCTGGCGGTAGAGAACAGCAAAGCGCTTCCACTCGCAGCGGAGTTCTTTGCGTTTCTTCCGGATGCGGGAGGCAACGTCGGCGGCCTCAACGTCTTTATCGCGCCAGGTGACAATCTCGATGGGCTGGCCGACGAACGATTCTCCCTGCTCGCGCGCGTGAGTTTCGCGCCACGATTCCAGGGCGGAGCGCTGGTAGGAAAGCATACTTGATTTGCTTGCAGCGCTCCCCTTCTCCCCGCGGCTCTTCTCCGCGAAAACGGGCGGGTTTTCGTTCACGATGCCGAAAGCGCAGCGCAGAATGGGCGTGAGAGAGCGGCGGTTCTTTTCGAGTGCAACAAGTTTTGCCGCCGGATAATGGCGCACGAACAGGGAGAATGCTTCGCTCGATGCGCCGCGGAATTGATAGATCGCCTGATCGGGATCGCCCACGATAAAGACATTGGACTCCTGCCCGGCGAGCATTGACAGAATTTCGACCTGCGCGAAGTTGGCGTCCTGAAATTCATCGACCAGCAGAAAACGAGTACGCCGTCGCTCTTCCTCGAGCAACGCGGGATGGTCTTTCAAAAGGTGATAAGCGCCGGTGATCATGTGACCAAATGTGCCCAGATTCTTCGCGCGTAGCATGTCTTCCACCGTGGCGAACACAGTTGCAATTTCGCGGCAACGGTCGAGAATTTCGGCGTCGTCGAGCTCGCTCTGCTTCTTTGACCGCGCGACTCGGGGCAGAGGAATGTCGCCGCGTTCCAGGCGCGCGACATATTCGGCATATTGCCGGGGATCGACGAGTTCATCCTGACACCGCCGCATGAACTCCAACAGGTCGTCGAGAAACTGGCTCACCTTGGCGGCGCGCACAAAATACTTAAGGTGCAAGTCGCGAATACGGCGCCGCAGATAGACCCACAGCTCTTTGTCGTCGAGAACGTTGAAGGCCGCGCCCCGCCGTTGCAACAGCGCGTTGCACCAGGCGTGGAAGGTACACGTCTGAAGGCCCTCGATGTCCGTGCCCTTGAGTTCGGCTCGTACGCGGTTCTGCATTTCCTCGGCGGCGTTTTCGGTGTAGGTGAGCGCGAGAATCTCGTCCGGACGCGCATGCCCCTGGCGCACCAGATTGGCGATGCGCTGGATGAGGACGGTGGTCTTGCCGGTGCCTGCGCCCGCAAGGACGACCATCGGGCCATGCACGTGCTCGATGGCCTCCCGCTGACGTTCGTCGGGAATAATTTGTTTCGCGGCAACGAGGACGGTGGGAGACATTAGGCGGAGGATATCAGAGGAGGGTGTGGAAGGTCTGTGAACCAGCTTTCCGGAACTATTAACGAAGAACATCGAGAGCAAGAGCCGATGCCACGATGGCAGCTGTTTCGGCGCGCAGGATGGTGTTGCCTAAGGAAGCCGATGCCCATCCCGATTGGCGAAACTCATGCAACTCATCATCGGTCCAACCGCCTTCCGGTCCGATGGCAAGAGCGGCCTGCGAAGCAGAGGGCGGCAGAATATCCCGCAGTTGACGGTCTTCCTCTGATTCTGCCAGGACA
The DNA here is from genome assembly GCA_049509215.1 of Terriglobales bacterium. Lineage (GTDB taxonomy): Bacteria > Acidobacteriota > Terriglobia > Terriglobales > Acidobacteriaceae > Acidiflorens. Next base: position 3,370 of record JBELAC010000233.1, read on the forward strand.
ACGCGCGGGAACGCCTCGGCCGACGCTGAAAGCTTACGGTGCACGCCCAGATTATCCGGCGAGAATGCTCTCATCAAATCTGCGAATTTGATCGGAGGGGAAATGTCTGGGGGCGCGGGGCGCCTTGACTGTTCTGAAGCCTGGCGTACGAGACGCAGCCAGCGTTCGTGACGCTTGGCCGCCGCGGCGGCCAGATGCGCGTCCGTGCGCCGGGCGATCAAAGGGACGATTCGCGCCACTCCAATCTCGGTACATTTCTCGATGGCCCATTCCATACGATCGAACTTGAAGATGGCAAGCACGACGGTGAGTTGAGCGCAGGGCTTTACGATCAGCGGAACTCCGAGGGCAAATTCCACGCGGTCGTCTGAAATCGAGATGATCGTGCCGTGGCGAACGGCATCCCCGGTAGCGATGTCGAATTCCTGGCCGACTTGCGCGCGCAGCACGCGGCTCAAATGCGAAGCGTGCTCGCCGGTAAGGGCGGCTGTGTTTTGACAAACTTCATCGGCGATCCAGCGGCGGCGGGTCAAACTTCAGTTCTCAGTTGTCTGTTCTCAGTTCTCAGTGCAACGCTCATGGTGGCAGCGATCCAAACCAACAGACTGCTTTGACTGGGAACCGGGAACTGAGAACTACTAAACAAACATATCCTTCACTCGCCCCAGCAGCGAGCGGCGCTGCGGCTTGTTTTCTACCGGAGTCAGTTCTGCCAGTTCGGCCAGAAGTTCACGCTGGCGTTTATTGAGCTTGCCGGGAGTTTGAATCCGCACTTCCACGAACAAGTCGCCTTTGCCGTGACCGTTGAGCACCGGCACACCTTTGCCGCGAATGCGAAACGGCGTTCCCGACTGCGTGCCTTCGGGTACCTTCAGTTTGTGCTCGCCGTCCAGCGTTGGAACCATGATCTCCGTACCAAGAGCCGCCTGCGAAAACGAGATTGGCACCACGCATTGCAGATCGTTGCCCTCGCGCTCAAAGAACGAATGCTCCTTCACGTGCAGTACGACATAAAGATCGCCGGCTGGGCCATTGAAAGTTCCCGCTTCGCCGAGGCCGTTAAAACGAATGCGTGTGCCGTCTTCGACTCCGGCCGGAACTTGGGCCTCGACCATGCGCTCCCGCACCTGACGCCCTTCGCCTTTGCATTTGGGGCAGGGATCGGTAATGACCGAACCCGCGCCCTGGCAGGTTGAACAAGTGCGCGCAATGCTGAAGAATCCCTGCTGATAGCGAACCTGGCCGCGGCCCTCGCAGGTGCGGCACGGCACAGCAGCTTTCCCTGGTGCTGCGCCGGAACCACGACATGCGTCGCAAGTCTCGTGCCGCCGCACGCTCACTTTCTTTTCAGTGCCGAAGACCGCTTCTTCAAACTCAAGATGCAGATCCTCACGAAGGTCGGCACCGCGCTGTGCTCGAGTTCGCCGGCGACCGCCCTGGCCTCCGAACATATCGCCGAAGCCAAAGAACTCACCAAAGATATCGCCGAAATCCTGGAAGATGACTGGATCGAATCCGGCCGCTCCGCCCGAAGACCCCCCTACGCCCGCATGGCCGAAGCGGTCGTAGAGCGATCGTTTTTCACCGTCCGCCAAAATCGCATAGGCCTCGGTGATTTCCTTGAACTTGTCCTCCGCATCCGGGTTATTGGGATTGCGGTCGGGATGATACGTCATCGCAAGTTTGCGATACGCACTCTTGATTTCAACTTCGGTAGCCGCGCGCGTGACGCCCAGTACCTCGTAATAGTCGCGTTTTGTGTTGGCGGCCAGATTGCCTCCCTGAATTCTTGTAGATCGTAGTTAATGCAGACCCGTCACTCCCACCGCAGCGGCATTTCAACCAATCGGCTACGCCGCGGGATTGCGCGCTACCCGCACCATGGCTGGACGGAGCAGGCGATCTTTATAGCGATAGCCGCGTTGCAACTCGTCGAGCACGTGGTGATCCGGCACATCGCGCGTGTCGACCATTTCGATCGCCTCATGAATGCGCGGGTCGAACAACTGCCCCACGGCGGCGATCGGCTGAACGCCGGATTTCTGCAATGCGTCCTGGAGCTGCCGGTAAATCAGGTCAACTCCGCTGCGAAAATCGCTCGCATCGCCGGCGGCTTTTAGTGCGCGCTCGAAGCTGTCGAGAATCGGCAGAATATTTCTGATGACGTCGGCAGCGGCAAAGTCGCGGAACTCCTGCTGCTCGCGTGTCGCCCGTTTGCGGGCATTATCGAATTCCGCCTGCAGCCGCGCCAGGCGATCAAGCAGCGCATCCCGTTCCGCTTTCAACTTTTCAGTTTCCGACATGGCGCCGGCATCAGCCGGCCCCACCGAACTCGACGACACGTTCTGCTCGTCGCCGTCCGCCGCCGGAAGTTCGTGCTCAAGATCTTCGTTCTGAATGCCGAGGTTGGTGGCCTCGCTTTTTCCGTTCCTTTTACCCATACAGCCTTACTCCGATTCGTTCAAAAGTTTGTCAAATAACCGAGCGATATACGACACCGCCGACATGGTGTGCTGATAATCCAGTCGCGTGGGCCCAATCACCGCGAGTGCTCCGCGCACTTCATCGCCCACCCGCGCGGGCGCGCCGATCAGCACGAAATTTTGCATGGAAGGCAGAGCCTCGTCGAGTCCGATGACCACGCGAACCGCCTCCTGCCGCGTGTTCAGGTAGGCACTCAACAGCTTGATGACTTTTTCTTTCTCCTCCAGCGTGCGCAGCATCTCCCGCAGCCGCTGACGGTCTTCTTCGCCCGTGACCAGGTTGGCCGCGCCTTCCACGAACACCACGTCGGTGCCTTCATTGGATGCGAGCGCGCCCTGCTGGTAGAGCCGCTCGATCGACTTCATGAGCTGCTGATACTCGCCGCGTTCCGCTTCGATGCGCCGCGCCAGTTCGGCGCGCATGTCCTCCATCGTCCAGCCGCGAAAATTGTCGTTCAGGTAGCGCGACGCAAGATCAAGATCGGCCTGCGGAATATCCAGCCGCAGCACACGGTCGCGCACGACGCCCGAGCGCGTCACCACGACGGCCAGCACTTTCTGATCTCCGAGCCGCGAAAAATAAACATGCTCCAGGGCATTGCGCGGGCCCGTACTCGCAACCGTCACTCCAACTCCATGCGAAATCAGCGAGAGCACGTGCGACGTGCGCTCCATGAACTCCTGCACGTCGGTGACGCCGGTCAGCGTGTCCTGGATAATGCTTTGATTCTCGTGCGAAAGATGCGTCTCGCCGCTCAACTGCTCCACATAATAACGATAGGCCTCCGCGGTCGGAACCCGTCCCGCGGAAGTGTGCGGCTGCTCCAGGTATCCCGCATCGGCCAGATCGGCCATCACGTTGCGGATGGTCGCCGGACTCAGGCCCTCCCGGCTGCTGCGCGCAAGGGTGCGCGAGCCCACCGGCTCACCGCTGGCGATAAAGGTCTCGACAATGGCGGTCAGGATTTCACGTTCCCGGCCGCCCGCTGGTCCTGGTGGCATAAGGTTAAGAGGCCCCGAGGTATAATCCGCCTAAATTCTTTAGATGCAGCGGCTTAGATTAGGATTCACTGCGCCTTACTCAGATTTTAGGGAGCCCGGAAGAGAGTGTCAAGGATGGATAGGAAAGGATGGCAACCAATAGTCCTGGATCATCGTGTCCAGGGGTGTTTCAGCCCACAGCCATTTATCCTGGCAGGGCGAGTAATCGCGACAGATCTTGTGCGAACCTCTGAATGGTGGATCCGTCTTCGGCACCGTGGTCTGGGTTAATTTCCGTCACAGTCAATCCAGCAAACTTCGGGCTCTTAAGCAAAACCTCCAACAACTCCAGCGAATGGCCGTACGACAGCCCCTTGTTTTTCGAATAGTTCTCCGCCAGCGGCAGATCGTTAAAATCAATCACATCGACATCAAAGTGCACGAGGAGCCGCTCAAACTCCGCCGCCCATTTGGATAGGATCGTGTCTGCGCACCTGACGGGGGACTGGGTGACATCAGCAACACTCGACGTTGCGATCGCACGATCCCGGATGGCACTACGCTCCCACTCCGTTGCGCTGTCTGGGTCGAATCCAACAAGATGAAGCTGCGCAGGGGAAATCAAAGGATAGCGCGGTCCACAGCCTGCCAGTTGGGGAACGGCCCCGTTCAAGCCCAACATATGCGCCACTCCCATCCAGTCGAGCGCGCCGTCCGCGGTGGACGCGGGAGTATTCATGTCAGCGTGCAGGTCCACATAAATCAGGCCCAGGCTCTCGCACTTCCTCAGATTCGCCGCTACCACCCCGAACTCGACAGTGCAATTTCCCCCGATCACAACGG
>JBELAC010000234.1:0-7605 GCA_049509215.1 Terriglobales bacterium
CCTTCGACTTGCCCACTTTGATGGGCTACGACTCCGACCATCCAGCGAGCGAAGGCGAAGTCGGGAAATGCGGCGTGGCCATCGACTCGCTCGAAGACATGGAGATTCTGTTCGATGGCATCGATCTGGAAAAGATCACGACCTCGATGACGATCAATTCCCCGGCCAGCGTTCTGTGGGCGATGTATCTGGTGGTCGCCGAGAAGCAGGGGGCGGACTGGAAGAAGATATCGGGCACCACCCAGAACGACATCCTGAAGGAATACATCGCGCAGAAGGAATACATCTATCCGCCGGCGCCGTCGATGCGTCTGGTGGTCGATACTTTTGAGTTCGGTTCGAAATTTACGCCCCGCTTCAACACCATTTCCATCAGCGGCTATCACATTCGCGAGGCTGGCTCGACCGCGCTACAGGAACTAGCGTTCACGATTTATGACGGCGTCGAGTATGTGGAATGGGCGCGACGTCGCGGGCTTGATGTCGACGACTTTGGTCCGCGCCTGAGTTTCTTCTTCAACGCACACAATGATTTCTTCGAGGAGATCGCCAAGTACCGCGCTGCGCGCAAGATCTGGTATCGGCTGATGAAGGACCGCTTCGGCGCGAAGAACGACCGGACCCGCCTGATGCGCTTCCACACGCAGACGGCCGGCGTCTCGTTGCCCGCGCAGCAACCGATGAACAACATCGCCCGCGTGGCGATTCAGGCACTGGCCGCCGTGCTGGGCGGCACGCAATCTTTGCACACCGACGCCTACGATGAAGCCCTGGCTCTGCCGACCGAGGAAGCGGCACGCATCGCGCTGCGGACGCAGCAGATCATCGCCTACGAATCGGGAGTAGCCCAGACCGTCGATCCGCTGGGCGGTTCGTACTTCGTCGAGAAGCTGACCCTCGACATGGAGAAGGGCGCATTCGACTACTTCGGAAAACTCGATCAGATGGGGGGTATGGTCAAAGCCATCGAGCGCGGCTATCCGCAGAAAGAAATTGCCGAAGCGAGTTATCAGTATCAGCGCGCCGTGGAAGCCAATGAGAAAATTACGGTCGGCGTAAACGACTTCGTCGTCGAAGAAGAATCGCCGAAGATTCTCTACATCGGCGAATCGGTAGCGCGAGCTCAGGAGAAGAAACTCAAAATCCTGCGCGCTGGCCGATCGAATGAAGAAGTCGCCCGCCGCCTGGATACGTTGAAAAAGGCTGCCGCAAAAGAACCCGCTGCCGGAACGAACGGCAACATTTCCGACGCAAATACTATGCCCTGCATCGTTGATGCTGTTCGCGCCTATGCGACTGTGGGCGAAATCTGCGAGGCTCTGCGGCAGGTGTATGGGACCTACACAGAAGTGAGTGTCACTTGATTTTGTAAGTAGGAAATCTTGCCTCTGCGAGCACTATCGGTTCATCACATTCCCAAGCGCTCTAAATCACAGCGTTGAACTCACACCGGGCGGTACGATGAAAAAAACATGAGATCAACGGCCCAGCGTCGCCCGGTTCATTGCTTATCGCTGAATGCTCGTGAAATGTCGATCGTCCCGATCGAGTCCCGAATCATGATCCTGCGAGGGCGACGCGTCATCCTCGACGCTGCACTCGCAGAACTTTATCGCGTGCCGGTAAAACGCCTGAATGAGCAAACGAAACGCAATAAAGCGCGATTCCCAGTGGATTTCATGTTTCGCCTAACACCGAGAAAATAGGTCTTTGAGGTCGCAAATTGCGACCTCAAAGATTGGCCGTGGTGGCAGGCGTTCTCTTCCCTACGCCTTCACTGAACACGGCGCAATCATGGCGGCAACGGTACTTAACTCGAAGCAGGCCGTCCGCATGAGTGTTTTCGTCGTGCGCGCCTTCGTACGGTTGCGCGAGCTATTGGCAGCCAATCGGCAACTGGCAGCTAAGATCGAGGAACTCGAAAACCACATTGATACTCACGACAACGCTATTCGAGAGATCATCGCTGTGATCAGACAGTTGACAGTTCAGAAGGCATCCTCGAACCGCCGAATCGGATTTCAGATTCCTCGCGCAAGAACTGCATCCTAAGCATCGATTGTCAGCTCAGCGCCTAAAGATGACGCCTACTTAACACCTTGCTCCGGCAGCAGCCCGCGATCCTTCAGCATGGGTTCGATGGTCGGCTCTTTTCCGAGCCATGCCGCATACATTTTTCCCAGATCTTCTGTATTGCCGCGCGACAGCACCATGTGCCGGAATCGATCGCCGTTCGTGCGAGTCAAGCCGCCATTGTCTTCAAACCACTGGTAGGCCGCATCGTCGAGCATCTCGCTCCAGAGATAGGCGTAATAACCGGCCGCATAACCCGTGTTCCAGATGTGAGAAAAATAGCTGGAGCGGTAACGGGGCGGTACGTAGCTGATGAAAAGATGCGTTTTCTTCAGTGCTTCCGTTTCGAACGTGCCGGGTTGCTGAATGGGCGCGCTGGCAGGAAGAGTATGCCATTGCATGTCGAGTTCAGCGGCCGCCACCACCTCGGTGAGCGCATATCCCTGATTAAACTTTTCCGCCTTCTTGATCTTGGCTGCGAGTTCGGCGGGAATCGGAGCGCCGGTCTGGTAGTGCTTCGCGTAGTGATCAAACACCGCAGGATAAGTCGCCCAATGCTCGTTGAATTGCGAGGGGAACTCCACAAAATCCCGCGCAACCTGTGTGCCCGAAAGCGATGGATACACGGTATTGGCAAACATGCCATGCAGCGCGTGTCCGAACTCGTGGAACATCGTGGTCGCATCACGGAAGCTGATCAGTGCGGGCTGCCCGGGTGCAGGCTTGCTGAAGTTGGCGACGTTATAAACCACCGGCAGCGTTCCCAGCAGCTGGGACTGATTCACAAAAACATCCATCCACGCGCCGCCATTCTTATTGTCGCGCTTGAAGTAATCGCAGTACCACAATGCCAGCGGCTTGCCATCGGCTTCGAAAACTTCGAACACCCGCACATCCGGCTGGTAGACGGGAATGTCGGTACGCTCTTTGAAGGTGATTCCATAAAGCTGATTGGCGGCGTAAAAAACGCCGTGCTGCAGGACATTGTTGAGCTCGAAATAGGGCTTCACTTGCGATTCATCGAGATCGTACTTTGCCTTGCGCACCTGTTCCGCGTAGATATCCCAATCCCACGGCTGTAACTGGAAACCGCCCTTTTGCGCATCGATCACGGCTTGTATGTCTTTTGCCTCGACGGCAGCTCTCGCCGTGGACCCTGGCACCAGCGCGTCCATAAACTTCAACGCAGCTTCAGGAGTCTTCGCCATCTGATCTTCCAGTTTCCAGGCAGCGTAATTCTTGAAGCCAAGCAATTGACCTTTTCGCGCACGCAACTGCGCCAGGCGAGCAATAATGTCGCGCGTGTCATTTGCTCCGCCACGTTCGGCGCGATTCCAGGAGTTCTCAAAGATCGCTTGCCGCGTCGAGCGCACCGTCAGCGTACCCAGATCGGGCTGTTGCGTAGTGTTCTGCAGTGGAATGACGTAGCCGTCCACCTTCCGGTCTTTCGCCGCCTGCGCGGCACCTTCAAGGCGCGTAGCGCTCATTCCAGCAAGGGCGTTCTTATCGGCGGTAATCAATGCTGCGTCTTTGGTCGCCGCCAGCAGCCTGGTGCTAAACGCATTCGTGAGCGTCGACTCTTCCTCGTTCAACTTCTTCAACTCGGTTTTGTCAGCATCCGAGAGGTTCGCTCCCGCGTGCACGAATTGAAGATAATCGTACTCAACCAGGCGAAGCTGCTCCGCATCCAGTTTCAGCGAAGCACGTTGTTTGTAGATTGCCGCTACTCGTTGAAACAATTTTGCGTCAAGGAAAATTGCGTCTTGGTGGGCAGCGAGCCTGGGAGCTTCGATATCCTGCACCTTCTGCAATTCATCATTCAGGTTGGCGCCGGTGACGCCGTTAAATACAAGCATGACCCGGTTAAATAGCTGGCCTGTTTTTTCGAATGCGACGATCGTGTTTTCGAACGTCGGAGGCACCGGGTTATCGGCGATGGCGCGCACTTCCTCGCGCTGCTGCGCCATGCCGGCTTCAATCGCGGGCTGGTAGTCGCTGTTCTTGATCTTGTCGAAAGGCGGTGCTTGAAATGGCAGTGAACTGGCGGCATAGAAAGGATTGCCTGGACCAAAACCGCCATCGGCGGCCATTGCCAAAACGCCAGTTGTGATGATCGTCCCCATTAGCAAGAGTGTTCCCTTCAGAAACCTAAGCGCACTGATTTTCCTCATGTTGAGTCATCTTTCCTTCGCCGTTGATTGTAAAGGACAGCAGATTCATGGGCCAGGCGGCTCCGAGCTTGTTGGTTGTCGCATCGCGCGTGCGAAACGGGGGCGTCTGGCTCCTCGATTCGGTCGCCGCATAGTAGAGTAGTAATAGACAGCTAATCTGGAAGGATTCCTTTTTGAGTTCAAGTATTCGCAACATCGCAATCATAGCCCACGTCGACCACGGCAAGACTACGCTGGTCGATGCCATGCTGCAACAGAGCGGCACATTTCGCTCCAATGAGCACCACGTCGAGCGCGTGATGGACTCGAACGAACTGGAGCGCGAGCGCGGCATCACGATCCTGGCGAAAAACACGGCCATCTTCTATCACCACGTAAAGATCAATATTGTCGACACTCCCGGCCATAGCGACTTCGGCGGCGAAGTTGAGCGCGCGCTCAAGATGGTGGACGGCGTCATGCTGCTGGTCGATGCCAGCGAAGGTCCGCTGCCGCAAACGCGGTATGTGCTGAGCAAGGCGCTGGAGGCGCACCTTCCGCCCATCGTCGTCATCAACAAGATTGACCGCGGAGACGCCCGTCCGCAGGAAGTGCTGAACGAAATCTACGACCTTTTCATCGATCTCGACGCGAAAGAAGAGCAGCTTGATTTCCCCGTGCTCTACACGAATGCCAAAATCGGCACCGCGACTACGGATATTAAGGGCGGCGGCCAGGATTTGCGCCCACTGTTCGACGCGATCTTGAAGCAGATTCCGGTACCCCAGGGCGACCCATCGGGTCCGATGCAAATTCTGGTCGCGAACCTTGATTACAGCGATTATCTCGGACGCCTCGCCATCGCCCGCATTTTCAATGGCACGTTGCACACCGGTGAAGATGTATCCATCGCGAAACTCGACGGCACATTTCACAAAACAAAAATCACCAAGCTCTTTAGCTTCTCCGGACTCAAGCGGACCGACATCACAGAAACGGAGCTGGGTGACATCATCGCGGTTGCTGGAGTAGAAGGCATCACAATCGGCGAGACGATAACGACAGTCGAGAATCCGACGCCGCTGCCGCCTATCGCGATTGATGAACCCACGATTGCAATGCTGTTCACGGTAAATACTTCGCCGTTCGCCGGCAAAGACGGCACTTACGTTACGTCTCGCAACCTGCGCGAGCGGCTTGAGAAAGAGCTGCTGACGAATGTCTCGCTGCGGGTCGAAAACACGGGCGCGACCGATTCTTTCAAAGTGCTGGGCCGCGGAGAATTGCAGCTTTCCATCCTGATCGAAATGATGCGCCGTGAAGGCTATGAACTGATGGTCGGCAAGCCTGAAATTGTGACCAAGCGAATGGATGGCAAGCTGATGGAACCGGTGGAACATCTCACCATCGACGTGCCGGAAGACTTCGTTGGCGTGGTCATGGAGCAACTGGGCTCGCGCAAAGGCGAAGTCCGCAACATGCACAACCACGGTTATGGGCGTGTGCGCATCGAATTTCGCGTGCCCAGCCGTGGATTGATCGGCCTGCGCAGCCAACTGCTCACCGACACGCGTGGAACCATCGTCATGAATGCACTTTTCGACGGCTACACCGAGTGGCAGGGCGAGATTCCGCACCGGCTGACCGGTGCGTTGATTGCCGACCGGTCAGGGCCATCCACAGCCTATGCCCTTTGGGGGCTGCAGGAGCGTGGTGAGTTGTTCATCGGTCCCGGCATCGAACTCTATGAAGGCATGATTGTTGGCGAGAACGCTAAGGATACCGATCTCGACGTCAACGCCGTGCGCGAAAAGAAGCTCACCAACATGCGCGCTTCGACCGCCGACGAAGCCATTCGGCTCGTTCCGTTCCGCCAACTCAACCTGGAACAGGCAATCGAATTCATTGCGGACGATGAGTTCGTCGAAGTCACGCCCAAATCGCTCCGTCTCAGGAAGAAGATTCTGCAATCCAATCGACGCAAGAAACATCAGCTAGCGGGGGTTGAGGAGCCGTGATCCCGGCCGCAGTCGCGGGCGTTATAAGACCGGCTACGATTGAAACCGTCTGCTTCGAGATTTTGCTGAGCGCTGTTCTGCTTGCATTTCTTGTTTGGGTATGGGGCATGGCGCGCCGATCGTTTGGCGCGATCCCCGCGATGCTGTGGCTTGTCCTGTCCGGCGTGTCGCTGATTTGTGCTGCAATCGTCGGCATTCTGGAATTCAGCCGCCGATGAAGAAAAGTACTTTCAAACCGGCAAAGACGTCAGCAACCGAGCGACTTCGCATGTTCCTCATCCCCTGCAGTTGCGGCATCAGCTTTGCGGTTTCCGACGACTACGATCGCAAGGGGATGCACCTGCGCAGTTTCATTCCCTGCCCCGGATGCGGCAAGCGCCACGACCCGCGCAATCGGCTCCTGCGTCTTGACTACCAGAGCGAACACTTCTGGAAAGTTGGCGGGTGCTGAGCGACATCCGACACTACCCAAGCGCCGGCATAACCGCCAAGCAGTCCTACTTGCTGCCTTTGCCGTCCTTGTCCGCCGGCTCCTGCGCTCCCGGCATCACCTTCAGCGGTGCCGAACGCTGCTCCTCAAGTTCGGGATGAGGTAAGGGTTTGCGTGGCAGCATCTGGTCGCGCATGGCTGTGTTGTAAACGAAGATGGCTTCGACCGTGGCCGCTTGCGCCAGATCGGGAGCTTGCAGCCGTTCGTAGGTATCCATATTCGAGTGGTGTGTCCGCGAGCCGTAATCCATCCGATCCTGAATAAACTGGAAGCCGGGAATGCCGACGGCATCGAACGATTCGTGGTCCGTGCCTCCGGTATTGCGCATCGCGATGGTCGTGACACCAAGGTCTTTCAGTGGCTCCATCCATTGGGCAAAGATCGGACTGACAGCGGCATTCTCCTGCAGATAAATTCCGAGAATTTTTCCCGTGCCGTTATCCACGTTGAAGTACCCCGATATCTTTGCTTGCTCAGGCTTCAGCACGACTGGACCACCGGCTTTGCGCATCCACTCCGGTTTTTCAAGCTCGGCGGGTGCGGTGGACAAGGGCGCAAAGCCGAAATGTTCTTTCACATAGCCGGCCGAGCCGTACAACCCCTGTTCTTCCCCAGTCCACAGGCCGATGCGGATGGTGCGTCGGGGCTTCACCTGAAGCGCGTTGAGAATCCGCATGACTTCCATGGCAACGACCGTGCCCGCCCCGTTGTCGGTAGCACCCGTGGCCGACGCCCAGGAATCAAGATGGCCTCCGACCATCACCACTTCGTCTTTCAGTTTGGGGTCGGTGCCGGGAATTTCGGCGATGGTGTCGAAGGCGTGTTCATGGTCGCCGAAAAATTTGACATCCACGTTCATCTCAATGCCCACCGG
>JBELAC010000235.1:0-13178 GCA_049509215.1 Terriglobales bacterium
CGGATCCCCGGCAAATCCCCCCTGATGGAGGCCTTTCAATGACACAACTCCGTTTGTTCACCGTCCTCGCATTAATTATCGCTGTCTGCGGTTTCGGACAGCCAATGTTCGCGCAAGCGACGCCTCACTTCACTGTGAAAGCCGTGCCGAATGCTCAACCCGGACAGTCCAAGGTGAACCCGCAAGCCATCACACCGAACCTCTACCCGACTTGGGCAGCGTTTGCCTTTACCGACTACCCGACCCTGAATAGCGACAGCACGGACATATGGCCCTGCTTCGGCGACTCAAGCAGTCCCAACCCCGATTGCCCGACGATCGGTAATCCTTCGATTACCTTCCCCACCGGTGGCGTGGCGGTGGGCAGCCCCTCGTACACCTGGTCGCTCTCCAACTGCGATGCCACCAGCACTTCGACCCTGCCATGCGGCCAGACGGAGAGCTGGTACGAAGACGATTCGAACGACTCTACCGACTTCCTCATTTACTCGATCACAGCGCAGCAAGGCACCAGCTACATTGCTGACTCAGGCACTGTGGTTTTTGGTCCCAACACTTTCGGAGGTCTGTCTCCGGCCGCCAACGTGATCATCTACGGTGATCAGAACTTCGGCACCATGGGCCAGACCGGCAAGAACAACGGCAATTGCACGGCCGACATTAACTATCCTCTCGCTTCTAACTCATACCCGGGAGTGTATGTGATCGCGGCGGGCAAGACCTGTGTGGCTCCGGTCGCGGGCGTGGTTAATTTCACGGCGCTGACGGAAGTCGCTACACCCAAATACACCAAGTCGACCTCACCCACCGTATGCGGATCGGTTGGTCCGCCGTGCTACACAGTCAAATTCACCAAGAAATTTAGCACGACGCAAAAGTGGAGCATCAACCTGCAGTAGGCATCTGAAACACAGCTTCACCGGGCGTCCCAGACTTGCACTCAAGTCTGGGACGTTTTTCTTGGATTCAGCTTGCGATGATCGTTGGCAATCCACGAGCAATTCCGCCTGAGATCTGCGCCCGTAGACACTCCACTCGCGGCATTCGGCGTCAAGGACAAACTGCGGTTTCGGCGCTACAATTCCACCAACAGCTCGTGATCGCAATCGAGCGGGAGGCCCCCATGCCCGTGTATGACTACGTTTGCCACGATTGTCACAAAACCTTCGAATTGATTCTCACTCTCAGGGAACATGAAGCGGACGCGAAGTGTCCTAAGTGCGGCAGCAAGAATGTCGAACAGGAAGCGACTGCTTTTTATGCAGTGACCGGAAAGAAAAGTTAGACCAGGGTCTACCAAAAGCACTCTAGTCGCAAAACCAAGCACCGAAGCGTGCGGAACCGAACCCCCGTTTGGCACAGGACGTAGGCTTGGTGCGCACCACGGATGCGGCCTGGGATTTGCTTTGCGCATCGGAGTCTGTCTCCCAACTAAGAGGATTGGGATCTACGGCTTGGATCCAGGTTTGGTCAGCAGGAACGACTTCACCACAATCTGATTGGGTGCCATGCCGACCGGAATGATGGTCAGCAGCGAATACTCCGACGGCTCGAATTTCTTCTTCGGCGTACGTTTCTGGATGACGGCCAGGTCCGACGAGCCGGAGTCGAGCACCAGCAGATAGCCCTGACTTTGCGAGAGCGCCAGCGCGTCCGGATGCGTTCCCACCGGCAAGTACGCGATGATCTTGCCGAGATCGATGTCGTAGACCGCGATGTTATTCGAGCCGAAATTCGAAATATAAAGCCGCGAGTTGTCGGCCGAGATCACGCCGCGCGTGGGCTGCTCGCCGACCAGATAGCTTCCCGACACCTCGTTGGGCGTCGTCTCGATGATCGAAATGCTGCCCGCGTCGAAATTGAAAGCCACCAGTTCCCCGCCGTCGGGCTTCAATGCCAGGCTCACCGGAGATTTTCCGACATCCAGCAGCGCGAGCAGGCCGTCGTTCTTAATCTCGTTCTTGACGTCATTCTTAGCGATGCTCGCCATCTGGTTCTTGACGTCGTTTCTCTTCAGTTCGATGCTCGCGACCTGGCCCGATCCCGAGCAGGCGACAAATGCTTTCGAGGAATCCGGCAAAATCACGATGTCTTCCGGCTGAATGCAGATCGTGATGGCCGCCCGAACAGCCAAGCGCACGGCGTCAATGATCGAGACCGTATTGTCGGCGCGATTACTGACCACGACGGTCGAACCATCGGGCGTAATACGCGCCAGGCCGGGACTTGCTCCAACCCGAAGCGTGGCAGCGACGGCACGCCGGTCCAGATCAATGACCGATACGTTGTTCGAGCCCGAATTGGCCACCCAGGCGCGGCGTCCGTCAGGCGAGACATCAATGAAGTAGGGACGGCCGCCGACTCCAATCGTCGCGACGACCTTATTCTGCTCGGCATCGATGACACTCACATTCGACGAGCCCGTGTTGACGACGTACACCTCGTTGCGTTGCGGATTGGCGGCAACGCCCGTCGGCTCGGAACCGGCCGTCAGTGTCCGTACCGGGGAAAAACTTCGCAGGTCGATGACCGTGACGGTACCGCTCTTGCCGTTCGTGATGTAAGCGTACTCGCGGTAGAGGGGGCGATAGGCGGGCAGAGCGCGCTCGCGAAAGTAATACCACCCGGCGGCCAGGACGAGAGGGACAACGACGGCGATGAGAAGGATTTTTCGCACGATCGAACGCGACTTGCTGAACGCAAGAGATTATCAGAAATGATAACCCTTCGTAGAGTGTAACCGTGGTGAGCTCATGGCTGGGTAGTGCCTAACTTGAGTTTCATGACAAATTCCTTTCGTCGGTTCTGATGGATTAGAAACTTGGTTTATCTTTATCTAGCGCCGAGCGATAGCGAATCGCCCGGCAGCTACGATTTGCGCTCACCCTGTAAAGTGACGTTGGGGGACGGATCCCCCCATGACCGTGACAATTTTTTGCGGAGAGAAGGCAGGAAGAAACTACCAGGGCTCAGGCTGGTTAACGCTGAAGAGCCAGTTCTGAACTTGGCGTCGGCGGCTCAGGGTCCTTTGTCATATTCGGGGTCGGGATCCTACCGTAGCGCGAGGAGCTGTCACTCCTTGGCCGGTGCAACAGACTGGCTTGTCATCCTCGGCAGTCAGTCTGCGGATGTGGTGGCTTCCGTTGCAACAAAACTCGACGTGCGGACATTCCGTCCCAGCACCGCCGCGATCTGCCTCACCTGCGTCATCAGCGCGTCGAACTGGTCCGGATAGAGCGACTGCATGCCGTCCGACAACGCGCGGTCGGGATCGTTATGCACTTCAATCATGAGCCCGTCGGCTCCCACGGCAACGGCGGCACGCGAAAGCGGCGTGACCTTATTGCGCTTGCCCGTTCCGTGACTGGGGTCAACGATGATCGGCAGGTGGCTCAAGCGTTGGACGGCTGGCACAACGCTTAAGTCGAGCGTATTGCGCGTGTGGTCGGCGAAAGTCCTCACTCCGCGCTCGCACAATACAATGTTGTAATTGCCCTCGCTCATGATGTATTCGGCGGCCATCAAAAATTCTTCGAGCGTCGCCGAAATGCCGCGCTTCAGCAGCACCGGCTTGCGGGCGCGTCCGGCGCGTTTCAGCAATGAGAAATTTTGCATGTTGCGCGCGCCGATCTGGATCATGTCGGCATACTGATCAACCAGGTCGAGCGATTCGTAATCAACCGCCTCGGTCACGATAAGCAAGCCAAAGCGGTCGCGAATCTCGGCCATGATCTTGAGCCCGTCTTCTCCCATGCCCTGAAAAGAATAAGGAGAGGTGCGCGGCTTGTAGGCCCCGCCGCGAAAAAATTGCGCTCCGGCGCGCGACACGCGCTCGGCGATGGCAAAGGCTTGCTCACGGCTTTCGATACCACACGGGCCCGCCATGATCACGAGATCGGTACTGCCGATGGTGACCGGCGCGGCCTTCGAATTTGGAGCGGGAAATTTGAGGATTGTGTTGTCGGGCTTGGTGTCGCGGCTGACCAGCTTGTAGGGCTTGGAGACGACGATAACTTCCTGCACGCCCGGCATTTCATCGAGCGCGCCGGGTTCAACTTCCGCTTTGTTTCCGGTAATACCGATGGCAGTGCGCTGCGCGCCGGGAATAGAGTGGGCGCGGTATCCAAGCGATTCGATCTTCTGGCAAACGGCGCGCACCTGCTCTTCGGTGGCCTGCGCCTGCATGACAACGAGCATAAAGCCCTCGACCTAAGAGTGTAGCTGCGTGGCGCAGGAAGGGCAACGGCAGCGAGTTTTAGAGGTGTGTAAGCCGCCGGATTCTCGGCGCCAGGGCACGAAAATAAGCCCAGCCTAGTGGATTCCAGCTATGGACAGTGAGTCCCGCCACACGTTACAAGCGTACATTCGTCTTCGGCATTACCAGAAATGTGTGCTGGCGCACTTTGCGCCGGGTGGGGGAATTCATGGTTGGAAATGGAGTCCGAAAGTGGCTGGTTAAAGTGTGCGCCATCCTGGCCATCGTCCCCGCATGCAGCCTTGCGGCCATGGCGCAGGCCAACGGGTTCTTCTCGAACTGGGAAGACCGTGTGCGCGACACGCTGGCACAGCAGCCTCAGTGGCCGATCCCGCTGGTAACGGCTTCGTCAGGGTTGTTGCAGGTCGCGCGCACTGATTTTGTGCGCCAGATCGCGCCCGCCGGCACCGATACATGGATCTATGACAACAGCAAGGGCGTCAGTCTGGTACCGTGGTACAAAGTTGAGTTCGATGTGCTGGCGCTCCCCTACATCCAGCACAATTCCGCGGCTAGGGATGGCGCGGGCGACTTCTCCATGCTGCTGAAGTATCGTCTGGCCGCGGGCCATGAAAAGCACGGCAACTATTCGGTCAGTTTCTCGGTCGCGGGAAGCATCAACACCGGCAGTTACAAGAATGGCAGCCTCGCCGATACGATTACTCCAACCTTATGCGGCGGCAAAGGTTTCAGGCGTTTCGACGTTCAATCCACGCTGGGCGCGGTTCTTCCCGCCGGCTACACCACAAAACTAGGCCGCGTGGTGATATGGAATAGCGTCGGCCAGTATCACCTCGCGAAATGGTTTTGGCCTGAAGTGGAAAGCAACGCGACCTTCTACCACGGCGGACCGAACGACGGGCGAGCACAAGACTTCGTCACACCGGGCCTGATGCTGAGCAAATTCAAACTGGTACCCGATGAACGCAACCGGCTCGGCTTGGTTTTCGGGGTCGGAATGCAGATCGCGACGACCCAGTTTCACACCTACAATCACGCCGTAGTCACCTCGGCACGGCTCCTGTTCTAGCCATCTGGTAAGTTACATACTGGATCGCCCCCCCGTCGTCGCTAAAGTTCCATATACCTGTTTTGGCACAGCCTTTCTTATGTGACATCATTGTGTTTGAAATCACAGGAGGAGCTGTGTCTGAGAAACAAGCTGTCACGATCGTCAGCCGGGCCTTGTCCGTTTACTCCCTCGTATTGGAGATGCTTCCCTACCCTTCTGGCGCTCTTCCCATGGGGCACGTCCGCAATTGTTCCATCCGCGACGCGCTCGCCGGTGTGAATCTAGCAGGCTGCGGAAAAAGTCGTTTACGTGGCGAGATGTCCCACAGCGGCTAAAGCCGCCGTTGATTACGCGACACTTGCGGTGCGGCTAAAAGCCGCACCCTTTCAAAACAGAATCGAAGTCGAGTTTTTCCGCAAGCCTGCTAGGGCGCTTTGAATATCTCCAGGACGGATGCGCTGCTTGATGACGCCGCATAAAAATACGTCCCCGCTGCGCCGCCATTCATGTTGAAGTAATCCGCGCTGCTCTCGAACCCAATGCCCGTGACGTTTGCCGGGCAACCGATTCCTTGCGAATAGGTGATCGAGACATCGAACACGTTCACGCCTGAACTGTTCTCCGTTTCTTGCGTGAATGTTCCGTTGATATCGCACAGGTTACTCGAACCGCTGAAGTTCATATTCGCGTTGGTCCCCGTGGGTGCAAACGTCATGCGGAACGAATTGTCCAACCCCGTGTAGCCTTCGATCTCGCCGTCCCACCCGCTCCCGGAAAGAGCCGTAACCGGGCCGGTAAATGGAGAGCTCGAAGCTAGGGACAAGTTTTCCCCGTTGGATAGTGATCCTGTAATGGAGGAAGATGAGTTGATGGTACCTTGTACTGACTGGCTCGCTGCGCCCCCACCGGTGGCCGGGGTGCCATAGGCGGTGACCGTACCGGAAAAGCACTTTTCACCTCCGGTAATGGCGGGCATGACCACGGTATCTCCCGGAGTCGACCCACCGGTCTGGAAGAAGACTGCGAGCCCCGAAGAGTTAATCACGCCAGGTCCAGAGGCGGAGCCACCGCTGCCCGTAAGATTGAGCATCCAGTCTCCCACCACGTCGACGGCAGGCCCGCTACAGCTGGTGCTGGTGGAACTAGAGCTACCGCCGCAGCTGATTGTCACCACACATAGCAGGACAAGGCTAGCGAAGGAAAGCAACATCACGAGTTTGCGCATCACATTTTTTCCTTTTTCCGTGCGGGCGGATTTTATACTTTTTTTGCCCTCGTTGACTATGAGCTGCGTCACGATTTTGGCGTGCAAACCGGGCATCCAAGATCGGGCCCCGTCATAACATGAGCCGCAATGTAAAATAGCGGTTTATCATTTCGCATTGAACCTTGTCTATGTCATACGAGGAAAGATCCATCTCCACTCGCGACGAGCGCTACGACGCCCAGGCCATCGAACAGAAATGGGCTGAGCGCTGGCAGAGCGATCCGTCGCTCTATGCCGCCGAAGCCAACACCTCCAAACCCAAGTATTACGTGCTTGAGATGCTTCCCTACCCTTCTGGCGCTCTCCACATGGGGCACGTGCGCAATTATTCGATCGGCGACGCGCTCGCGCGCTACATGTGGATGAACGGCTACAACGTGCTGCATCCCATGGGATGGGATTCCTTCGGCCTGCCCGCCGAAAATGCGGCCATCAAGAACAACACTCCGCCCAAGGAGTGGACTCTTTCCAACATTGCGGCGATGAAGGTCCAGATGAAGCGGCTGGGCTTCGCCTACGACTGGTCGCGCGAAGTCACCACGTGTCTGCCCGATTACTACCGCTGGAACCAGTGGTTTTTTCTGAAGTTGTACGAATCCGGGTTGGCATATCGCAAGAAGAGCAAGGTGAACTGGTGTCCCGAATGCTGCACCGTGCTCGCCAACGAGCAGGTCGTGGGCGGAATGTGCTGGCGGCACGAAAATACTCCCGTTGTGCAGCGCGAACTGGAGCAGTGGTTCCTGAAGATTACGAAGTATGCGGACGAGTTGCTAAGCGATCTGGAAAAGCTCGAAGGCTGGCCGGAAAAAGTCCGGACCATGCAGCAGAACTGGATCGGGCGCAGCGAAGGCACGCTGGTCGATTTCGACCTCGGCGGCACAGTCGGTCCCGCCGGCTCGACCATCACTGTCTTCACCACGCGCGTCGATACCATTTACGGCGCGACGTCCGTGCAACTCGCGCCCGAGCATCCGATTGTCGCCGACCTGACGGCTCGCAATCCTGAATTGCGCGCGCAGGTCGATGGCCTGATCGCCGAACAGCGCCGCGCCAAAGAATCCGGCAACATCGGCGAGATCGAAAAGCACGGCGTCTTCACCGGACGCTACGCGAAGAATCCGTTCAATGGCGAAGCCGTCCCCCTCTGGGTCGCCAACTACATTCTGATGGATTACGGCACGGGCGCGATCATGAGCGTGCCCGCCCACGATGAACGCGACTACGAGTTCGCCACGAAGTACAAGCTCGACATCCGCCTCGTAATCTTGCCCGCGAACGCCGACCCCGAAGAAACCATGACGGCGCCGCCGCTGCCCTTCACCGCCGAGGATGGAATCCTGGTGAACTCCGGCGAGTTCAGCGGCTTGGACTGCGGCGATGCGATCAAGAAAATGTCCGCGCGCGCCGAAGAGAAAGGTTTTGGCAAAGCGACGGTTACGTTTCGCCTGAAAGATTGGGGCATCTCGCGCCAGCGCTACTGGGGCACGCCGATTCCGATGGTCTATTGCGAGAAAGACGGCGTCGTTCCGGTCGCAGAAAAAGATCTGCCCATAATTCTGCCCGACAACGTGAAGGTCACGCTCGCTGGAGGTTCGCCGCTTGCGAGCGTGCCGGAATTCCTGAACACGACTTGCCCGAAGTGCGGCGGCCCGGCACGCCGCGAAACCGACACCATGGATACCTTCGTCGATTCGTCATGGTACTTCTATCGCTATGCCGACGCCCACAATGACAAGGCGCCGTTTGACTCGGCCAAGATCGCGTACTGGTTTCCCATCGATCAATACATCGGCGGCGTCGAGCACGCCATCCTTCACCTGATTTATTCGCGCTTCTGGACCAAGTTCATGCGCGACATGGGCCTGGTGAAAAACGACGAGCCCGCGCAGCGCTTGTTCACGCAGGGCATGGTGATCAAAGACGGCGCGAAGATGTCGAAGAATCTGGGGAACGTCGTGTCGCCCGATGAGATGGTGGCGCGCTACGGCGCCGATGCAGCCCGGCTTTACAGCTTGTTTGCCGCGCCTCCCGATCGCGATTTGGACTGGCAGGACACGGGCATCGAAGGCATTCAGCGCTTCCTGGGACGCGTCTACCGTTTCTTCGCCCGCAGCAGCACGCGTGGGGCGGACACTCCTGTCCGCCCGGCCGATAGCGGCAACTCTTCTTTAACTCCCGAGGCGCGTGCGCTTCAACGCAAATTGCACCAGACGATCAAGCGCGTCAGTCATGACTTTCAGGGACGCTGGCACTTCAACACCTGCATTTCCGCGATCATGGAATTGGTGAATGAAGTCTATGGAGCAGAACAAGCGATTGCGGCGGGCCGCGTCCCTCTGCCGGTGATCGCCGAGGTGCAGCGTTCCATCGCGCTCCTGCTCGCTCCTATGGCTCCTTATCTGGCACACGAATTGTGGGCCATGACAGGAGAGACCAGCAATCTGCTGAAAGCTCCCTGGCCAAAATTCGATCCCGCGCTAGCGGCCGAAGATGAGATCGAAATTCCTGTGCAGGTCAATGGCAAGTTGCGGGGCAAGGTCGTCGTGGCCGCGTCCTCCACCGATGATCAAGTGAAGGCTGCAGCGCTCGCCGATGAAAAAGTGCAAGCGGCCATTGCGGGCAAGCAGGTCGCGAAGGTAATCGTGGTTCCCAGCAAGCTCGTCAACATCGTGGCGCGGTAGCAAGCGGGCCGGCCTCGGTATCACTGTCTCGACTACGCCTGCCCTCTGCCAAGCAACAGAGGATTCAGTCAGCGCTCGATTTCGAAATCGGTCATTTACTCGACCGTTCCAGGCGACTAGACTTTCCAGTTGCCCGGAAGGAAGAACCAACCATGTCTCGACGCCAGTCGCACCTCGCAATTGCCGCATTCCTGCTGTTCTTGCTGATCGCCTCTTCCGTCGTACTCTGGGCTGCAGATGTTACGCCTGAAGAGGTCGTCGCCAAGAGTCTGGATGCGATTGGCTCGGCAACGGCGCGCAAGGACCTTAAGTCGCGCGCAATCCAAGGGAGGGTCACGTATCGCATACTCGTGGGCGGATCCGGAGCAATCAATGGCAAGTTTGTCTTCGCATCCGAAGGGCAGAAATCCGACTATCTGTTCAAAATAAATGCGAACGGATTTCTCGGCGAGCAATTCATCTACGATGGCAGTAAAGCAAGCGTGGCAGGCACATACCCCGATAAGAGTCGCTCCGAATTTGGTAATTTTATTCTCGCGCAGGATGCCCCGATCCGCGAGAATTTGCTGGGCGGCGTCTGGTCCACGGGCTGGCCGCTACTGGACCTCGATGGCCGCAAAGCGAAAGTGCATTCCGAGGGCATCAAGAAAATTGACGGGCGCGAACTCATCGCTCTCCGTTATCAGCCCCGGAAAAACACCGACCTGGAGATTTTCTTGTACTTCGACCCACAAACCTATCAGCACGTCATGACCACGTACAGGATGACCATCTCAGCGACGATCGGCATGCACGGTGAGACCTCAAGTGCTCGAACCAACGAAGCCCGCTACCGGCTGGAAGAACATTTTTCCGACTTCCAGGTTGTGGATGGACTCACTTTACCCACTCACTATGATCTTCGCTATACGTTCGAAGGGTTGAGCGGACACACAAAGTCCATCGAATGGGACGTGAAGGCCACCGATATTATGAACAACCGGTCCATCGACCCCAGCGCCTTCGTGCCGCAGTAAGCGCGATTCGCATAGCAGGGACGAGCGTTTGCGCGCACGCCAGCTTTCGCGGGCTTGCGCGGATGGCTCTCGCGGACATTCTTCCTTTACACTTCTTCATCGAATCTGAGAAACTCATCCGTGGAAACTCAATCCCTCGTTAACCAGGCGATCGTCGTCCTCGACTTCGGAGCGCAATATTCGCAGCTCATTGCGCGCCGCATCCGCGAAAACAAAGTCTTTTCGGTGGTGTTGCCGTTCAACGCGACGCTCGAAGAAATTCGCAGCTACTCACCCGTGGGAATCGTCTTGTCCGGCGGCCCGTCGTCCGTATATGACAAAGGCGCGCCCCACGCCGACCCGCGGGTCTTCGACCTCAACCTGCCCGTCCTCGGCATCTGCTACGGCCTGCAATTCATGGTCTTCGTCCTGGGCGGCAAAGTCATCCCCGCTACCAAGCGCGAGTACGGACACGCCAAAGTTGAATTGCAGGTCAACGACTCGCAACTGTTTCGCGGCCTGCCCAAGGTCCTAGCCGTCTGGATGTCCCATGGCGATTCCGCCGAAGAACTGCCGGAGGGATTTCGGCTGACCGCAAGAACTCCACACGCTGTCGCCGCCATCGAGAATCCCGAGCGAAAAATGTGGGCCGTGCAGTTTCACCCCGAGGTCCATCACACGCCGCTCGGCAACGACATCCTGCGTAACTTCGCGTTGAACATTTGCGGAGCCCCGCCCACCTGGACCGGGCAGCACTTCATTGACTCGACCGTCGCCCAGGTGAAAGCACAAGTCGGCAACGGCCGCGCCATTTGCGCACTGTCGGGAGGAGTGGATTCTTCGGTCGCGGCAGTTCTTGTCGATCGTGCCATGCGCGATGATTCTGGGAAATCCCGCCTGACCTGCGTCTTCGTCAACAACGGAGTCTTGCGCAAGAACGAGTTTGAAAAAGTTCAAAAGAACCTGCGCGACAATCTCGGACTTCACATCATCGCCGTCGACGCCACCGACCGCTTCATGAAAAAACTCGCGGGCGTTACCGATCCCGAAAAAAAGCGCAAAATCATCGGCAACGAATTCATCGAAGTCTTCGACGACGAGGCGCACCGCATTCTCCAGACCGAAGGCCACGTCGAATGGCTCGTCCAGGGCACGCTCTATCCCGACGTCATCGAATCGCGCTCCGTGCGCGGTCCCTCCGAAGTCATCAAATCGCACCACAACGTCGGCGGCCTGCCCGAAACCATGAAGCTCAAGCTGATCGAGCCGCTCAAAGATCTTTTCAAGGATGAGGTCCGCCGCATCGGCCGCGACCTCGGCATGCCCGAAGAAATCCTGCAGCGTCAGCCCTTCCCCGGCCCGGGCCTCGCCGTAAGAATTCTCGGAGAAGTCACGCCCGATCGCGTCGCCCTGCTGCAGGAGTGCGACGACATCGTCGTCAGCGAAATCAAGAAGGCTGGGCTGTATCAGAAAATCTGGCAATCGTTTGCCGTCCTTCTCCCAGTAATGTCCGTCGGAGTCATGGGCGATCAGCGCACCTATGCCTACACCTGCGCCATCCGCGCCGTCCACTCCGAAGACGGCATGACCGCCGACTGGGTTCCGCTCCCCTACGAAGTGCTGAAAACAATCTCAAACCGAATCGTCAACGAAGTCCGAGGCGTGAACCGCGTGGTCTACGACATCACCTCAAAACCGCCGGGGACGATTGAGTGGGAGTGAGGTCTGGAACACGTCCGCGAAACTGACCTGATGGGCTAGCAGGCTGCCGAAAAACTCACGTATGCTTGCGCCACCGTGGAAGAGCGGCCCTTTAGAGCCAGCCCTGAGCCTGCCGAAGGGGCCGCATAAGCCGCCACCGTGGAAGAGCGGCCCTTCAGGGCCGCGTAAGCCGCTTCTCTTCAACGAGGGCTTCAGCCCCAGTTGTCGTTCTTTGCACCCAAGTCTATTTTTTCCGCAACCTCCTAGAGCCCTGACTAAGTCAAGTACTCCCACTCACCACTTACTTGTTCCGCGCATCACACCCACCTTGTGACCCACATCACAACTCGCTCCATACACAACCAATTCCACAAAGAGAAACTGTTTTGCCAAGAAAGTGCCGACATTTTTCATACTGTTGGCCACCCTATATATGGGCGTAGACTGGTCGCGATAGGAAGCTAATCAGGAACTCCCCCAGGAGATCCCACATGCTAATCCGCCGTTTTCCTCAAACTACTCTCTACCTGGCAATCGCGATCGTAATTGCGATTGTCTTCGTTCCCGCGGCCAGCGCCGAAGACCTCGCCAAAACACGCACGGTGTCAGGCCACCAGATCGTGCATTACAAGGACGCTCCCGTACCGGTCGATCTTTCGCAAGTCACGATTGCCGCCTATGTTCCCAACGGCTCCGGCTATAACGTAATCACGGGAACCGGGACAACTCAGGGCACATTTACGATTTCCGGCGTGCCAACCGGTAATTATCTCCTTCAGTTTGGCGTTGAATATTTGTGGACGAACGCTAGCAAGGTAAACCTCGACACGAATTCGGATTATCGTTCCACCGTCGTCCCGGCCAACTCGGATTCCACCTTAACCTTCGACATCTTGAATCTCAATGCCTGGCAAGACACCGACGTCTTTGAGATCGTATGTCCAAATAACTTGTCCTGGGAATCGACGGACGACTACTTATACGGCGGTATGTCGTCTGGCGCAACGAGTTTCACCGGAACATATCCCTACGTTGGTAACTTGAGCGAAGCGTCATTGAAAGATCAGTACTACGTGGCGGATCTTGTGACGCAGGAAGTCAGTAATATTCCGATGCCCGCCCTGGCGCGATACTACGCGGTCCCGAAGTTCACGCAGGCACAGGATTCCAATACTTCAATCAATGGTACGTTGAAAGCAATTGCCCAGACGAACACGCTCGAGGGCAATGCCAACGGCGCTGACCTTGCCAACGAAGCTCTCGCGGC
>JBELAC010000236.1:0-7597 GCA_049509215.1 Terriglobales bacterium
AAATTATCGCGCTGCTCGGCCCCTCGGGCTGCGGCAAGTCGACCCTCCTGCGCATCCTTACCGGATTAAGCCAGCCCTCCTCCGGCCAGGTTCTGTGGCACGAGCAGCCGATCACTACGCAGAACGCAGGCGTGGCGATCGTCTTCCAGAGCTTCGCTCTTTTTCCGTGGCTTACCGTTCTCGATAATGTGGAGGCTCCGCTCGAAGCGCGCGGCGTCCCCGCCGTCGAGCGCCACAAGCGCGCATTACGCATTCTCGATACCGTAGGCCTCGACGGTTTTGAAAGCGCATATCCGAAAGAGCTTTCCGGAGGCATGAAGCAGCGCGTCGGCTTCGCGCGCGCCCTCGTGGTCGAACCGGAGGTCCTGTTCATGGACGAGCCGTTCTCCGCGCTGGACGTGCTCACCGCCGAAAACCTGCGTAACGAACTGCTTGAACTCTGGCTCAGCAAGAAGATGCCGACCAGCGCGATCTTCATCGTTACTCACAATATTGAAGAAGCAATTTTGCTGGCCGACCGCGTCATTGTGATGGGAAGAAATCCCGCCCGCATCCGTGCCGATTTTCCTGTCGAGCTCCAACATCCGCGCGATCGCAAATCAGCGCGCTTTGTCGAACTCGTCGATTACATCTACAAAATCATGACCCAGCCTGACCTTGCGCTGGCAGTTCCGGGAGCGCAGGCCGCTGCGCAAAAGCCCGCTCGTCAGAAATATCAGATGCTCCCTCATGCCCGCGTCGGCGGCATCGCCGGCCTGATCGAGCTTCTGCAGGACCGCGGCGGCAGGGAAGATGTTTATCGCCTGGCTGAAGACCTCATCATGGATGCCGAGGACCTGCTTCCGATCGTCGAGGCATCGGTTCTGCTTGGGTTTGCCACCCTGAAAGAAGGCGACGTCGAGATTACTCCGGATGGCGCCCGCTTTGCCGAGGCCGACATTCTCACGCGCAAGATCCTGTTCCGCCATGCCGCGCTCGCTCACGTCATGATTCTGCAGCAGATCGATAGCATTCTTCACGCCAAGACGGATCACTCCATCTCGGAAGAATTTTTCTACGACATTCTCGACGAGCATTTCAGCCAGGATGAAGTCGAACGCCAGTTTGAAACGGCGATGAACTGGGGCCGGTACGCGGAGATTTTTGATTTCGACCGCGAATCGCACCGCCTGATCCTGGCTGAACCGATCTCCGAACCGCACCCCCCCACTTCTCCGGTGCAGCCTTGAAAACTGAAGACGTGAAAAGTGACGTCCTGAAGCGCCCCAGCTCGAAGCGTCCGCCGCGCATCCGCCTCCGTACGCCGGTTCGCATCTGGTCGATGCTTCCACGGCTGAATGCGGCAAGCCTTCCCGACCTCATCATGTTTTCCGCCGGCCTCGCCCTCTTCTACGGGATCGTCGAAATCGGTCGCCACTGGTTCGGCGCATTCACTCCCCAGGTGGAAATCAGCCGCAGCCCGCTGGTCCTTCCGGTCTATGCTGGATATTCGCTCCTCCGCATCACTCTCGCTTATATCCTTAGCCTGATCTTCGCCGTCGTCTATGGATACATCGCTGCCTATCGTCCGCGCGCCGAGAAGTTCATGATCCCCCTGCTTGACGTTCTGCAATCCATTCCAGTTCTGAGTTTTCTTCCGGGTGTGATGCTTGCGATGGCCGCGCTATTCCCCGGTCGTCAACTTGGCGTAGAACTGGGCGCCGTGCTCCTCATTTTTACCGGCCAAGTCTGGAACATGGCCTTCAGCTTCTACGCCTCGCTGAAAAGCATTCCGCGAGAAATGCGCGAAGCGGCCGCAATTTACCGCTTCAATTGGTGGCAGCGTTTCGTGCAGATTGAACTGCCCTTCGCGACCATTGGCCTGGTCTGGAATTCCATGATGTCGGTTGCCGGAGCGTGGTTTTTTCTGATGGCCTGCGAGCAATTTGGCGACTTCCGCCTGCCCGGCCTCGGCTCCTATTTGCAGTCGGCCGCGGATCATGGCGACACGCGCTCCATTCTGCTTGGCATTCTCACCATGGTCACGGTGATCGTGCTCATTGATCAGTTGGTCTGGCGCCCGGTTATCGCCTGGGCGGAAAAATTCAAATTCGAGCAGGTCGAGAGCACGAGTGCTCCAACATCATGGGTTCTGGAATTCCTTCGACGATCGCGCGGGATGGCCTACCTTCGCAAGCGCGCAGTTCGGCCTCTGCGGGAACAGATGGTTCATTACTTTGCGGGCCAGAACGACAAGAAACTCGCTGCCCAATCGAATGGTGAGAGCGAAGCCGGCTTATGGTTCTGGAGAACTGTGGGCATTGCGATTCTGGCTGTCATCGGCTATGCCGTCGTCCGGGTTGTCATGATCCTCACCGGGTTGCACACGGCAGAATTCCATCAACTGGGCCTTGGTCTAGGTGCAACTTTCCTGCGCGTGAATGCCACCTTGATTCTCGGCGCTCTCTGGACCATCCCCGTCGGCGTCGCTATCGGATTCAATCCGCGCATGGCGCGCATTGCACAGCCGTTGGCGCAAATCGCTGCCTCGGTTCCCGCAACGGCGCTATTTCCGGTCGTGCTTCTGATCCTGATCCGCCTTGGCGGAGGACTCGGCCTCGGCTCCATCGTCCTGCTGCTGCTCGGCACGCAGTGGTACATCCTGTTCAATGTGATTGCCGGAGCCATGGCGATCCCCACCGATCTCAAGGAAGCCGCTAGCGTTTTCGGCCTGCGCGGCTGGGAGCGTTGGCGCATTTTGATTCTTCCCGGCATTTTCCCATTCCTGGTAACTGGCCTTGTTACGGCTTCTGGCGGAGCGTGGAATGCGAGCATCGTAGCCGAGTATTTCCACTTCAAGGGCCAGACTTATTCCACCACCGGCGTCGGAGCCATGATCTCCGCTGCGACCGATGCCAAGAATTTCGATCTCCTCCTTGCCGGAACCATTGCCCTGGCTGCGGTCGTCGTCACAACCAATCGCCTCGTATGGCGCCGCCTTTATCGCCTCGCCGAAACCCGGTACAAGTTGGAAGGCTGAAGCCGATCCGACTGGGTCAAACTGACCCACCTGCCAGTTGACCCAGTTCTTTTGTGCCCGCTCGACCCGGCTGATAACATGGCCCGCGACGGCAGACGAAAAGTACCGGACTCACTTCGACGGCTTTTCGCGGAAAGCCGAAGTCGCCGTCTACGGAATCCTCGCGGTTCTGTTGACGATTACGGCCGTGGCTTCCCTCGCCGATGGAGCCGTGATGTTATGGCACGGCATCCGTAGCTGGACGATGTCCTCCGAGACCCTGGAGGTCCTAGACCACCTGCTCATCGTTCTCATGCTGGTTGAGATTCTGCATACCGTCAGCATCTCGATTCGCTCACATATCCTCGTTACCGAGCCGTTTCTGGTAGTCGGCCTCATCGCATCCATCCGCCGCATTCTTGTCATCACGCTCGAAGCCTCAACTCTCACCAAGGCCAATTCATGGTCCCCCGAGGGAGCGAGCATCTTTCGCGCCTCGATGATGGAACTGGGCCTGCTCGGCGTCCTGATCTTGATTTTGGTTTTTTCCATCACACTGCTCCGTCGTTACGCCCCCGGGCCCAAAGAGTAATGTCTACGGGTGGTTACTGTTGTAAGGCCGATTTCACAAATCCTTAACGCTCCCTTCATCAATGCGCAACCGGACGTCAGCACAATGAGCCCATGCCTGAAATCAGGGTTCCAGGAGCAGACGCCCCGGGTGTTCTGACCCAACCGCCGCTTCTCCCCGGCCTTCCGCCATTCGCGGGAAAATTCATTCCCATCGAACAGGCGCGCGAGCTCTATCGACGCATTCGCTCGGCGCCGGAGGGTTTTCGTCTCGAGGCCTTGCTTGCCGAGATGGAAATCGAGCTCGCGGTTCAGGCTGCCGATTTCGCTCGCATTCCCACGAAAGGCCCCCTGGTCGCCATTGCCAATCATCCATTCGGAGTGCTCGACGGAGTCGCACTCGCGGTGCTGCTGTCGCGCGCCCGCCCGGACGTCAGGGTGCTGACCAATTCGCTGCTGGCCGGTATTCCCGAACTTCATCAGCACTGCATCTTTGTTGACCCGTTCCGCACATCTTCATCGCCCGGCAAAAACCTGAAGCCGCTCAAACAGGCTGCGGACTGGCTTCGCCAGGGCGGCGCGCTCGCCGTGTTTCCGGCTGGCGAAGTTTCGCAGTTAGACGTCCGCCAGGGCCAGGTCACCGATCCCGCTTGGAACACGATCGCTGCTCGCCTAATTCGCAAAACCGGGGCGGGCGCGCTTCCCGTTTATTTCTGCGGCCGCAGCAGCGTGACGTTCCAGCTTCTCGGTCTCATCAACCCGCGCTTGCGCACACTCTTTCTACTTCAGGAATTCCTCCAGCAACGCGAGAAGCAAGTCCACGTGCGCATCGGAAAACCGATTCCCGCCGAGCTCATTACCAGTCTCGACAACGACGACGAGGCGACCGAATACCTTCGCCTGCGCACTTACTTGCTTTCCCATCGCGGAGAGAAACCGATTTCGCTCCCTTCCAAGGTCCGCTCAGCCCTTCCGCGCAAGCCGCAGGAGCCCATCGCCGACGAAGTTCCGCAGCGTTTCGTGATCGCTGACATCGAAGCTTTGCCTGCCGGTCGCCTGCTGACCGAAAATGCCGAATTCGCCGTTTACGCTGCTCGCGCTCCCGAACTTCCGCATCTGCTAGATGAACTTGGGCGCCAGCGCGAAATCACCTTCCGCGCCGCCGGAGAGGGTACCGGACGCAGTTCCGATATCGACCACTTCGACTCCTACTACTGGCATTTGCTTTTGTGGAATAAAGAAAGGCAGGAACTCGCCGGCGCTTACCGCGCGGGCAATACCGACGAGATCATTCGCACTCACGGCATCAAGGGTCTCTATACGAACACGGTTTTCCGCTACGATGAGCAGCTCTTTCTCAAGATCGGATCTGCCCTTGAACTCGGCCGCTCTTTCGTGCGGCGCGAATACCAGCGCGCTTACGCCCCGCTCCTGTTGTTATGGAAGGGAATTGCGCGCTTCGTGGCGCTCCATCCCGAAACGCCGGTGCTCTTCGGAGCTGTGAGCATCAGCAATGAGTACAGCAGACTTTCGCGCGAAATGATCGTCCGTTATTTCGAGCAACGGGAAGATGGACGCGAGTTCACGGAACTTATCCACCCGCGCACGCCGTTCCGAGCTTCGAAACTTCGCCGCTGGGATTGCCGCGCCATTTGCAGTGCTCTGCGCGATCTTGATGAACTGGCAGAGCCTATTTCCGACATCGAGGAAGACGGCAAGGGTGTTCCGATCCTGATCAAGCAGTACGCCAAAGTCGGAGGCAAACTGATCGCCTTCAATCTGGATCGCAAATTCTCTGATGTCGTCGATGGCCTGGTTGTCGTAGACCTGCGCCAGACCGAACCCACCATCCTCGAGCGCTACATGGGAAAAGAAGGCAATGCCGCCTTCCGCCGTTTCCACAAACTCACATAGAAATACGGCACCCCAGACCCGCGCTGAGGCGTTGCGCTGGGCCTGGGGCTCCGTTTGGAGGGAATCGGCATACCAAGACCTCATGGGCCATCGTACAGGCCCATTCAGTCCCTCTTGGAGCTTGTTCTATGCTCCAGCCAGTTTGCGGCGAAACAGCCCAGCAACGCTAACCAGACCGATCCCCAGCAATCCCAGGGTGCTCGGTTCGGGTGTGTTCAGGTGCGTCCCGCCTAGTTTAATACCGCCCTTATGATCGACGGATTCCTGGTTCCAGTAGGTATAGATGGTCTGCGTGGTATTCCCGGTCACCATGCGGCCCGTCCAGATCTGGCCCTCGATTTCGCCCGTCAGTTGATACTCGTGGAATTGCTTGTTCGATGCCACCAGGGTCCAGTCGATTGCGCCGACAAAAGCGCCATCAAAGATCACCCCACGGGGCTCGCCGTACATGCCTCTGCCGGTGATCAAAAAGCTCGATCCCACGCTGGAAAACGTTCCCCCGTTCCAGATATCTCCAGTAACGATAGCCCCAGTCGAAAAGGCGACTGTGCCCAGGGAGTGGTTTTTCGGCGCTTGGACGCCATTAAAGCTCATAAGTTCGGATCCGCGCGTCGTAATCCCGGAAGACAGGATGGTAACCGTACCAAACTCGTTGGTGAGGTTAATGCCGTCTGCTCTGGCCGCAATTGGCGCCAACAGCGCAAGTAACGCCAGGCAGAAAATTAGTTTTTTCATGATACCCTCCACAGAATAAGGGTGATCCGTTTACGAGCCGCTGGGGGGGTGGCGATCATCGGGTCACGAAGTTGAATTGTTGTCTTGCTGCCCTTTGGCAAACGTTGCCTGGGTATTAATCGAGCACACAGTCCGGGGAGGACGTCAGGGACAGTGTCGCACCAAAGTAATCAAATTGAAGTGACCTATGTCACGCTTGCCCGTGATAACAGAGCCCCCGCCGGAGGCCGATGTGGCCGCCACACCGATGCCCCGTTTTCCACTAAAATGTTGATTCCATTCGATACAGGGGTAACGGGTGGAAGCCCAAGCCTGTTTCTTTACTAAACCCCGCTCTTCCATTAACAATGGATCAGTACAAGCAAGGAGCAATCATGCCCGCAACTGGAGAACTCATTCGCCTGATGAACTACGTTGACGACATCGCCGCAATCCTGCGCCGCGTCAACGCCTCGCTACCCACCATGGCAGAAGAAGAAAAACTTCGCCTTGCCGAGTACATCCGCAAATCCGACCCCAGCCTCGAAAGCGTCCTCAAGCAGCTCGACAAACAGCTCGACAAGGTGGCGAAATAGTGGCGGAGATCAAGACCGTAGCCGTCATTGGCGCTGGCCTTATGGGACGGGGCATCGCCCATGCATCGGCGCTCGGCGGCTACCGCACCATCCTCGAAGATATTCTTCCCAACGCGCTGCGCAAGGCCGAAACCGAAATCCGCGCCAATCTCGACAAAGCCGTCGAACTTGGCAAGGTGAATGCCGACGATGCGAAAGCCGCGATGTCGCGCCTCGAATATGCAGGCTCGGTGGATGAAGCCGCGCGTCCGGCCGATCTGGTCATCGAAGCCGTGCCCGAGGAGATGGAATCGAAGATCGAGATTTTCACGTTGCTCGACAAGATCTGCCGCCCAACCACGATTCTGGCTTCGAACACGTCTTCGCTCAGTATTACTGAAATCGCCAGCGTCACCTACCGCGCAAAAAAGTGTGTCGGGATGCACTTTTTCAATCCCGTGCACAAAATGAAGTTGCTGGAGGTCGTTCGCGCGCTTGAAACCGATGCCGAAACCCTGGCCGCCGCGGTCGAAGTCGGCAAGCGCATGGGAAAAGAAGTTGTTGTCGTGAAAGAAGCGCCCGGTTTCATTACCAGCCGCATTAACGCGATGATCGGCAACGAAGCGTTCTACATGCTGCAGGAGGGCATTGCCACTCCCGAAGACATCGATAGGGCTTTAAAACTAGGCCTCAACCATCCCATGGGCCCGTTCGAGCTAGTCGATCTGGTTGGCCTCGACACACGCCTACACATCCTTGAATATCTGCACAAAACACTGGGAGAAAAATTCCGCCCCTGCCCGCTGCTCTCTCAGTACGTGAAAGC
>JBELAC010000237.1:0-7568 GCA_049509215.1 Terriglobales bacterium
TGACAACCACCGCAATCAGCAACAACAATGGCCACACCGAGTTCTCTAGGGGGACTTCGTAGCAAACGCTGAGATGCACCGGCCACAGCAGATGCGCGGCATACCGCGCGAGCGCGTCTGGCCAGGTTAGAATCATGTGGCTCACGCTCATGATTGGGGGCCTTCCGGCGCCAAAGTGCCCGAGAGCATTCACGCGCAATGCGACGCAAAGCAGCAGCGGAAGCAGGTACGGAGCGGCACCGCTTAGTGCTTGCTTGAAGGTGGATTTCGTCCATTCATACGCGAATATGAGTGCTGGCGCAACAAGCCCTGCCTCCTTGGTCAACATAGCTAAGGCCGCCAACAGAAGAGAAACAACGCTGATGCGTCCCTTGCGTGCTGCATAAAAATAAACGCTGAGCACGAGAAAAGTTGTGAGCATAGGTTCAGAAACGGACGAGATCCAGGCGACTGCTTCGGTTTGAATAGGGTAGATCGCAAAGAGCGCAGCGGCTAACGTTGCAGCTTTGTATTCGGTTGTGAGCCGTCGAACGAGGATAAACACCGAGACGACCGCGACCAGATGCATCACGATTGAACCCAGATGCCAGATTGCACGCGGCGGACCCAGAAGCACGTAAGTGAGTCGCAACCAGATCAGAAAAACTGGCCGATAATACTGAATTTTGTAGGCTGCATGCGCCCAAAGATGAGTGGTGAAATACCCCGGAACATAGCTCCAGGCTGTCAGCCGTGGATTTTGGACAATCTGTTCGATGTCGTCATAAACCGGGGAATAGTGCAGGGCCGGCAGATAGACGACGAAGACGATGACAAGCAAAACCCCGAGCTGCCATTGACGTCGCACGCGAGTAGTTTAGACGGAAAGCCTCACATCGAACGGTGACACAAATCACCAAGTTTATCCAGGGGACTATTTCTGATGGGCGAGCTGATCTTGAGCGACTTGGAGCACCTGACGCGCGGAGGCATTTCCAGGGTTGAGCTGCAATTCGGTGCTGATTTCCTGCACGGCGGTCGCCGGATCCTGTTGCTGCAAGCGCACGGCGCCCAACAAAAAGTGCGCTCCTGGTGTGGTGGGATCCAGCGCAATTGCCTGCTGCGCATCCCATTCTGCTTCACGTAGCTTGCCCAATGTGAACTTCGCGGTCCCCAAAATGACCCACCAATTCGAGTGCGATTCGAGCGTTACCGCTCTCTCAATATAGCGTTCGGCAGTAATGGCATCGTGATTGTTCCAAGCGGCGTTTCCCAGATCAAAGAGCGCAAAAGCGTTGTCGGGCTGGATCTGCAGGGAGCGTTCGAGCAATGCGCTGCCTTCCGCGTAGTTCCCCTGCTGCAATTTGGCGACGCCGAGATTGACAAGCGCGCGGGCATTGCTCGGCGTGAGCGCAATCGCGCGCTGGAAAAGATGCGCGTCGTCCCGCCACACGCCTTGGTAGGAAATCGTCTCTGCCGCCAATGCAGTCAGCACTATGGCAGTCGCGACAGCCAGGTATCTTCTGGCAGAGCGCTCGTGACTTGAACCTGCAGCAGCTATAGTAGAAAGCCTCTTCAGCCCTGCAGCCAGCGCTATCCCGAGAGCGATTGTCGGAAGATAAAGATAACGATCGTGAACCAATTCGAAATCTGGAAACAGCTTGAGGTAGAGAGGTGCGATCAATGGCGCAAGTATCCATGCCGCACAAAACCAGAAGAGCCGCCGATCATCGAGGCGCCGATGTACCCATATCATCGTGGCGAGGAGCGCACACAGCAGCAATACGGGCCCAATAAAGGTCAAACTTCGTCGACTGGAAACAAAGCCTAGCGAGTAAAACGGGCCTAGTTCGATGGGGATTACCAAATGGTAGAGGTAGAACGACAGAGCCGCTGGCCATGTCAGAGCCATCGCGTAGTTGCCTGCCGTTGAGAGCGGGTGGGCAAAGCCATGGAGGATTTGGCGGCGCAGAATGAGAAAGCCGCACGACGACAGAAGCAACGAAAAGCCTGTTAGAACGATTGCGGGCCGACCCACCCTGCTCCTCAGACTCAACGCCAGCGCCAGCAACAGGACTGGCATGATCACGCCGGTCTCCTTGACAAAACAGCAAGCGGTTGCGAGCAACCAGGAGGCAGTCCACCATAGCCCGCTACCACTCTCCAGCCAGTGGCACAAGGCCAGTGAGGCCAACAGTAGAATGGCCGCTACCAGCAAATCGGCTGCATCCGAAACCCATGTCACAGCCTCCACGTGCGTGGGGTGAAGAGCAAAAACAGCTGCCGCCAGTGTTGCATATCCCCTATCTTTTAGAAGCTTGCAGGCCAGACGAAAGACCAACACCACGCAGACCAGATGCAAAAGTATCGCGCTGAAGTGCCACGCTGAAGCATTGGTTCCGGCAATCCAGTGCACAAAGAGCTGCCATAGCGTTAAAAGTGGGCGGTAAAAATTCGACCGGTGACTGTTGGTGAAGTCCTGACTAAAGACCTTTGGAATGTCTTTCCAGCTCAAAACCCAAGGGTTGTCGATCATCTCGTGATCGTCGTAGACAAAGCCCATGGTCAGACTGCGGGCATAAACAATCGCGGTCAGGAGTATTAGCAAGAGCTCGGGCACGCCTGGTCGCTCCAGGAGTTCACGCCATCTGCGGAGCACTCCACCTTCGAAAGAATCGCTGGTCAACTCCATGTGCTGTTGGACAACACCAAGCATATAAAAAGTTTAGGTCGAAGACCTCACATTGGCCAGTGATTCAAGTCACATGCCAGGGACGACGAACATACGAATGTTGAAGACGTGACATCCTGCGCATCGAAGAGTGCTCTTCGATCTCTGCTTGGACAACCGGTAGCTTGCGCCAGTCGCTGCGTGCGGTGCGCTTTGAGTCTACGATTGCCTGATGTCTATGGCAGCTGGGGATGCTACCTTTGGCATTGAGCGATTCTTAAGAACAGGACTCACCTTCCATCAATGGGCAGGGCTTGTCCGCATCAAGAAAAGGGATCATGAAACGCCTTCCGAAGTTAAGTACACCAATGACGGCAAAACAAAAACAACCTCCCATTGGCGCACAAAAAAAACCTGGATCGAACTCCCCCGTGAGTCCAGCTGCTGGAACTCAACACAATTATGGCGAATGGCTCGCGCTGGCGG
Source organism: Terriglobales bacterium (assembly GCA_049509215.1). Classification (GTDB taxonomy): domain Bacteria; phylum Acidobacteriota; class Terriglobia; order Terriglobales; family Acidobacteriaceae; genus Acidiflorens. Next base: position 3,137 of record JBELAC010000237.1, read on the forward strand.
CTCTCGTCGTTGCTATGACCGCGCAGATGTGGATCGGCATCCGACAGCTTTCCGTTACCGCGGATGAGATTGTCCATTTGTACGCAGGCTATCGTTACCTGCAATGCGGCGATTCTCGCTTGGATCCCGAGCATCCTCCCTTGGTGAAGATTGTGGCTGGATTGCCACTCACGGCACTGCATGTAAACGATCCAAACCCTGGCGGGTGTGGGCTTCCAACCGATATGGAATCAGCCTACCGCAGTGGGCACGACTTTCTGTTTGCCAACCCTGAGTCCATCCTGACGACGGTCCGTATGGCCGCTTCGCTTTTTGCCATTTTGCTGCTCATCACAACATACTTCTTTGCGCGCGCCCTGTTTGCCACGCCAGTCGCTCTTATTGCGGGCACATGGGTCGCTTTCGAGCCGAATCTGGTCGGCCACGGAAGTCTTGTCACGACCGATGTCCCAGGAGCGTTCGGGTTTGTGCTCGCTGTCTATGCGTTGTGGCGCTATCTGAAACGTCCCACGTTCCTGCACTTCGTGGCACTTGGTTTGGGGATCGGTATCGCCCTTGTCACAAAATATTCGACGGTGATGTTGGTCGGCGTGTTGCCTATCCTTATCGTTGGTAACGGTCTTCTTGGAGAGAACGGTCGGGGCCGAAGAGTGTTGCGCAACATGGGCGCTTTGGCTCTGGCGATGCTTATTGCGGCAGTTGTGATCTGGGCGACTTATGGGTTTCGCTATGCATCAGGGCCAAACGAAGCACTGGCGAGCCCTACAGCAGCACAGGGTATTGTGGCAAACATAATGTTGGGGATGGAGGGGACGCATCTACTGCCACAAGCGTACCTTGATGGTCTGCGGGACCTTACGCTTGATTCAAGCGTCGGCCGGCGAGCATTCCTCTTGGGAACAAATTATCTGGGCGGACGCTGGTATTACTTTCCTGTTGCGGTTTCAATCAAGCTTACGGCAGCCTTAATTGTGGCTTCTCTGCTCTCACTGTTTGCATCCCGGTTCTGGCGATCGCACTTGCGCGAGCTTCAGTTTCTGCTGCTGCCGATATTGCTTTACATGTGTGTGAGCGCCAGCTCTGGGATGAACTTGGGTGTGCGTTATGTTTTTCCTATCTTTCCTTTCTTGATTATTTTTGCTGCGGCTGGAGTGTGGAACCTTCCTTGGCGACGGAGGGCGATTATCGTAGCGGTTGTTGCGTTACTCTTCGCGCATGCTTTCAGCTCATTGCACTCATTTCCGAATTACATCAGTTACGGCAACGAGCTGTGGGGTGGCTCGGGAAATGTCTATAAGTACTTAACCGATTCTAATGCAGATTGGGGGCAGGCCTTAAAGACGGCGCATGCTTATGTCGAGAGAACGAAGCCTGCGTCCTGTCTTATGATCCCCCCGTACAGAAACGTAAATAAAGACTATGACATACCGTGTCCCGATGTTGTGGCTGAAATCGACCGTGGTGCCTCAGTTTCGCCCTATACGGGCACGCTGATTGTCAGTTCAAGCGTGGTTGATGGAATTATCTTTCGCTCTGGTGGAGCCAGAGCGATGCGTATTTTTCGCGGTGTCGAGCCAACAGCTAAGCTCGGCGGTAGTGCTCTTCTGGTTTACGAAGGGACCTTCGACCTAGGTCCGATCATTTCGTACCAATACATCCAAAGAATTCTGACCGGAAGAATTCGCAATGCGCAGGAGGTGGTCGAAACAGCTAAAGCTGCCGCCGCGTTCGACCCAAGGAATAGCGACGCCTGGTCGATAGTCTGCGAAACCGAGGCACACTTTGGAGAAATGGAGGCCGCCCAGGCGGCCTGCAATGCGGCCTATCAAACCGTAGACGAAAATCCCTACAGCACGGAAAGCGACAAAGACTCAATAGTTAAGTTCATGGCGAGTAAAGGTTTGACCACCCCAGGCGTCACCGCACCAAATTCTAGATAAGGTGGCTCCTAGTCTCCTAGTCTTGCTGCCACTAAGCGGCTCTACGGCAGCCCAACAGTTGGAGTATTAGCGCGGTCATAGTTGCGGGTAAAGACCATCGAGATACCGTCCTGATAAACCAGGCGGAAGTTCGGATCGATGGTCAAAAGCTGCGCTAGTGGCAGCTTCTTCGGCAACAGCACCAGTCCCGATTCTTTCAAATAAGGGTCTGACGTGTAGGCATCGCCTTGGGAGCTCCTAAAAGTGAGCAAATCGATTTCGTCGCCATAAAGGTCGTTTCGCCCATCTATGGTTACCGGGTACTGCGGAAGATACCAGATCAGAAAGCCTCCCCAATCGAGAGTGTTGTAGAGGGGCCCGGGGAAGGAATTACGACGCACAAAATTGACGGCATCGACGGGGTACTCGTGGCTTACGGCGCGGTCGAGGTCGCGCACGTTGAATCCCACGTTGATAGCGACCAGCCACAGCAACAGTGCCAGCGAAACGCCGAGGCCGGCCAGCTCTGCAAGCGTGAGGACTGGCGACGCGTCCGTTCTATGGTGTTGGTCGGCAACGTCGGCAATAAAGAGTACGGCGGGGATCGCAAGGAACCAGGCGTCACGCTGAGTACGAAAAGCAACCACGCTCGCGACGATGAGCAATGAGAGTTTGAATAGGTCCAGTTTTTGTTTCCATCCCACGGCGAAATATGCCGCTGCAGCCAACAACAGCAGCACATATTGCACAAAGTGTTTGAAGTCCGACGCCGCCAGCTCTTGAATCATGAAGTATGGCACATGCGAATTCGAATATGCCGCCACTACGCGATAGAGATGATAGTTGTATGGGCCGACAAAAGTCGCAGCGAAACAGGCGAGCAGAACGCCGACCAGCCCCGGGAGCGAAAGCGCTGGGGGATGAAGAAAAGTGATCTCGATTCCCATCCGGCTGGCCGCTCTCTGCAGCAGATTGATTCCCATAAACAGTCCGAGAACGGCTAATCCATAGATGAACTGAATATGCACGTTGGCCCATATGACGAAGATTAGAGGGAGCCACCAGAGCAACCTCATTCTGTCCGTGCGTTGAGCTTCGAGCAAGTACCCGAGCATAATCGTGAACAGAATCATGCTGACGAACACGGGCCGAGGCATTAAGGTAAATAAAAATGCGAAGCTTCCGGCAAGTGCGAGAGCCCATGCGATCCAGAAACTTCCAGAAAGACGGCGAAGCATCCAGAACAGCACGAAGGTCACAGCGAGAGTAAGCAAAACACCGAACATGGCCAATCCGACCAGTCCGAACCAGGCATAGGAGCGTGATAACAGCACCTGATAGCCCCAGCTGTAAGAGATCCAGGGCCGAGTCGCCGCGGTACGCGAAAAAATTCCGAAGTAGGGGACAGCGGAATGTTCGATGATCCAATCGCCAGTTTTGAGATGCCACCAGATATCGGGGTCGCGAACCGTGGTCCGTGCATCGAAGACGATCATGGCGATCAGGATTAGTGAACACAGAAGGGCAAGTAGTTGAAAGACGCGCAACTTTCGAAGGTCGTAAATCTCTTGCAGTGCGTTCATGATTCGGCAAGCCTCACTCGTCGCACCTCACTCGAAAAGCTGCAATTCGATGGACCGCGCGGCGACGGTCGCGCACTCGTGGAAGAGTCATTGCTCTGGTGTCTTGATCATCGTAAACGAATGTTCTCTTCTGCGGAAACTCACTGAAAATAGAAGGCGAACTGATCCACTATGAGCAGCCGATTTCCCGCTCACATCCGTTAGTGACTGACCGCACTGAATGTTGGTAGCTGGTTCCATACAGTAAATCTCCATCACCCGGCGCGGCCCTTTGCGAACACGGAGAAACAGGACGTGCCTTCTGAGAGAGTGAGCGTTGATGTCTTCCTTCTCAATTACTACCTGGCTGAGAGAAAGAAGCGGTCTTTTGGAGTGGTCGGTCCCAACGCTCCTTTGCTGCGCAATGCTGGGGCAACTCATTCTTAGCTCTAATCGGCTGTCTCAGACCGCCGATGAAGCGACGCACCTTTATTCGGGGTATCGCTATCTAAAATGTGGCGATCTCACTGTCAGCCCTGAGCATCCGCCTCTGGCCAAGATTGTCGCAGCCGCTCCGTTGCTTTCCATGAACCTTGCAGTGACTTGCGCGCCTTTCCGCGGCGGTACCGATTTACAACAATCGTTGGAAGGGTTCAATTGGCTTTTCGCGCAGGACTGGCGCTCGGCGGTTTCGCGAGCCCGGCTTGCAGTTTCCGTCTTCGCGGTCGGACTTTGTCTGCTGGTGTGGACGACCGCCCGCCAAATGTTCGACTTGGCCACTGCGGTTGTAGCAACCCTGCTAGTAGTCTTTGAACCGAATGTTCTAGCCTTCGGCGGGCTGATCATGACCGACGTGCCGGTCACTTGCATGATGCTATTTGCTGTTTACGTTTTTTACCTTTGGATGCGAAATCGCACTGCCCCATTTCTGCTCTTGGCGGGCCTGGCGAT
>JBELAC010000238.1:0-7479 GCA_049509215.1 Terriglobales bacterium
CGCACCAGAATTTCGCCATCCTCCGCCAGCCTCACTTCGCGCCCCGGCAGCACTTTCCCAATCGACCCGCGGCTCGTGTGGAACGGATGATTCAAGCTGATCAGCGAAGTCGTCTCCGTGAGCCCATAACCCTGAATGACCGCGTAACCGAGCCGGTGCCAAAATTCCTCCGTCTCGCGATCAAGCGCCGCGCCGCCGCTGATGAACGCCAGAAATTTCCATCCGAATCGTCGACGCACTTGCCGGAACGTCCACCACCGCCGCAAGAAGTGCTGGCTCGCGGCCCGCGCATAATCGGCGGCAAATGCCGCGTTCTGTCCGCTCTCCTCCACATCGCGTTTGATCTTCTGCCTGAGCGAGTCGATCACCCGCGGTACCGCAACCAGCACCGAGACGCGCTCGCGCCGGATGGTCGCAATGATTTCGGTGGGATTGAACCCGTCCTCAAATACAACCGTCGCTCCCAGAAGTGGCGGCAGAAATATTCCCAGAAACTGTCCGAATACGTGGCTCAGCGGCAGCAGGTTGAGAAACCGCAGCGGATGCACGAACCGTTCGTACTTAAGATATTTAGCGATCTCTGTCGCAATGGGAGCAAGATTGCCCGCGACATTCGCATGGGTGAGCACAACCCCTTTCGGCTCCGCGGTTGTGCCGGAGGTGAACACAATCTCGAGCGGATCGGATGCCTGAATCGAAACCGGACGAAACCGTTCAGCCGAATTCCGCGCGATGACACCAGCAAGATCGGCCGGATCAATAGTAGGGAAGCCGGGAAATAATGCGGCTCGCTCGCGCGGGCAAACCACCAGCTTCATGCGAACCTGCCCGCTGATCCGCTGCGCAAAATCTGCGCTGGAAGCGTCATCCAGGGGAACCGCAATTACTCCGGCCAAAGCGCAACCTAAAAATGCCGCGACCCATTCGGCCGAATTCGGCGCCCAGAGAAGAACCGCATCGCCCTTCGCGATGTTGCGTGCCGCCAGTTCCCGCGCAAACTGGTTCGCAACTCCGGCCACCTGGCGGTAAGACCACCGCTCATGCCGGTACCCGCGCGGAAACACATACGCCGGTCCGTCTTGCCAGCGCTCGAAATCTTCCAGATAGTCCAGTAGACTTGCCCGCACACCCTGTTTAGTAGCACAATTCCCGAATCTTTACCGTAAGACCGGGTTCAGGGGTCGAAAATAAGACGTGACTGGCGGCAAATGGGAGCCGATGAAAAAGCATTCTCGAACGCGCACGATGATACATCTCGCTTTTGTTCTGATCCTCGGTGCGCTCATTTCCTGCCAACCACCCGCAGCTTCGAATTCCCCGGCTTCACCGGCATCCTCACCCGCCGCCGCGCATGACGAAAGCCATTTCAATAGCGGTCCCGCCCGCGATCTCAGCCAGGACGAGCGCGCCGGCGGCCATATCCTTCGCAAGCACGTCGGCCAATCCGAAGAGGACCTCCGTCGTCGCCTGGATCGTGAGCAGAACATCACCGGTGCCTCCACCTACACCGATCGCAACACGGCCGAGCACGTGGTTGGCGGCGCCATCGCCAAATCGCAAGACCGCATCCAGTCCTGGCTCAGCCGCTCGGGCCGCCATCCGAACCTCGTCCTCGACTATGACAGCGATGAAGCGATCGGGCGCACCATGAATCGCGGAGAAGTCCACTCCCACCCCTGCACCCACGCCCTCGTGGTTCTAAAGTACGCCGGGCCCGACGACTACTACGTTCTTACTTCTTATCCGGAGTGTCGCTGATGAAACCACACAGCTCAAATTCGAAAGTTGAGATCACTACGGAGAAATTTCCCGCTCTCCACACATTTCTGCGCGGATATTTTCACGAAGATGTGGCCGATGAATACGGTACGCCGCCGGAAGCCGCCGACCAGTTTTGCGAGGACGCCGACAGCGACGAGCGCATCCCCGTCGCTCGCGAATGGCAGCAGCTCGTGGAACTGACCGAAGGCCAGCCGCCCGCCCTGAACGCAGCCCTGAAAAGACTGGGCAGCGCCATTCAACTCAAGGAAGACCAGATCCCGGCGGTTTCAGCGGTCTTCGCCCGTTGCCTGAAGCCCTCGCGCAAAGCCGCCAACGAGTGAGACCCTGACCGTTGTTGTGAAGACCAGGTTGTGCTGAAATCTCGATTCTGCCATAGGCTTCGCCGCGTAAAACTCACGAATGCCCGCGCCGCCGTAAATGCCCGCGCCCCCCGTGAATGTCCGGTGCCGCCGTGAATCCCGGCGCTACCGTAAATGCCTGCGCTGCCGTGGAAGAGCGGCCCTTCAGAGCCTGCCCTGAGCCTGCCGAAGGGGCCGCGTAAGCTTCTTCCCTTCAACAAGGGCCTTAGCTCCTCACGCGATCTCTGCCACGATTCCGAAGAGTGCCAGCGATCAGGAATCTCACCCTTTTTGGCATTCGTCACACGTTCTCTGTTGTTACTCTCTCCCCACTCCCAGCGCATCCGCGACTCGGTTGATCTAGTTGAACCACGCTGCAATCAGCGTGATCTGCAAAATCCCCTGATCCTCAAACCCGGCCGCTCGAAGCTTCCCGTGGTCGTCTTTCCCCACCCTGGTCGCATCCCTGGTGAGCTTTACCACATAGTCCAGCATCACTCGCTCTTCTGACGTGATGGGCGCAGTCGTGTAATCGCGCTCCAGCGCCGCCACCAGTTCCTTGTCCAGCGTGACTCGACGCAGAAACTCTGCGTGCGACTCGATTCAATACACGCACCGGTTCGTCACCGAAACCAGCGTCGCAATCATCTCGTGCTGCCGCCGCCCCAGCGGCAACTCGGGAGACATCAAGGCCCCGAACGTCGCAAAGGCATGGTGCAGCGCCTGCGGAATCAGCGAATGTGACGCCACAATCGCCGATCCGCCGCCTTCCGCCGGATGAATCGGCACCGCATATTCCTGAGGATAAAGGGCTTTTTGCCCTTCCATCGCCTCCCGCAGTTCTTCACCGCCTTCCGTCAGCGGGACCGTACGAATCCATGTCATGGCTGAAATCTTCCTCCCAAAAGGATGCCTTCCCACCCCGGCGTGGTGCCACACTACCCAACCCCGGCTCCCTTGCCAATGGCGCAAAACCGCTACCGGGTCGGAGTTCGTAGCATAATTCGTAGCATAATAGGAAAATGTAGACGAAAAACATTCAGATGTGACGTGGCTCACCGCCACCTGTTTCCGGAGCGGCTAACTTCTGTGCCACGGGCTGAGTGTTCTCTATGGCGGTTTTTTGCCCGACAACTAACTTTCAGGAGCTTCTGTATGCCGGATAATTCCATCAGCATCACCGATAACCGCACCGGACAAAGCTATAAGTTGCCGGTTGAAAACGGCACCATCCGGGCGATGGACCTGCGCAAAATTAAGACCGGCCCGGAGGATTTCGGACTCATGACCTATGATCCGGCCTTCATGAATACCGCTTCCTGCCGAAGCGCCATCACCTACATCGATGGCGACCGCGGCATCCTGCGCTATCGCGGATATCCCATCGAAGTCCTCGCCGAGCACTGCACCTACCTCGAAGTCGCCTATCTGATCCTGTTCGGCGAACTGCCCACCGAATCTCAACTCAAGGGCTGGGTCAGCGACATCACCCATCACACCATGATCCATGAGAGCACCAAGAAGTTCATGGAGGGATTCCGCTACGATGCCCACCCCATGGCCATGTTCGTGAGCACCGTTGCCGCACTCTCCGCTGTGTATCCCGATTCGCGTCAGGTTCACGATCCCGCCAACCGGCTCCATCAGATCCAGCGTCTCATCGGCAAGGTGCCCTCAATCGCCGCCATGTCGTATCGCCATAGCGTCGGCTTCCCCTACGTTTATCCGGATAACGATCTCACCTATCCTGAGAATTTCATGAACATGCTGTGGAAGATGGTCGAGCCCAAGTACGCCGCCAATCCAACGATTGCGCGCGCACTCGACATCCTCTTCATTCTGCACGCCGACCACGAGCAGAATTGCAGCGCCAACGCCATGCGTGCCGTCGGAAGCTCCCAGACCGATCCGTATCTTGCCACCGCCGCAGCCGCAGCCGCTCTAGCCGGCCCGCTCCACGGTGGTGCCAACGAAGAAGTCCTCCGCATGCTCGACGAGATCGGTACCAAAGACAACGTGCCTGCCTACGTCAAGAAAATCAAAGAAGGTAAAGGCAAGCTGATGGGCTTCGGCCATCGCATCTACAAGAATTACGATCCACGCGCCAAAATTATCAAGTGGACCGCTGAACGCGTTTTCGAAATTACCGGCCACAATCCCAAGCTCGAAATCGCTCTTGAGTTGGAACGCATTGCGCTGCAGGACGATTACTTCGTCACGCGTAAGCTCTATCCCAACGTCGATTTCTACTCCGGCATCATGTACCAGGCGATGGGCTTCAAGCCGGAGATGTTCACGGTCCTGTTCGCCATCCCGCGCACCTGCGGATGGCTGGCGCAATGGCAGGAGATGATCACCGATCCCGAGCAGAAAATCGCCCGCCCCCGTCAAGTCTGGATCGGCCACGAAACCCGCGAATTTACCCCCATGGAGAAAAGGAGTCCCGCGCCCGTAGCCACGCGCTAAGCGAGCGGCCTCGCCTCTGAACGCTGTTTAAGGTGAGAAGGTCGGCTGCGTGCCGGCCTTCTCCGGTTAACCCTTCTGTTTCGCTCCAACTCAAGTGCTAGTTTGGGCGGTTGGTTTACTTGAGTTCCATCCAGAACACGTCGCATCTCGGATTGCCGTTCGAATCCGTGCCTAGCGGGGCAATGCTCCCGTCGGATGCCATGTCCGAAGTGAACGCAATACCATCGCCAAGTTCCGCAACCGTTCCTTTTGCGTTTTGACAAGTGTAAAACGGCGACGTTCCTGAGTTGCCAGTTTGGCCAAACCGCCAAAAATCGTTTTGGCCGTAGTCATTCAGGTCCGCGGAGATGCCGATGATCTCGTCCTGGCCCCAGTATTGATACGTCTGGGGTGGCGGCTGGCTTGTAACCACCGTGGTTGTAATGAGGATTGGGTAAACATCGACACCTTGATCTTCGGCGGGAAGCCCCGCGCCCTCATTTACCGGAATGTTGAGCCAGCTTGCATGCTCGTCATACCCGCTCGCCGGATAGTCCGTTAGCAGCGGGCCGACTATGTTGTCGTTGGGATCTGCATAAGAGTGCAGCAGCAAAAACGATCCATTTCCCTTGTGATCAGCCCTGTCATAAAAGCCCTGAGCGGCGTGTCCATCGCAATGAACGGTGCATGGGCGAACATGGGTCGTGCCTATTTCCCATATATACGCGAGAGCGCAGTTTTGGCAATCGTTGGCCGGCGTTATACCGAAATACCTCGGATTTCTGGTCATGCCCGCGTCGTGCATGGTAAATGACGGAAGTGGGTTACCGTTGCCATCATCCAGGGGGCCAAGAAGCACGCCATTCCATCCGTAAGCCAGGTCGTTGAAAGTATCGACGCTTGCACAGCCTCCACCTTGACCATTCACAGGTTCCTTGTAGGCGAGTGCCAAGTAGCCCGTGCCCTGGCTGGGACTAGTAGAAAAGGCAGTACCCCAGGTATGGGACGTTCCGATATTCATGCTTGTCGGTACGGCTGTCCCCCACGTGCTCTCCCACTTGGCCTGATAGCCTTGAGGGAGGCAGTTGGCGAAGTCGTAGATTGTGGACGCCGTATAGGTGTTCCACCCATCACTCGACGCCCATTTCTGAATCAGGGTGGGGTTGTTTTGCGCGTTCTCTACCCTCGCATAAATAATCCCAGGATTCGTTTCGTCGAACATCATTTCGCCTGACAGCGTCGATCCCTGTTTGGTCGCCGTATTCTGGGTGCTGTCGAAGGCGATGATCGCGGAATTTCCACCGGTCGATCGTACAACCACGTATCGAACTGATCCGTTAGGTGCGGATATGATGTTATCTTTCTGATCGTCGTCCGTTTGTACCGAGTTTTCCGCGTCATTATCTGGAACTTGCGCGACGCCGCCAGAGAATACGGTAGCGTCCGTTATTCGCCAGATGCAGATTCCCTTGTAGGGGTCCTGCGGGAAACACCATTTCGTCCCCTTTCCCGTGCTGCCGCCCCATACACTGCCCGGAACGCCATTTGCCGGTTGATATACGGTGACATCATCATGGTCTGCTTGAGAATATTGGATTGGAGGTTGCGCGCTAAGTGTGGTTGAGACGCATAATGCGAAAGCAATCGTAATGAACAAGCCTTTCATAGAGTTTCTCCTTTGACGTTTCTGTTAGATCGCTGGGGCCCCCCTGCAGGCGGGCTAGATTGTTGGGTTTGGCATGGAACAATAAGTAACAACGCGGGGTTTGGGAGACACACACATGCGCTCGGGCTGGCTCACTACTATTTCTACGGTGTCAGCTTAAACACGACTCCCTTGTCGTAGGCTCCGCCGCCCACGGCTGTGCCATACATATTCCCGGTTTGCGCATCCCGGATTAGGCCGGCCTGCGGATAAAGCCCATCCGCTCCGCCAGCGAGGGAGTGAAGAATGGTTTCACGCCATTTGCCGTGCTTGGTTGCCGGAGGTGAAAGCTCGAATATCGTGCCGCAGCCCGAGATTTCGCGCCCGCCGTAGCACTGGCCGGTGCCGCCTATTTCCGTAGTTCCGTAGAGATTTCCTGTGCCCGCATCCAGAACCAGTCCGGCCAAGGGCCAGGCGCCATCGCCTTTCTTGGCGCCCTTAAACTCGTAGAGCACCTTCTCCACACCCCCAGCAGTCACCTCGAAGACGACGCCGCGGTTAGCATTTCCCCCGATCCAAGTCGTGCCGAACAAATTCCCCTGCGCATCCATCACTAATCCCGGATCGCCGGGCCCGGGCTCGCATCCGTCCCCGTGCTGCCCGGTAAAGACGTAGAGCGCGGTTTCCACACCAGCGGGAGTGAATTGAAATACCGCTCCACAGCCCAACCCGCCTAAAGGAAGCATGCCGTAAAGATTTCCCGTGTTTCCATCCTGTACCAGCTTGCCAGCAGGGCCGTCGCCAGCCGTCCCCGGCGCCCCGAAGTTGTAAAGAACCGTATGTGTTCCGGTCGCGGCTATCTTATAGAGAGTACCTCCGTTATACGCTCCCCCGCTCGCAGTAAGACCATAGAAATCGCCCGTATTCGGGTCCTGAGTCAACCCCGATGACGGTTCGTCGCCATCAGATCCGCCTTTAAAGCTGTAAAGCACTTTTTCCACGTTTTTCGAATTTATTTCGAATACGACCCCGTCTCCGTGAGATCCTCCCCAGGCGGCTCCGAACAGGTTCCCCTCCTCGTCGCGGAGTATGCTACCTCGGGGCTCCCCACCGTCCGGCCCGGTAAAGCTGTGGAGAACGCTCTCAACCCCATCCGAAGTAAGCTCAAATACCGTGCCGCAGCCCGGGTACTGACAGCCGCCGGAACCCCCGTCAATGGTTATGCCATAAAGATTGCCTGCCGAGGTGTCCAGAGTTACTGGCGCCTGG
>JBELAC010000239.1:0-7378 GCA_049509215.1 Terriglobales bacterium
CTGGAAGTGGTTGAAGCGCTGGGCTCCGCGTTCGGGCAATGGTCCAGCGTAACCGTGATGAGGATCAAAGCGGTTGTCGACATGGCCGTAAAAGCCGGAATGGCCGTGAAACCAGGGGCCCGCTCCAATAAACACCCCGCCCAGAAACCAATCAGGTCCGTAGTAACCATACGGAGCACAGTCATAGGGAGAATAGTCGAAGTACCCGTAAGGACACACAGGAGCTACTCCGATGTTTACGCCAACGTCAACCTGGGATTGGGCCACAGGTGAAGAGCATAGAACGCCAGCTACGAGAACTGCACAAGCAAGCAAACTGAATTTGAACATGATTTTTCCTCGATTCATTCAGAGTTTCAACCTGGACAACTTAGGGCCAGCATAATGCCGGGGAACAGTAGCGGGCAAACCGGAGGTTGAGCTTTTTGCGTTCATCCGTGGGTGACGAAACAGACGTACGCCCATGACTGGCGAGACCAGGAAGATACTTGACGTAACACCATACTTCGCCGATTTCGCGTTTCAGGAAGTCGAGTTCTTTTCTTAAGCTAATTCCGCGTTTCCGCACAGCACCAATGCGTCGTGCATAAAGCTTACCCAGTGATGGAACCTAGTCACAAGCGCTACCATCGCCAGATTCCTCACCGCTATTCTAAACTCGTCAAACGGGCGACGTTCGGCATCCAAGATTGACGAAACCATCTCTGGGTCGCCTTCATCCCCCAAAGACTCTGCGGCAATCTTGCTGCCCACCTTCCCGCCTTTCCTTCAGATGGGGGGGCGAGACATTTTCTGAAAAGCACTGCCTGAGATTTTCAGAGATACAATTCAGCCATGAAGCCCGACCCTGAATATCTCAAGCAATTGCTAACCGCGCTTCAGACCGCACCGAACACTACCACGGACATCCAAGAATTGTCCGCTGCGGGATTGCCGTTCGACGACCCTAGGTTCGAGTTCCACATGATGCTCCTGAAAGACGGCGGTTTTCTGGAAGGTGCAGAGTCGGGGCCAAGTGGTGGGCTTGCAGGGAGTGCAGGTATAGGTCTTGAGAAGAGTGCAGACGGGCGTAGCCAGTGGTCTGTCATCCCGTTGCGTCTCACAGCGTCAGGTCATGCGCTCACCACGAGAGAGTATTCTAGCGATATGGCACGCAAGCCCAGTTCTCCACTGCCGAAGGCTGCCGATTTGCCGCCCGAGCAGACGCACGCCGCCTTGAAGAAACAGCTCGTTGCACTTGACGAACTGCGCGGCGGAAACCACCGAAACAACGAGCACATTGAAAGGGGTTGGACCAATCTCACGAATAACATCTTGGCACGCGGCTTCGGTGAAGACAGTAACAACGTGAACCAGTTCAAGAGGGCGACAGTTGTCGGCCACATTTATCACCCGCGGATGAGCGAGAGCCAGATGCAATACAACTTTCAACGGCGTTTGGACGCAATGGCCGCTGTTGTGCAGAGCAGTCTCAGCGAATTGGAATTGATGGGTGCTGGGGCGGCACCAGTCGCATCGGTCAACGAGGGAGTGGCCATTATGAAGCCGAATTCGAGGGACGTGTTCTTGGTGCATGGCCACGATGAGACGGTGAAGGAGACAGTGGCAAGGTTCCTAGAAAAACTTGATTTGAATCCTGTGATTCTGCACGAGCGGCCCAACCAAGGCAAAACTGTGATTGAAAAATTCGAAGCACACTCCGACGTTGGCTTCGCTGTGGTGCTGTTAACGCCAGACGATGTCGGCGCATTGGCCTCTTCACCAGAGAAACTCAACTCCAGGGCGCGTCAGAATGTCATTCTAGAGCTGGGGTACTTCATCGGGAAGTTGAGTCGTGCTCGTGTTTGCGCTCTGTACAGGGAGGGCGTAGAAATTCCTTCGGATATCCACGGAGTGCTCTACGTACCCTACGATGAAGGTGGCGGCTGGCGGTTGAAGCTAGCGAACGAGATACGGGCAGCCGGAATTAGCGTGGATATGAACCGCGCTTGAGCGGAGGTCACATTCGGGCCTGATACGTTCGGGGCGAGGACCGAAGCGACCTGTGAAAGTTTGTGAAAGACACTGGGTACTTGGTAACCTTTTATTCCTCTAGTTGTCGTCGAAGATTCAACAAGTTGCGTGTTTTCAACGCTGGCAGGTTATCCGCTGCGCCACCCAAAATCAAACACAAAATTGAGTTTTTCCGCAGCCTGCTAGAGAGGTAGCATCTCCACCGCAATTATCGAAAGAAGCACAGGTCAAAGCGCGAAAGATCAGGGCGCAAGGGTACGTGGCCATTGTCATCAGCTAGGATGGGGATGTCACCGATGCGAAAGTTGTTCAGGCGTCTTCGCCCGAAGCGGTTGACCTCTTACTCGAATTCGCAAGGTCAGCGAAGTTCAAACCAAGGATGGGATGCGGTCCTACTCAAAGCGCGATCAACTACACATTGGCGAACCGATAAGAAAGCGGCGGCTTTCACCCAATGCGGGGTTCTGAGTGTAATGGCGCTTGCACTCATTGACCTAAACGGCAGCCACGCGTTTGCGCTCTCTCCGTACGACTGACGGGCTTCCTCCCATCTCGCTCGTCCCAGCACATGTCGTAGCGCTCACAGCCGCATGAATACGGGCGATTTCGTAACGATAAATATGAGGGTGTGTACATATCAACCAAGCACCACACACAATCCCGTCAATGAAAGCGCGGGATGGCACTTGCGGGAAGTCCGGCACAGCGGCGGACGAGCGGCCGGCGCAGGCGGGCGAAACTATTGCTTCGCTGTGAAATCCGCCAGCTTCCGCAGCTTCACTGTCGCATCGTTGGCAACGTCCTGCCGCAGCCATCCGAGGTGACCGGCTCCGTACACGACTAGAATCCTGTCATTCGGAGAATCAACCAGCTTGACGATATTGTGATAGATGCGGGCGTTTCTCTGATACCAGGCGGCCAGCAAGTCGGAACCGGCATAATCGCCGGGTTCTCCATAGGGCACGAGGGCGTAATAGAAGGCGACGTCTTTTGCGGCCATGGCGTCGGAATTCATGCGCTCGAGCATTTCGAGCACGGTGTGGGACTTCAAGAAGTCGTCCTGCTCCTTCACTGCCACGCCCCACCTGGCTGAGATCGCATCGAATTTGTCTTTTTGTCCGGTAGCCTTGGCATAATCGACCACGCGCTGCCAGGGGAAATCGCCATCTTCATCGACCGGGTAGACCGACTTATGGCCCAGTTCCTTGGCCAGCCGGTATGCAATCTGGTTGGTCTCGTTCCGCGACAGGGTGTACTTTTCGGCGAGGTAGTCGGAATATTCTTTCTCGACCCGCTCGCTGCCGATATCGGCTTCAATTGCGATCTTCGTCGGATGGAATTTCTTCAACACTTCGATCAGTTGCGCAATCTCCTGCTGACGTTTCGGCGTTAGTACGTCATCTGCCTGCATGTTGAGGATGTCGCGTCCCGGGTTCGACATGTGATACGTGCCGAGGACTAAAATTTCCGGGCGCGGCTCCGATTGCGCCCAGGAAACGGCAGACGCCGTCAGGACGCCCGCAAAAAGAAATGCCTTTAATATCTTTCGCATACAACCCCCAATTTTGAATACGTACGCACTCTGCGCAAAGTTCCTTCGGAGGATGCGGAAGTTTATTCCCAGATCCAAAATGACCACCGGGGCTGAGCAATTTGCTGAAAAGAATCGCCCAAGTTTTCCCAGCGGCTAGTGTGGTGTCCCGGAGATACACGACATAAGTTCTATCCTCATTCTCGTGTCAGGGGTCCATTCCCTCAGGGCTAAAAGCCGCAATCTTGCTGTGGCCCTTGCGGCTCGGCTAAAGCCGAGCCCTTTCAAAGCACCAACAACGTTCAGAGGTACGCGGCCCCTTCGGCAGGCTCAGGGCAGGCTCTAAAGGGCCGGTCTTCCACAACTCCCACCCTGAAAGATCGGTTTGCCAAGTTTGGGCCACCCCGATATGGTTTCATAAAGACGATGGAGCCCGACTCAATGCGCAGGCGATCCCCGATTCTTTTGTTGCTGCTGACCTTCTTTTCGACGTTCTTCCTGACTTTGTTTGCCGCAGCTCAGATAAAACCGGCGGATGCCGAAGGACACGCGTGGTGGCAGCATGCGGTGTTCTACGAGATCTATCCGCGCAGCTTTGCCGACAGCAATCATGATGGGGTCGGCGACCTGAACGGCATTACCTCCAAGATGGGTTACCTGCACGACCTTGGAGTCGACGCGATCTGGATTACTCCCTGCTATCGGTCGCCGCAAGTGGATTTCGGATACGACGTTTCCAACTACGAGGACATCGATCCGATGTACGGGACGCTGGCGGACTTCGATCACATGGTTGCCGCGGGCAAGGAGCACGGCGTTCGCATCATTATGGATTTCGTGCCGAACCATACATCGGATCAGCACCCATGGTTTCTTGATTCGAAGTCGTCGCGGACGGCGGCGCATCGCGATTGGTACATCTGGCGCGATGGCAAGGCGCCAGGCAAGCCTCCGAATAATTGGGTGTCGCTTTTCGGGGGATCGGCGTGGAAGTTGGATGCGACAACGGATCAGTACTACTACCATTTTTTCTACGCGGCGCAGCCGGACTTGAACTGGCGCAACCCGGCGGTTGAGACTGCGATGCTTGACACGATGCGGTGGTGGTACAAGCGCGGGGTTGCAGGGTTCCGGCTGGATGCGGTGGACACGCTATTTGAAGATCCCAAGTTGCACGACGATCCCGTGCTTCCGGGGAAGAACAAGCAGGGCGATCCGATCACCGAGAACAAGTACAACACGAATCTTCCGGAGGTGCACACCGAACTCCAGAAGATGCGCAACGTCGCCGATGAATCAGGAGCGGTGCTGATCGGCGAGACCTGGACTTCGAACATCGATCAGCTCAACAAGTATTACGGCGATAGCAGCAAAGAGCTGCAGATGCCGATGGACTTCATGTTCGCCACGGTGAACAAGCTTTCGCCTTCGGAGTTCCGGCGGCAGATTGCGGCGGTGAATTCGGCGAAGGGGTGGCCGGTATTTGTGATCGGCAATCATGACATCGTGCGGTCTTACAACCGCTATGGAGATGGGAAACATAATGACGCGATCGCCAAGCTGATGGCGATGTTTTATCTGACGTTGCGCGGAACTCCGATCATGTATTACGGCGAAGAGATCGGGATGGAAAACAACGATCCCACGCGCAAGGAAGATGTACGGGACCCGATTGGGCGAACGGGGTGGCCGGCGGAGAAAGGCCGCGACGGCGAGCGCACGCCGATGCAGTGGAACGCGGCGGCGAATGCGGGGTTCAGCCAGACAGCACCGTGGCTTCCGGTGCCTCCGAGCTACGTGACGCACAATGTGGAAAGCGAGTTGAAGGACCCGAACTCGGTGCTGAGCGTGTATAAAAAGGTGTTGGCGTTGCGGCACACGAATCCGGCGTTGCTGGATGGCAGTTACACGGCGTTGAACGAGAACGATCCGAATGTGCTGTCGTACCTGCGCAGCTATAAAGGGAAAGCGGTGCTGGTTGCGCTTAACATGTCGGATAAGCCGCGGACGATTAAGTTCGATCTTGCCAAGCAGGGATTTGCGAAGTTTACACTGACGCCGCTGGTGGGATCGTTCGAATCTGACAAGATGGGCGTCTTAGAGCTCAAGCCGTTTGGAGCTGTCATCGCCGAAGTAAACCGTTAGCCAGAGGGACGGCAGCATTTGCGGCGGGTGCAAACAACGGTATGATGAGTGCGAACTAAATCACTTTATAACGCGTTAAAAATATCCTGAGGTGGAAATGGCTCAAGTGGGAGTGGTCGGAAAGTCTGGCGGCTACAAGACAATTGTCTACGTCATCTGCTCGGTGGCCGCACTGGGTGGCCTGCTGTTTGGCCTCGATCAGGGATTTATCGCGAACTCACTCGATACAATCCAGCGGCACTATCACATCGGCGTGCAGGGCGGGGAGCACTACTCGTCCATCCTGGCGACCGGCGGGATCGTGGGCGCGCTGCTTTCTGGGCTCTTTGCGCGTTTCCTCGGCCGCAAAAAAAGCCTTCTCTTCGCCGGCTTCATCTTCACCGCGGCTTCCGCATACTCGGCTCTGCTCCCGCCGCTGCCGGTGCTGTCCGCCTGCCGCTTCGCGCTCGGCTTCGGGGTTGGGGTCGCGTCCTTCATCGTTCCTCTTTTTCTGTCCGAGACCGCTCCAGCATCGATTCGCGGATCGATGGGCACGCTCTTCCAGTTGATGATCACGATCGGAATATTCCTGATTTCGCTGACCAACGTTTTGATTGCCCGAGCCTTCGTCAATCCCGCCACTTCTCTGCCGCTCATGTTTCTGACCATCACGTTGTTCGCGGCGCTCATGTTCGTTTGCGGCTTCATCCTTCCGGAGAGCCCGCGTTGGCTGATGCTGAAGGGCAGGAGGGAGGATGCGATCACGGTCCTGCGCCGGACGCTGAATACGGAGCAGGAGATTCACCTTGAGATCGAGGAGATCGAGCAGGCGCTGCACGGGCCGCAGGGCGCGGGCGTGGGAATTGTCATGCGCGGCTACTTCCTGAAGGTGCTGCTGGTGGGGGTGTTCTTGCAGGTTTTCCAGCAACTGGTTGGCATCAACATGATGATCTACTACTCGCCAACGATTTTCGGGTACGCAGGCATGAAGGGATTGCTCGCCTCGATGACAGTACCGACGGTGAACATGCTCTTTACTTTTCCAGCCATCCGCCTGGTCGAGAAGTGGGGGCGCAAGAAGCTGCTCTATGTCGGCGCGATCACGATGCTGGTGACGATGATTGCGGCCGGCGGCGCTTTCCAAGCGATTGGCTCCGTCTCAGACCCGGCAATGATTGGGAGCGGGCCGAAGGCAGTGCTGATCGCGTCGGCAATACTCTACATCTTTGGATTTGCGGTCTCGTGGGGGCCGGTGGTGTGGATCGTGTGCTCTGAAATCTTCCCGCTCGAAGGACGCGAAATCGGGATGACGATCACGACCATGGTCAACTGGACCTTCGCCGGTCTGGTCATGGCGAACGCTCTTTCTTTTATGCAGGCGCATGGGAACGCATCGATCTTCTATGTGTTCGCAGGCTTCTGCGTGCTCGCGGTCGCGTTCGTGGCTCTGTTTGTGCCGGAGACAAAGGGGATCACGCTCGAAGAGATGGAGTTCAACCTCAAGAACAGTGTTCGACTTCGCGAACTGGGCAATCACGTAACGGGCTAAGCGTCCGGTTTCGCCGGAGCTGGCCGACTTCAGCCTGGGATTGGTGGCGGGGTGTTCGGGCTGTGGACTTGCTTCCGCTCGAAATTGAGGGGTTAGCGAGACGGGCGGACGAGCTTCAGGTCGGCGAAGTTCGTCCACTTTCCTTCTTTGTTTTTCTGCTC
>JBELAC010000024.1:0-30575 GCA_049509215.1 Terriglobales bacterium
CACTCGTATCTGCCTCGGTGGTCGCCTATACCACCCTGCTTTCTCAAAGCAGTTCGCCGGCTCGCAGTACACCAACCCTTCACGAATTCCCGGTAACGATGAACCAAAAGATAGTTGCTGGTCAGACGCCTGTGGGAACAAAGGTAGAGGCGAAGTTGACCATCGCCACTTTACTCGACGGCCACGTGATCCCGATCGGCGCCATGTTTGCCGGAGAAGTGGTCGAATCGGCTGCCAAGTCCACGACCGATCCCTCGCGCCTGGCCATCCGCATGGATTCTGTGCAATGGAAGAAGGGTTCCGCGCCCGTTAAGGTCTATTTGACCAAGTGGTACTACCCAATTCGCATGCCGGGCAGCCTCGGCAACGACGACCTCTCGAATAACTCGCTCAGCGGCAGCATCGGGATGACCCGCGGCGGCATATCGAGACCGAACTCACCGTCTTCGTCACCTGTTCCGGGTCAAACTTTGCCGGCTGATCCAGGAGACGTTCCGCCTGGCACCTCGTCGAATGTTTCCGAGAACCGAGTCGAGATGAAGGACGTGGAGGCAACTGCGCAGCCTGACGGCTCAGTCGTCCTTACTTCCAAGCGCACGAATATCAAACTGGATAGGACTACGACCTACGTCCTGGCCACCGGCGAGGAAACGCCAGGAAAGTAGAGCGATCGCAAACGACCGAGACCTGCACACCCCAGTTCCGATTATGCCGCCAGCCGTTTCAGGATTTCCCGCCCCAACTTTTGTGTTTCGCCGAAAGACTTCTGATATTCGAGAAAAATCCGGTTGAGTTCCAGAGCTTCATCGGCGTTGAGCTTCCTGCGCAGCATCATGTCGCGCACGTGGACCGGATTTGGCAATGTCGCCTCTTCGGTCAATTCTTCCAGAGCGGTCGAGGGATTGTAGTGATACATCCGGATATTGTAAGCGCGACTGCGCAGTCAGGTGCGCTCTGCCAGAAACTCGCACCCGCGATCACGGCTGGTTCCAGCCTCGTAGCCGCGGCCACCAGCGATTGACGTTTCGGCAATACTCGTCATACTCCGTTCCGAACTTCTTGCGCAAGGTCGGTTCTTCATAGAGGAGAACGAAAAGGTGAACGCCCAGGGCAACGGCTGCTACCGCCGCGATCAATCGCAAGTCAGCATGTCCGAAAACGATCCACAGCCCGATCCATCCCGCGGCAAAACCGACATACATCGGGTTCCGCACATAACGATAGAAACCCACCACGACCAACCGCTGCGGTGGAACGAGCGGCATGGGCGTCCCATGGCCGGTCCAACCGAAATCCCAGACGCAACGCAGAGCCACCGCGAAACCTAGAACGGAAGGAATGGCCGCGATCCATCGCAAGCGCGCGGCGCCAGCCACATCAACTCGAAAGCCAAGCCAGGAGGGCAACAGCCAGAACCATAACGCAAAAAATAACGCACCCACAACCAAGGATGCGGCTGCTGTTGGCCAGTGCGAATCACTATTTGTGTTTTGTGCCGTACCAGCCAGTCTGCTCATCGTGGAATCCTCCACTGCATGGAAGTGTGAGCCCGTGCTCAACCCTCGCAATCAGAACGGCCGCCTTACGCGTTTTCGTTTTCTGCCTTGAAAACTAAACTCTGGGAAGTGGTTTTCCCGCCTCGACTGCGAATCTCCTCAAGCCGCTTGCGAGTCTTGGAATTTGGATCATTGCGTTCTGCGTCCAAAAGCTCCAGGCACGGCGCGCATAATCCTTTTGCGAAATAGAGTTGCTGGTCCGGAAAAGTAATGTGTTCTCGGCACACCCGGCAGCGATAGTTGAGATCGATCGCGCGCCCCTTCCATTCCTGTTCTGTTTGTGAGATCGAGGGCATGAGCCTATTCTATCCCTTGATGCGAAAGTGAATCGCGGTCCTAGCCGGCAGCTCGCCTCGCAAACCTTGCGTGGATTTACCCGAGGCCAGCAGCAAGCAGATGAGGCGACAACAGCTTCACGTACATTGGTGCCGCCTCGTCAAGCAACTTCATCTTCAAACGAATTCCTTAACCCGCGCACTGCTTCCTAATCATTGTCAGGAGGCTCGATCGGCCGGTTTGGGTTGAGGAAGAACTCCTGCTTCAGCGGAGCGTTAATGAGTTGAAAACTGTGCGGCGGCTGGTTGAACTGGAAAAATTCGCCCAAGTCGTCATTCGCGTAGTAGTCGGCATACGGATTCGATGGGTCGTCTGAAATCGTGCCAATGTCTCCGAACACTTCTTCAATGAACTTCAGCGTGGCGCCGAAATCCAGTCCCATTGTGTTACTGACCGTTCCTGGAGGCGTGTACGCAGAAACCACTAGCAAAGGCACGCGGAATCCATATACGTAGGACGATGCGACCGGGGGTGCGAGTGGCGAGAGCGCTGGCGGCACCACATGCTCGTACCATCCGCCCCAGTCGTCCCAGGTGATGAGGATGACTGTGTTGTTCCAGTAGCCGCATTGGTTCGCGACCGAACCGTTGTTGTTATAGCCACCAACCGCGTTCACAAGCGAGGCGACCCATGAGGGCCCCGTGCCATCGGTAAGTCCCGCATGGTCGGATTCCAGGCCGGTGGGAATCACCCAGCTGACCTGCTGGAGCTTACAGCCGTTAATGTCTTTAAGGGCATCGGCGGGATTGATGTCGATAAACCCGTTCGCTGCGCCTTTCGTCCAGTACGGGCCAACACATTTTCCGCCAGGATTCATAGGGCAGAGGGTTGAGATCGCGTCGGGCGCCGACCAAAGAGATCCCTGACCCGGCGTGTAATACGTCCATGTGATTGGTGGGCTCTGCGCGGCGAAGAGGTCGGCCATTGTGTTGTGCGTGAAGCAGGGAAAAATCTTCGTCGTCTCCTTTTGGTTGGTGGGATTGACCTGCGCGATCAAGGAACCTGAGCTCGCAATGCACCCATTGCCGTTGCCTTTGCCTAGATTCTCGGAAACGAACCACGTTGGCTCACTCCCAACTCCCGGTTGTGATGTGCCTCCGAACGTGAACTGGTGCGAGGGAAAACTTGGCCCCTGGTTGGTCTGGAACATGTAGTTGGCATAACCGTACTGCGCCGCAATTTGGAAATAAGGAGCAACGTCCTGGTACTGCACATACGCGTATGTAGGATATGTCGGGCCTGGGCAACCAGTGGCACCCTTGTCGCATGAAACTGCCACGTAGTTGAACCCGTCCATTGCGCAATCCGTGCTCGGATCGGTCTTCAGCGGCGCATCGCAGGCATTCACCCATGCCGGTTCATGGCCATGACCGGGATCATAGTCATCGGCATCCACACTATCGCCCTTGCCAAGTTTGGAAGCCAACGGAATAGGTACGGCTTGCACGGTAAACACGTTTTTCTTGCCGTTCACCGTCGTGTACGCCATTCCTGTGGTCGAAAAATTCAGACCCGGCAAGTAGTACTGGTTGCTCGGCGAATTGCTGCCGAAGAGGTTGTCGACCGTCCGGTTTTCCTGATCGATCACAACTACGTGGGTGACTGGATTGGGGTATTGGATCTGGCTGAATGCGGTTGAGGTTAGAGTGGCTGCCAGTAACAGTGAGAAACAAGTGGAAAGTTTCATCGGATCCCTCCTGCGTTGGGTTGCGGTCCACGCTGGAACCAGGCTTGCGGAGCCATGTTTACGAGCGTTTGAGAACACCCTCGGCTGAGATGATCTGCAGAATATGTCCTACGGGCAGGAGTCTGTCAAGCAAGAAGCGAGCCCTGCACCGCTCCGGGAATGCCGGATCCGAATCCCAACGCCGATCTGAATGGCCCTTCATGCCACTGGCGGCAACGCCCGTCCCGCACCATCATTTACAATCGAAGATTCCTTCATGATTGGAAACACAAACTATGCATCGCTGGTCTAAACTTTTTATTCCTACTTTGCGCGAAGCTCCGGCTGATGCCGAGGTCGCAAGCCATAAACTTCTCGTCCGCGCTGGCTACATCCGCCAGCTCGGCGCCGGAATCTATTCTTTCCTCTTCATGGGCAATCGCACGACGCAGAAAATCATGCGCATCGTCCGCGAAGAGATGGACAAGATCGGGCAGGAGTTCTACCTGCCGGCACTGAATCCGCGCGAAGTCTGGGAAGCGAGCGGCCGCTGGACGGTCATGGGCGAGAACATGTTTCGCCTGAAAGATCGCAAGGGAGCCGATTTGTGTCTGGGCATGACCCATGAGGAAGTCATGACCGACATCGCGCGCAAGGAGCTGCGCAGCTATAAGCAACTGCCGCAGATCTGGTATCAGATTCAGACAAAATTCCGCGATGAGCCCCGGCCAAAATCCGGGCTGCTTCGTGTCCGCCAGTTCATCATGAAAGACGCGTATTCCTTCGACATGGATGCGGCGGGCTTGGATGTTTCGTATCAGAAGCATTACGAAGTTTATTGCCGCATCTTCGACCGCTGCGGGCTGAAGTATATGGTCATTGATGCCCACTCGGGAGCCATGGGCGGCTCGCAGTCGCAGGAATTCATGGTCCGTACTCCCGCCGGCGAAGACCTGGTGGTCAGTTGCGAAAAGTGCAACTACGCCGCGAACATGGAAAAAGCGACGTCGAAACTCGCTGCCATCGAGGATCTGAAGCCCGAAGGCGATGTTTCCTCCGGTGACGCTCTGCCGCTGGAGGTGCACACTCCCGGACAGAAGACAATTGAAGACGTGGCGCGGTTTCTGCGCGTGCCGCAGGCGCACACGATTAAGACGCTGGCGATGATGATTGCCGCAGTGGAGCCGGAACGAGGGCAAGCTCGCATTCCCACTAAGTGGGAGCCCGGCTCGGTATCGCGAGCCGTTGTGTTGCTGATGCGCGGCGATCATCAGATGAACGAAGCGAAACTGTCGACGGCGGTTGGGGGCAAAGAGACGCGTCCTATGCAGGAGGAGGAAATTCGCGCGCTGTTCCAATCGCCGGCCGGATACCTCGGTCCGCTCGGCATCGAGTGGGCTAAAAATATGGAGGAGCCGGGCAAGCCGATTCTGCTGGTCGACGACGCGCTCAAAGGACGCACCAATCTGATTGGCGGAGCTAATAAAGAGGAGTATCACGTCAAGAACCTGACGCCCGGGAAGACTTTTCATCCTACGGCTTACGCCGACATCCGCAGCGTCACAGCTGGTGAAGACTGTCCGAATTGCGGCGCGCCTCTGCGCATCGATACGGCGGTTGAGATCGGACACATCTTCAAGCTGGGTTACAAATACTCGGACTCGATGGGAGCTCGCGTCCTGGACAAAAACGGCAAGGAAGTTGCGCCAATCATGGGCAGCTACGGCATTGGAATCGAACGCATTCTGACCGCAGCCGTTGAACAAAGCAACGACGCGAACGGGTTCTGGTTGGCGCCTTCCATCGCTCCTTTTGACGTCGTGGTCGTGGCCACAAACACTTCGGATGAAAAGATTCGGACTGCAGCCGAGGACATCGCCCGTCAGTTAGAAGCCGCCGGTTTGGACGTATTGCTCGACGACCGCGATGAACGCCCGGGGGTAAAGTTCAAAGATGCGGACCTGGTCGGTATCCCCTTTAGAATCAACGTTGGGAAGAAAGTTACCGAAGATTTGGTCGAAGTCGTTCGGCGCTCGACTCTGGCCCGCGAAGACATTAAGATTTCAGCCATAAGCGAATATTTGCTGGGACTGGTCCGCTAATCAGGCCGCTCCCGGAAGTTCGAGCCAACTCCCGTCAATAGGACGGTGGCAATCGCACTCGGCACAGGCGAGCAAATCTTATGGCGACGTTCAAACTGCTCTTAGGCTTCGGCGTGTTTGTTGCGATCATCGTGCTCGGGATCAAGGTCGTCCCGCCGTGTTTTGCCAACTACGAGTTTGAAGATACCCTCAAAGCCGACGCGGTCCAAGCCACGTATAGCACGCGTTCCGAGGAAGACATCCGGAATACTGTGATCAAGCACGCCCATGATTACGACATCGCGCTGGCGCCGCAGCAAGTGAAGGTTTCGCGTACCGGTGGGTTCGGCACCGGCACTCTTAACATTGAGGCCGAGTACAGCGTCCCGATCGACCTGCCGGGCTATTCCACGACCATCAGCTTTCACCCCTCCAGTTCGAACAAGGGTGTGTACTAGCCTCGTCAGCATCCCGCTCAGGCCTCACCCGTTCTTTGCTCCACACGCCGTCCATCCTGTGACACGCATCCAACCCATTGTGGCGGCCTCTTCTGATTTAAAATCAATCCCAAACGCATCTTGGCTCAAGTCATTTTCGGACCGTGGATTGCACCACGTGTAGGATGCGCAACCATCTTCATGGCCATTAAGCTGAAAATCCCGAATGCTCGCAGAACCGGCGCCGGCGGCAAAAGCCGTCCCCGCAAGAACGATCCCGTGGTGCGCTATGCGTTCCTCGGGTTTCTCGCATTCTCTCTGCTTGTCAGCGGATTTTTTGCCTACTGGTATGTAAAGTACGACCGCATCATCGAGCAGCGCTTCCGCAACCCGGCCTTTGCCACTTCAGCGAAGATCTATGCCAGCCCGCAAGTTGTACGGGTCGGTTCGAAATACACGATTTCCGAAATTGCCTCTGAGTTGCGCCGGGCCGGGTATTCGGAAAAAGATCAGGCCTCTCCTCTGGGCAGTTACCGCACGCATGGCGGGAGCATCGAAGTTCTTCCGGGACCAGAGTCTTATCACAGTCCCGAGCCCGCGACCATCACCGTCGCGGATGGAGCGGTCAGCCAAATCGTCAGCCGCTCAGCCGGAGATCTGGCTGCGTACGAGCTTGAGCCTCAGCCGGTCACTTCACTGTTCGACGCCGAGCAGCGTTCCAAACGCGAACTGATCAAGTACGACGACATTCCCAAGATCATGGTTCAGGCCGTGACCTCCATCGAGGATCGCCGCTTCTTCCAGCACAGCGGCGTGAACTTCCTGCGCTTGGTGGAGGCTGCATGGATTGACTTCACCCACCAGCGGCACCAGCAGGGCGGATCCACGATCACCATGCAGCTTTCCCGCGCGTTTTTTCTGAGCCCAGAGAAAACCGTTAAGCGCAAGATGATTGAGATGCTGATCGCGGTGGAGCTCGAGCAGAAATTCTCGAAGCAGCAGATTTTCGAGTTCTATGCCAACCGCGTCGATCTAGGCCAACGCGGATCGTTCACTATCTCGGGACTCGCCGAGGGCGCACACTCTTACTTCAACAAAGATCTGAAAGATATCACCCTGCCGGAAGCTGCCCTGCTCGCCGGATTGATTCAGGCGCCCAGCTATTTGTCGCCCTATCGCCATCCGGAGCGGGCGCTCGAACGGCGCAATACCGTGCTCGAAGCGATGGTCGACAATGGCGTCCTCACGCGCGCCGAAGCGGACAAAGCGAAGGCTACCCCGCTGAAGCTGGCCCCACCGAACGTCGAAGCGAGCGACGCTCCCTATTTTATCGATATGGTGCGCGACACCGTGCTCACCAAACTCAACGAGCATGAGGTAAACGATCAGCAATTCCGCATCTATACAACCCTCGATCCCGAGTTGCAGCAGGCCGCGGCGCAGGCGGTCGAGACCGGTATCAAACTGGTGGATGAGCAGGTCACCAAGATGCGCACGCGAAAAACTAAGGTCGGGAAGAACAAATTCGAAACGACGGTGCTGCCCGGACCTCAGGCGCAGGTCGCCCTCGTGGCCATGGATCCGCACACGGGCGAGATCAAGGCTCTGGTCGGCGGACGCAATTACGCCATGAGCCAGTTGAACCACGCATTGGCCAAGCGTCCCACGGGATCGATCTTCAAGCCATTTGTATACGCCGCAGCCATGAATACCGCGATCGATGGATCATCGACCGTGATTACCCCCGCCTCCATCGTCAGCGACCAGGCTTCCACCTTCGCCTACGGCGATCAGATTTATGAACCGCGCAACTACAAAGAGGAATACCACGGCGATGTAACGCTCCGTTATGCGCTCGCGCTCTCGCTGAACAATGCCACCGTAAAGGTCGCTGAGGAGGTCGGCTATGACAAGGTGGCCGATCTGGCGAAGAATGCAGGAATTGCTTCCGTGAAGGCAACACCGGCCATGGCGCTGGGCGCTTATGACGCGACTCCCGTGGATATGACATCCGCGTACACGACATTCGCCAATGGTGGAGTCCGACTCAGTCCTATTTTTGTGAACTCCGTCCGCAATTCCAAGGGCGACGTCATTGTAAACTTCGCGAGCGAGCACAAAGACGTGCTCGATCCCCGCATCGCCTTCGTCATGACGAACATGCTGGAAGGTGTCGTCAACTTCGGCACCGCCTACGGGGTGCGGCAGCGCGGCTTCACCGCCCCGGCAGCCGGCAAAACCGGTACATCGCATGACGGATGGTTCGCCGGCTACACCAGCAATCTGCTCTGCATCATCTGGGTGGGCTACGACGACTACAGCGATATTCGGCTGAGCGGCGCGCAGACTGCGGCCCCCATCTGGGCCGAATTCATGAAGAAGGCCGTGACGCTGCCCCAATATTCCGACGTAAAAAACTTTTCCCAGCCGGAAGGCGTCGTGGACGTTCAGCTCGACAAGGTCACCAACCGACTGGCTACTCCTTCATGCCCGGACACCTACACAATCGCCTTTGTTTCCGGTACCGAACCCCACGATACCTGCGATCAGACGGGCGGAATTCGAGGCGTATTCTCGCGCATCTTTGGTGGAAATACCGAGCAGGCATTGCCTCCTCCCACAACGAATGGGAACACGGAGACAACCACCGGTGTCCAAACCGAGGAAGGAGGCAAGAAGAAGAAAAGCTTCTTCGGTAAGATCGCCGACGTATTTAAGGGGGATAGCGGCAAAAGTGACAAAAACACCGCTGCGCCGTCTAAACCTGCGAGCAATGGCGCCACTCCGCCGGAATAGCGGCAACCGGCACGAAAATAAATCATAATGCCAGCGCCGGTTGGCGCTAATATACGGGCAACAGGATTGACCGTCTTCAAATGGCTAGTGGGGCATCTTAAGTTCCAGTTAGACGGTGCACGTTCATTTCAGGAGGTCGCTATGCGGTCTTCGCGTCTGGCAACGTTGTTTGGTAGTGCTCTCTCCTCTTTGCTGACTTTCAGTCTTCTGGTCGCCGGTGTAACTGGCCTTTTCGTCATTCCCCTCCAGGCTCAAAGTCTCGAACAAATGGAGGTTGGCCCTCCGCCGCTGCACCGCGCCGAACCGCCGGCCCCGAGCGCTACGGCAAGGGATCTCGAAGCGCGCGCCGACGAGTTACAAGCAGAGAAGGATTACCTTGACGCCATCGACTATTATCAGGCCGCCCTCGCAAAAGACCCTCGCAATGTGGTCCTGATGGACAAGATCGGCGTTTCACAAATGCAATTGCACCGGTGGAGGGATTCGAAAAGGACTTTCGATCGAGCAATCAAAACAGACAAAAAATATGCCAACGCCTACGCGAATCTGGCCGTCGTCTTTTACGAAGAGGAAAGCATGAACAAGGCGATTCGCTATTACGATAAGGCGATCGAGCTGGATGGCGACGAAGCAGTTTTCTACAATAACCGCGGAGCCGCCTTGTTTGCCAAAAAGCAGTTCGAAAAGGCCATGGTCGACTATGCCAAGGCCGTGCAACTCGATCCGGACATCCTCGAGCGTACGGCCCGCGGAGGTGGCATCCAGGCCCGGCTCCCCTCCCCGCAAGACCGCGCCCACTACGACTACGTTCTCGCCAAGCTGTATGCGAGGAATGGGGTACCCGACCGCTCGCTTCATTATCTGAAGAAGGCAATGGAAGAGGGCTATAAGGACATCAAGAACGTTTATAAGGATGACGAATTCAGTTCGCTCCGCAAGGATCCGCGCTTCGCTGAACTGATGGCGTCCAAGACAGTGGTCATCGCAAATTAGCGGCCGCGCAGCGATCCGAACGTGATGTTAAACCTCTTACTCGTGATGAAAACGTTGCTCTACGCCGGATTACTTCTCGGGGCCGCGCTTTCGGACGCACAAAGCATTCCGCGTCCCGATGTCCCCGAGAAAATAAAAGCTCCCGCCAATGAGAACGTGGTCCTTGTAGCCCACGCGTCTGGATCGCAAATTTACACATGTCAACCGGCGACCGGCGGAAAGTATGGCTGGGCGCTCAAAGCTCCCGATGCCGAGTTGCACGACGAAAAAGGTTCAGTCATCGGCCACCATTTTGCCGGTCCCACATGGAAACTCAATGATGGCAGCGAAGTCACCGGCAAAGCGGCGGCGAAGATCGATTCTCCTGAGGCGGATTCTGTTCCCTGGCTTCTCGTCACTGTCACAGATCATTCGGGAAATGGCATGCTCACCCGTGTGACCACCATCCAGCGCATCCACACTCACGGCGGCCAACCTCCGCCGGCCGCAACCTGCACCGGCGCACAGGAGAACGAGGAAACAAAGCGAGCCTATACCGCGGATTATTACTTTTATGCGAAGTGAAAAACACACTTTCCGGGGTTCGCGCTGATGGCGCGTGCAGTGCAGGTTCGTAGTGCAACGAACATTCTTCACGACTTATCAAGAACGCACCACTGAAACAAGTCCCAATCGATAACCCGCTGCCTTACAAGCTTTTGGGATAGCAACCAGAAAAATCCCGGCGGCTGCGAAACTTCGACAGCAGGTCCGTGTTTGTTACGACTATTACTCCTGAAAACAAACAGGGTGAGTAGGGAGAAAAACCCACCGGTTGCGAACCCGAGCACGCCCCAAGCAAGCAACCGGTGGGCTTTTGCAAGTTTCAAAGTTGGAATGTTTCAGAGTTTCAAAGGACTGCGTCATATCTTGAAGCATTGACACCTTGAAACATTGACACCTTGAAACCTTCGCGTCTCATTCACCTATGTAGTCGGCCACCGCCTTCTTCCATTTTCCTTGCGCTTTCAAAATGTACTCGATAGCATCGCGCGCGGCTCCATCTCCACCCGCATGAGGCGTGATCCAATGCGCTTCGGCTTTGACGTCAGCCCGCGCATTTTTCACCGCAATCGCCAGCCCGCACCTGCGCATAACCGGAAGGTCAATCACATCGTCACCCACGAAAGCAACCTCAGCAGCCGTAATACCGTCCTTTTCGAGAATCTGGCGGAAGGCGCCTGCCTTGTCTTGGATCCCCTGGTAGACACGGTCCATCTTGAGGTCCCGGGCACGGAGAGCAACCGTCTCCGAGGTTCTCTTGGTGATGAGCCCTGTTCTGATTCCACCCAGCCGCGCCAGCGATATACCAGCACCATCGTGAGCGCTGAATCCCTTGGCTTCAATAAAGCCGGCTCCCCGATCCCCATTTGAGTTCCGGTCAGATCGCTCCAGTAGAGTCGGGGTGCCAGACGTGCCGGGCATTGTTGTTAAGCCCGTAGGGGCCGGGAATATCCAGATTTTGCCGTCGGTGAGAACGCCATCAACATCGAACAGAATCAGCTTGATCTTGCGCGCGCGGAGTTTGGAGGAGAGCTTGTGGGCCATCGAGGGGATTCTAGCATTCCCGAATAATCTCTTGCCCACAGAAGAGAGAAGACCTCGCCCCCCAATTGGCGATCGAGTAGCCGACCCACTTTGTATCGCACCATCATCAACGAGAAACAGCCGTTACCTCGCTTGCGAGAACGCCGAGGCGAACATTTTACGAAACCGCCGAATCCCGCTACAATCAGACCCATGTCGTCCGCAGTGCCCCCCTCCCTTGCCTGGGCCCATCCATTGGTGCAGGAGTGGTTTGTCTCGCGCTTCGGAACTCCCACGGAACCGCAGGAGCAAGGCTGGCCGCACATTCTCGCCGGCCACACCACTCTCATCTCGGCGCCCACTGGCTCCGGAAAAACTCTCGCTGCATTTCTGGCCTGCATTGACGGCCTCGTGCGCAAGGCGCTCGGCGGCGAATTGTGCGACCGCACCGAGGTTCTCTACATCTCTCCGCTGAAGGCGCTCAGCAACGACATCCAGAAGAATCTCGAAATCCCTCTCGGCGAAATCCTCCAAATGGCGAGTGATCGCGGGCTGCTGATGCCCGAGATCCGCACCGCCGTCCGTACGGGCGACACCTTAGCTAAAGACCGTCGTCTCATGCTGAAGCGGCCGCCGCACATTCTGGTCACCACTCCCGAATCTTTTTACATTCTGCTCACGGCGGAAAAGAGCCGCGTTGTCCTACGTGATGTGGAAACGGTAATTGTCGACGAAATTCACGCCGTCGCCGACGACAAACGCGGCGTGCATCTTTCTCTTTCACTTGAGCGCTTGGAAGCCCTTACGGGCCGGCCGCCGGTACGGATCGGCCTGTCAGCCACGCAGAAGCCAATCGAAGACGTGGCCCGTTTCTTGACCGGCAATGGCCGCCCGGAGCCCGTAATCGTCAACGTTGGCCACAAACGCAAAATGGATTTGGGTGTGGAAGTTCCTTCGTCCGAACTCGGCCCGGTCGCTTCGAATGAAATGTGGGATGAGATTTACGAGCGCATCGTCCAACTCGTGAACGCGCACCGCTCGACCCTCGTGTTCGTGAATACGCGACGGCTGGCCGAGCGCATGGCGCACCACCTGGGCGAACGGCTGGGCGAAGAAAATGTGGCCGCGCATCACGGGAGTTTGTCCCGCAAACTCCGCCTGGAAGCCGAGCGCAAATTGAAGGAAGGTCAGATCAAGGTATTGGTGGCCACCGCCTCGCTCGAACTCGGCATTGACGTCGGCACTGTCGACTTGGTCTGCCACATGAGTTCTCCCCGCTCGATTGCAGTAGCGCTACAGCGTGTAGGACGCAGCGGTCACTGGCGTGGCGCCGTTCCCAAGGGACGCTTTTTCGTTACGACGCGAGACGACCTCGCGGAATGCGCCGTCCTTGTGCGCGCAATCAAATCGGGCGAATTGGACCGGCTGATCTTTCCGGAAGCATCCCTCGACGTTCTTGCACAGCAAATTGTCGCCTGCTGCGCGGTGAATCGCGCCGCGCCGGGACAACCAGAGTCTGACGGCTGGGACGAAGACGAGTTGTTCGCCCTCGTCAAGCGCGCGTATCCGTATCGCAATCTCTCCCGCGAAACATTTGACGAAGTAATTGAAATGTTGTCCGAAGGAATCGCCGCCCAGCGCGGACGTTATGGCGCTTATCTGCATCACGACCGCATCAACCGCAAGCTGCGCGCTCGTCGTGGAGCTCGATTAGCGGCCATCACCAGCGGTGGCGCCATCCCGGATAATGCCCTGTTCACCGTGGTCGCTGAGCCCGACGGCGGCGTGGTCGGCACGGTCGACGAAGATTTCGCCGTCGAAAGCATGGCCGGAGAAGTCATGCTGCTGGGCAATACATCCTGGCGAATTCGCCGCATTGAAGCCCGTTCGTCACGCATCCTCGTCGAAAACGCGCATGGCGAACCTCCCGGAATTCCCTTCTGGCGAGGAGAAGCTCCCGCCCGAACCGCCGAACTCTCAAAACAGCTCGGCGATCTGCGCCAGGATATCAGCGACCGTCTGAAGGGCGTCGTCCCCGTGGAAGGGTGGCGCAATCTGCCAGTCGTCTCTGAGGTCGTCGCCTGGCTGGCAGAAGAATGCGGCCTCGATCAACCCGGCGCCGAGCAGTTGATTCAGTACGTACTCGAAGGTCGCGCGGTTTTGGGCGATGTGCCAACCCAATCGACCATCATCGCCGAGCGTTTCTTCGACGAAGGCGGCGGGATGCAGTTGATTATCCATGCCCCCTTTGGGGGACGCATCAACAAAGCATGGGGCCTTGCGCTGCGCAAGCGCTTCTGCCGCGGCTTCAATTTCGAGTTGCAGGCCGCCGCCACCGACAATGGCTTGAACATCGCCCTCGCCGAACAGCATAGCTTCCCGCTCGCCGACGTCTTCCAGTTCCTTCACTCTGAGACAATGGCGCCCATCCTGGAACAGGCCGCGCTCGCCTCGCCGATCTTCCAAACCCGCTGGCGCTGGGATGCGACACGCGCTTTGGCCCTCCTGCGTTTTCAAGGAGGCAAGAAGGTCCCACCGCAGATTCAGCGCATCCGTTCCGATGATTTGCTGGCCTCAGTCTTTCCCGACGTCGCGGCCTGCTTCGAAAACATAGAAGGTGATATTAAGATTCCCGATCATCCTCTTGTCGCCGAGGTGATGAAGGACGTGCTCACCGAGGCACTCGACATCGAAGGCCTCGGCGAAGTGCTGCGCGGAATCGAACAGGGCACAATTCGCTGTCTCGCCGTCGACACGCCGGTGCCATCGCAGTTTTCTCACGAAATTCTCAACGCGAACCCATACGCGTATCTGGATGACGCGCCCCTCGAAGAACGCCGCGCTCGCGCGGTCGAGATGCGCCGCGTGCTGCCGGAGTCAGTGCTCGAAGAAGTCGGCGCGCTCGATCCCTCTGCCATTGCGCAGGTGCAATCCGAGGCATGGCCGGACATTCGCGACGCCGACGAGTTGCACGATGTGTTGCACACGCTGGTCGTTATGCCGGAAAAGAGCAGGCCTGGGGAAGGAAGGTCTCGGGTCTCAGGTCACGGGTCTCACGACGACAGCTCTCAGCTCTCAGCTCCTGGCTCTCAGCAAAATCTGACCGGCGCTTATTGGAAAGCATTTTTCGATCGCTTGCAGTCCGAGCACCGCGCGGTCATCGCCGATGTAAACTCCGCGTCGGGATTGCAACGATATTGGGTAGCCGCAGAGCGCGTGCCGTGGCTGCGCGCATTGCATCCGGAAACACAAATTGACTACGCATCAATGGAACCCGGATCTCGTGCATCAACGGCCGCCATAGAGACGCAGCTCGCTGCGTCTCCCGTCGTAATCGTGCGCGACGATGTCGTGCTCACCGCGGTCCAAGGATGGATGATGCACCTGGGGCCGACCACGGCCTCCGAAATCGGCGCGCTCCTTGGAATCCCTCCAGCGGATGTGGAAAAGGCGTTGCTGCGAATCGAGGCCAGCGGTGCAGTTCTGCGAGGCAAATTCAGGCCCGGCCAAATTCGCGACACGCTCGGCACCCGAGGATCTACCACTCAGCCCGCGCCGGAAATCGAGTGGTGCGAACGCCGACTGCTGGCGCGCATTCACCGCCTCACCGTCGCCACCCTGCGCAAGCAGATTGAGCCTGTAACGGCCGCCCAGTTCATGAACTGGCTGCTGCGCTGGCAGCACATCGCGCCCGGGTCACAGGTCCGTGGAGAGCATGGCACCCTCGAAGTAATTCGCCAGTTGCAAGGTTTCGAAATTCCGGCAAATACCTGGGAGCGATTCGTCCTTGGACGACGAATCTCGGATTACGATCCCGCCTATCTCGATCAACTTTGCCTCGCGGGTGCTGTGGGATGGGGACGTCTCTCTCCGCATCCAGCCACGCTCGAAGCGATGGAAGCTCCAGCGCGTTCCGCGTCAGGCTCAACTGCAAGCTCCCAGGCAAGTGACGATGGCGCTGGCATTGAGCAATCCGATAGCCCAGCTCCGCACAGAATGCGGCGCGTGATCCCAACTCGCGTCGCCCCAATCGCATTTTTCGTTCGCGAAGAAGCGGACTGGATGCGCCCGCATCATCCCGGCGCGGAAGATTCAACCACATCATTCCTCAGTCCTGTCGCAGGTGAACTGCTGGATTTGCTGAAGCAGCGTGGCGCTCTGTTTTTCCCTGACATGGTGCGTGCGACCGGAAGATTAAAGGCAGAAGTCGAAACTGGCCTCTGGGAGCTGGTTGCCGCGGGGCTCGTCACTGCCGATGGATTCGAGAATCTACGAGCCCTCGTCGCGCCGAAGACCTCCTCCAGTGCCGGCTCGGGAAGTTTCCGCCCCGGAATGGCCGGATCGGCCTTGGCCAAAGCGCGGCGACCACGTCACGCCGCCGGCCGCTGGTCGCTGTTGCACACCGCAGGGGCGGATCGCGATCGCAGCGTCGAGTCCTGTTGCTGGATGTTGCTGCGCCGCTACGGGGTCGTCTTCCGCGACCTGCTCGTACGCGAAACGAATCTTCCGCGCTGGCGCGAATTGCAAATCGGTTATCGGCGCCTTGAAGATCGCGGTGAAGTGCGCGGCGGCCGCTTCGTCGATGGATTCCAGGGCGAGCAATTCGCGCTTCCTGTTGCAGTCGAGTCTCTGCGCGCCAACCGCAAGCTCCCAATGAACGGCGAGCGCATCGTCATAGCTGCCGCCGATCCATTGAACCTTGTGGGGATTGTTGTTCCCGGCGAGCGCATCCCCGCCATCTCAGGACGCAGCGTGACATTCAAGGATGGGGTTTGGGAACCGGAGGGAGAGATGCTCACTGCCGCAGGCTATTAGGCTGTTAGCAGGGAACGGGCGATTGGAAAGCTCCGTTACTCATTTTCATTTCATCTGACAAGCTTTTCGAGCACTGTCATCCTGAGCGGAGTCGAAGGGACCCCTACAAGCTCAGAGTTTCGCGCGCGGCCGCAAGGCATTCTCACCGTGCTTTCGACGGCCTTCACGGCAAACGCAAAGCGAGCAAAGTCTGGGGGTTTAAATAAACTCCTTCCCACCTCACCGCCAGATGCAGATGCGGCCCGGTTGCACGCCCCGTGCCTCCGCTCAGCCCGATCGGCTGCCCCTTCTCAACCACGTCGCCTTCCTTGACAGAAAATTTCGAAAGGTGGAGATAAAGCGTCAGCAATCCCTGCCCATGGTCGACGACGATGCAGTTGCCTTCAAAAAAAAGCGGTCTCGCAAGGATTACCGTCCCTCGATTCACCGCGGCTACAGCGGTTCCCCCAGGCACACGGAAATCGAGTCCTTGATGCGTGCTCTGGACCGAGCCGTTGAAAACGCGCTCGACTCCAAAGACATCGGAGATTTCCGCCTTGACCGGAGGAGCGAACGAGCCTTTCCACTCCCGCTCGCGGCTTGCAGTCTTGAACGCTTCTTCTTTGATTTTCTTATCCTGCTCGATCTCGCGCTGCTCTTCCTCGCTGGGCGCGGTGTAGCGGCCGGGAACTTTCAACAACACCCGCGGATAGTGCTGCCGCTGCACCACAATTTTCTTTTCGAACGACATGGCTTGCCCGGCAGCGGTTTCGGCGTGAATCTGAATCGGATAAGATCCAGGGTTCGTTTCCAGGCTGGCTCCCGCAAGCGCAAACCACGTCTTCGTCTGGGGATCAAAGCTGAAGGCGAGTTCCTTGCCAAGCCAGTTGCCCGTAAGCTTAGTCACAGGCTTCGGAGAGGTTACGCGGAAAATTACCGGCGATCCGTTGACGATGCGGGCAGGCTGGTATCGAACTGTCCATCGGGCCGCGGGCGCTGCGGCCAACACCGCACACTGCACCAGCACCGCAAACGCAACGATCAAAACTTTACGCATCGGAATTCAGGCTAGCATTCCCTAGCCTGCACATCCACACTTCCGCCCGATCGCGGCGTTGTCGATTGGGTTACTCGCAGGAGGGTAATTTGAGGAAGCGATGGAGGACGGAGCAAATCGCCGATTTTCGCACGCACACGCGGCTCGTTATTCCAGCCAGCCGCTGCGATATGCGACCCACCACGAAATAAATACGATAGGGATGGTCGCAAACAGCGCCCACCACATTGGCAGGACAAAATCGGCAATCAAGCCGAGCGCGATGAACAGCGTCCAGAAGACCTTGCGCTCCATATCCTCAATTGTAGCCGGGATGCACTCCGCCTTTTCGGTTTGTCTCGCACGACGGGAAGCAATCGTAATAGGCCCTCACGGCGCATACATAGTCGCCGCAATCTTGCGGCTGCCGATTTTCCCGGTGATGGTGGCTTGCGCCAGTGGAATTCGGCTCTGCCACTCGATCGTCAAATCACCGCCTTCCGTTGCGCTCCCGCTGATCTTGATATGCGACGTAACCCAGCCCGGATAGCTGTATCCCCATGTCATGGTGCCGGAAACTTCCAGATCGCCGACCCATCTGAGTTTGTGGATCGTGTAGTGCGTCAAATCGCCGGATCCGGTGTAGTGAAAGTGGCCACCCTGCAGACCCACGCCGTCGCCGCTCAGGTTGACCCACCAGCGGGCAAGCGCGTCGCCCACGGTATTAACCGCTGCGGCCGCTACGCGCAAATCCGCATCCGTTCCCTGATTCCCCGCCGTCGCAGCCGCTGGAGGTACCTCAGAAGCCTGCAAGAAAAATCCAGGCACCAAATGAACTTCGGCAATGTGCTGCGTACACGATGTATCGCCCGGAGCAAGATTAAGCACGAAATTCTGCGCAATCACCGAGGCACAATCATCCTCGTCGCCATCAGCGGTTACGTGGAAGCTGTTCTGAATAATGATCTGCTGCCCGTTCTCGAACAGTTCGGCCGCGTGCTTCCCCTGCAAAGCCGGCGTCAGAGAATCCAGATCTCCAGAGAGCACCAGCACCGGAGCGGAAGTGAACCGCGCATGCGGCGGTACCGGATGTCCCGGCGGATACGGCGCGACAACAGGCGGGGGCCAAGTCAGGCACATGTCGAGCACGCTGCTATCGAGCGGAATCCCGTCAAACTCCTCAATGGTGAAGGGATCGTAAAGCTTCGGACGTTTCTCTTCTTCATCCGCGATCACCCGGTCGCGCTGCGCCCTGCGCTGCGGGATTCCGAGCGTCATGTCGTAGATCTGCGGATAATCGGAGCAACTTACCGATACAAACAGGCCCAGGCTGAATTCGGTGTAATCGCTGGAGGGCCCGCCAGATTCGCCGAAGATCTGGTTTTCAGCCAGCAAACGCAACAGCGGCCCCGCATTCCCATCGTCAAGATAAGCGCGTGCGGCCGGATCCAATTCCCGGTAAACAACCAGGTCGGTCGCATTCGAAACCATGAGATACGCAAGAGTCGTCGCATTGGCCTCGACATGTCGTAGCACGCCGTTGCCATCGTGCGCGTATCCACTGAATGGGCTCGCGCGCAGCGAATCAAGCAGCATTTCGATCCGCTTCATTGACTCGCCCCGGAGGCTGCTGCAAGCAGGCGAGCGTTTGCACGCGGCATCAAACGCGAAATGAACCGTCGGCGCAATTTCCGGATACCACGGCGACTGCCCTTCCACCGGATACGCGCTGTCAAGCACTACCGACCGCAACCTATCAGGATGACGTCCCGCGAACGTCTGGCTGAACCACGTGCCATACGAATCGCCGTAAAGATTAATGATCGGAATATTGAGCGCATCCAGCACGGCAGCAAGGTCGTCCGCCGCGAGGCCGCTTCCGTACAAATAAGCCGTGTCGCCCAGTTGCTCTCCGCAAGAGTGCACCCCATGCGGCCGCGGATTCGATTCGCTCTGCAGCACGGGACATAACAGCGCTTGCGATTTTCCCGTCCCACGGTTATCCATAAACAACATATCGCGACGATCGCGCAGCGGGGCAAAAAGGTTGAGATAGCCCGGAACCGACTCACTCGTGGCGTACCCCGGTCCACCTTCGGTCGCAACAATCGGTTCCAGGGGCGGCTGCGCGTTGTCCGTATGCCGGTAGAACTCGAAACTGATCTTGATGTTTCCCGCGACTTTCCCGGATGGGTCCAGAGCCCGCTCCATCGAACCGCAATAGGCTTGATGGTTCAAGCACGATCGCAGCGTCAGCAATCCGACCTGAAGTGTGCCCGCGGCAGATTCTTGCTGAATCCGCGAGTGAATTTTATGACGTGTGATCTGAGGCGGCGCGCCCAGCGACCAGGCCGGCAATAGTACCAGCAGCCACGATGTGAATAGGATCGAACGCATAGGATCTGCAATCCCCGGTACCGGAAAGCCGCTCCGATGGGGCACCAGCATACCCCAGCTCTGGCAACTCGACAATGCCAGAAATCGCTGAGACTAGGCTTTGGGCTTCAGCTCTTCCATCACGCTCTGAATCAACTCTTTCGCGTCATTAAGATTTTTCATGATGAGCTGCACGTCCATCGCAGGCTTCCCCGGCCACCGCTGGCTCTGGCAATAGACGCCGTGCTGCCCCACCAGCGCCATGGCGTCGGTCACCAGATCCATCGTGACCGCCAGGCGGCCACGTGGGATGCCCATGCGGGTTTCGAAGTGTTCGAGCTCTTCCTGCTTTTCGTTAAAGACTGCCATCCAGAGATTGTAGCGATGAAATGCGTATAATTCTTAGGCACACAGGAGGAAGAAAGTATGAAGAAGAAGTTGGTTCCAGTGGCTCTGTTGGCAATGGCAACCTTCGCTTCGGCGCAAATGGGCGGCGGAGACAAAAAACCTCTCAGCCCGCCTGCGAGTACAGAATGCAAGTTCTCCGACGGTAAGGCGATCAAGATCGGTTATTCCAGCCCGCGCGCGAAGGGCCGCAAGATTTTTGGCGCGGCCAGCGAAAAAGCACTCGTGCCTTACGGCGAGGTTTGGCGCACTGGAGCAAACAACGCCACCACGTTCGTTAATGACGCTGCGGTCAACGTCGGCGGCAAGGAAGTGCCTGCCGGCAACTACACCATCTTCACAATTCCCAACCCCGACAAATGGACGCTCATCGTCAACAAGAAGACCGGCGAATGGGGCATCCCCTACAAGTATGAATCGGACGAACTGGGACGGGCGGCAATGAGCATCTCAACAACGTCAGCTCCGGTCGAGAATTTCACCATTGCTTTTGACCCGGCCGGCAGCAAATGCACGCTCCGCATGGAATGGGAAAACACCCGCGCCCAGATCGACATTACCGAAAAGTAGCTAGCTGGTTTTTCGTCGGCATCAATGACCGCAACTCAGGCCGGAGCCCTCGCTTCGGCCTTCTTTTTTGGCATTTCAGCTCGTTACACATCACTCGTCACGAAGCCCTACGCCACCCGTCCCCGTGATTGGCATCACTGCCCCCCGCGTCCGCTGGAGTCATTCTGAAACTGGATGACTACGCTTTGGATGCTGGCGTCGGTCGCGTTCCTGGTGGCAGGGGCGACGGCGTTCCCGCTTTACCGGATCCGCCAGCTGACTCACCGGCTCCGCGAGGCCGAGCAGCAGGCGCAGGAGAGCGACCAGCAGCGCAGCGCGGTTCAGGAAGAGCTATTCCGCCGTCTCTATGAACAGCGCGAACTCGACCGCCAGAAAGTGCAGTTCCAGGCGCAGCTCTCGGATTACGAGAAATTCGCCGCCCTGGCGCAGTTGGCCCTCGGTGCGGCCCATGAAATCAACAATCCGCTGCTCGGTATTCTCTCGCATCTCGAACTCGAACTTCGTACCACGAGCGACCCGGCCGATCGTTCCGAGATTGAGCAATGCATCACCGGCGCCAGACGAATTTCCTCCACCTTGCGCGGACTTGTTAATTACGCCCGTCCTTCCCCGCCCGTCTGGAGCAGGATCAGCC
Organism: Terriglobales bacterium; assembly: GCA_049509215.1. Lineage (GTDB taxonomy): Bacteria > Acidobacteriota > Terriglobia > Terriglobales > Acidobacteriaceae > Acidiflorens. The sequence goes on from JBELAC010000024.1 coordinate 21,247, forward strand.
TCGCTCGGCTCGTCGCCGATACCATCGCATTTCTCGAACATCAGCCGATCATGCGGGGCAAAATTCTGGAAGTGAACGTGCCGTCCGACCTTCCTCTGATTCGCGCCGATGCCAATCAGCTTTCGCAGGTCCTGACAAATCTTCTATTGAACGCTGCCGAGGCGACGCAGCAAGAAGGCCGCATCACGATTTCCGCGTTCCGGCTCACTTACGTCGAGAGCATCGAAATCCGCGTCGGCGACACCGGAAGCGGCATACCTCCCGAAATTCTGGCTCATGTTTTTGAGCCTTTCTACACGACAAAACGCGGCCGCGGCACGGGCCTGGGACTCAGTATCAGCCGTGCCTACGTCCAGAACCATGGAGGAGACATGCGCGTCGACAGCATCGTTGGCCGCGGAACCACCGTGACCTTCACCCTGCCTCTGCGGCCCGAGGAGCAGTCTGACGAGGAGAAAGAAAAGTCCCAGATCGTGGGATGAACCGTCTCCCAGAAAGGATGACACGATATGCCATATAGCGTGCTGGTCGTGGATGACGAAGAGTTAACGTTGCGCACCATCTCGCGCGGTCTGCGCGCCGAGGGTTACGAAGTCTGCACCGCCGGATCTGGCGAAGATGCGTTGCGTGTTTTTGGGGAGGAGAATCCCGATCTCATCCTGCTCGACATTGTTCTGCCCGGCATTGATGGCGTCGAAGTGCTGCGCCGCATGAAGTCTGCAAACCCCGCCGCCATCGTCCTCATGATGAGCGCCTATCACATGGTCGATCGCGCCGTCGAAGCCATGAAAGCCGGCGCATATGACTACCTCGTCAAACCCTTCCATCTCGACGACCTGATGACAACGTTGCAGCGGGCCGGTGAAATGCTGTCGCTGCGCGTCCGCGTCCGTGGAGCCGTGGAACGTGCCAAGGGACAGTATGATTTCGGCCGCGTCGTGACTCACAACCCAGCGATGCGTTCCATGCTTGAAATGGCCCGGAAGGCGTCCGAGTCTGATCACACCACGATTCTCATCCTCGGCGAGAGCGGCACCGGCAAAGGCGTTCTCGCCCGAGCCATCCACTATGCCAGCCCCCGGGCCAGCATGCCCTTGCTCGAATTGAACTGCGCCGCCCTTCCTGAAAACTTGCTCGAAAGCGAACTCTTCGGCTTCGAACCCGGCGCTTTTACCGACGCTCGTCGACGCAAGGAGGGCCTCCTCGAGCAGGCCCACAGCGGCACTTTGTTTCTCGACGAGATCGGAAACATGGCGGTCGCGGTTCAGGCAAAACTACTGCGCGTCCTGGAAGAAGGAACCTTCATGCGCCTCGGCGGCACGCGCACCATCAACGTCAACGTTCGCCTGATCGCGGCCACCAACACCGAACTGAAAGAGGCCGTCGCCAAAGGACAATTCCGCGAAGACCTCTACTATCGCCTCAACGTCGTCCCTCTGCTCATTCCGCCCCTGCGCGAGCGCAAAGAGGACATCCTTCCCCTGGCGCTCGAAATGATCCGGCACTTCAACGAGGAGCTCCACAAATCCTTCACCGGATTTTCTCCCGCCGCGGCCGAACTCCTGCAGAATTACCCCTGGCAGGGCAACATTCGTGAACTGAAAAACGTCATTGAGCGCACCATGATCCTCGCCCCTGACGGCGAGATCGACGCGACCTTCCTCCCTGAGGAAATCCGCGAATACCGCCCTGTGCAACCCGAAAGCGAAGGCGAGGCCGTCCCAGATCTTCATGACTCCACCAACGGTCACGAATTCATCAGCCTGCGCGAATATGAGGACGATTACATCCAGCGCGTTCTAACGGCAACCGGGAACAATAAAACCCACGCCTCCCGTATCCTGGGAATCCATCCCACATCGCTCCTCCGCCGCCTGAAAAAGCTAGCGGAAGAATGAGTGTGGAGCGCGGCATGTGTACGGCAGGTTTTCTTGAGAGCTGACAGCTGAGAGCTGCCTTCCGCTATACTCATCCCAAATGCGCCCCATGCTCCGTTTTCTCTGGAACTCCACCCGAGGCCACCGTATTGCTCCCTGGCGCAGCCCCTATCTCCTCTGGCGCATCGAGACCTACACCGGCGTCAAGATGACGCAAATCGGCTTCCTCGAATTCTGGGAATTCTTGTGGACCGAGCGCGGTAATCTCTGGCGCTTCCTCCAATGGACAGGCGAGATGGACCGCTACGTCCACCCGAAGGCGAAGAGCTCGTAAGCACGCCTCACGGTTCCAGCAAGAACCCGTGGGAAGCGCACCCTCCATCCAAATACGATCCGGCAATATTTCCCGCCTGATCGATGCCCGAAGGCCCCGTGACCAGTGAGCCGGGCACATCAAAAGTAGTCATTGTCCCATCTCTTAGGCGCAGAAATCCGCTCACTGGCTGACCAAAACAGAATCCTGCCGCACCATCGGGTCCCACCTTCGCCTTCGCCTGAGAAGATGGATCGAAACTCCCGGCAATCTCGCCGCCCTTGTTCACCGATCCCGCAAATGTTCCAGTGGAACCCGGCGCATCGAATGACGTAATGGTCCCATTCTTCAGCCGGGCAAAAGCATGTTTGTTCCCATTCCCATCGATGTAATTCCCAACAATCTCGCCGGCAGCGCTGATCGCAAGCGGGGTCGTGTTGACCGATCCCTGCGGGTCAAACGTAACAAAACTCCCATCCACATTCCGAAGGAAGCCATGGGACTGCTTATCTGATCCCTGGTAAAAACCCACAATTTGGCCGGCGGAGTTCACCCCCTTTGGCGCGGTGTCGGACCCTCCCGGAACATCGAACGAGAGGAAGGTTCCGTCCGTCTTTCGCTGATATCCGTGAAACCCGTTCGCGTCACCATAGCCACCAACGACTTGGCCATGCCCATCGATACCAGCAGCCCCAGTGCTGATTGCGCCCGGGAAATCAAAGGCAATGATCTTGCCATTGGCCTTCCGAAGAAAACCATGCAAGTTGTTACTCGAATCGAGAACCATTCCCGCTACCCAACCAGCGCGATTGATCGCCCGTGACAAAGTTCCCTGATTTGCCGCGGTACCCGCCCCAGGCGCGTCGAACGTGGTAATCGTTCCATCGTTCTCGCGCAGGAACCCATGGCTGACACTGTTACTGTCCGAATAAGAACCCGCGATTTGCCCTGCATCGTTGAGCGCTTCCGGCATCGTGCCCTGGACAAATCCGGTTCCCGCTCCGGGAGCGTCGAAGTAAATGTAAGTCTGAGCGGATGCGGTGACAAAGAATCCCGCAAGGATTAGGAGAACCACTGAGATAAAGCATCGAGCAGACATCCGGCACCTCCTCACTCGGAATGCGTACCCAAGTCGAAAACTCCGGGAGAATTATACCGTTTCCAGCATCCGCGACTTTTGAAAGTAAGATGAAACTTCAGTCGACCCTTAGGACAGCTCACCTCGTTCTTGGCAATCCCGCCCCGGCACGCTTCCTTACCCTTCCATCACCACGCTAACCTCGCTACCTTTGCCCGCTCCCAGGACTTGAAACGCCGACCCGCGATTGGTCGCGATCTCCAGAAAGCCCATGCTTCCCAGAATCCCAAATGCCTCGCCCGGCGCTCCCTCTGCATAGTTGGCGCAGATTCGCGTCACCTGTCCTTTACCCAAGGTGATTTTGAACGCGCGCGGAGTCACCTCGAACAGTGCCGGCAAATCTTTCGGAGCAATGTTCGTGATCAGGTTGCCGAACCGATCCACCTTCAGAATAGTCCCGCGCAGCGTTCGCTCATCGACCGGTTTGGGCCGCGGCGCGGCAAACCGGACATAATCCGTGACCTCTTCGCCAAAGCGGTCCGGATCCACTCCCTTCGCCAAATAAGCCGCCACCGGCGAAAAAATGTCGCGCCCGTGAAATGTGTTGCTGCGAGGTTGCAGAAAATAGTGCTCGGCCGTCACGTGCCGAACCGAAAGTCTCTCCTCTCGATCGTAGATCAGCGACAGCACTCCATTATCGGGCGCCACAAACAAATGCCGATCGCCCGTCAGGATAATCGGACGCCGCGCCGTTCCTACTCCCGGATCGACAACCACCAGGTGCACCGTGCCCGAAGGAAAATATGAGTACGCCTGCGAAATCGTCAGGGCGCCGTCCAGAATGTCGAACGGTTGCACCGCATGGCTGATGTCGATGATCTGGGCGTCGGGCGCGGTTTCCAGCATCACGCCTTTCATGGCGCCTACAAAATGATCGTTGAGTCCGAAGTCGGTGGTAAAAGTGATGATCGGCGACCGTGACAATCCGCTACCTCGTTGCCCCCGAAAGTTTCAGGGACCACCCGAAGTATCGAATGCAAAACAACGGCAGGTCAAGCAGCAGGTATTGTGAAGTAATAGGCGTCAACGTTTGATGGTCAGGGATTTACCGGTAAGCGGTAAGCAGTCAACCGTGAGCGCTGTACGTGGAAGCTCACGGTAGCCCGCGCCTAGTCCACCTGAATGTCGCCCGACCCCGTGTGTACCGAAATCGCCGGCCCGCCTCCGCGAACCTTGCCGACAACGCTCTTGTGTGATTCTCCAACTCGCCCTTGCACGGTCGTCGTCACCGGATGCCCCATCGTCACCGATCCCGAGCTCGAAGAGATGTCCACATCGAACGCTGCATCGGAAGGCACGTTCAAATGCACGTTGCCCGATCCCGTGCGGATCGTCCACAAATCCTTCGGCAGGCCCTGTCCGTGGATATCGCCGCTACCCGCCTCGGCGCGAAATCCTCCGTTGATTCCCTTCACAGTAATATTGCCCGACCCGGTACGGATATCCACGTCCCCGCGGGCGGTCTCCTCGATTTCGATGTCTCCGCTGCCAGCCTTCGCCCGGAGCGGGCCCGCCAGCTCGTGCCCGCGAACATTCCCTGACCCGGTCTGAAAATGCAGATCGCCGGTCAGACGAGCCAATTTCATGTCGCCCGATCCGCTCTCCAGGTCGATGTTGCCTTTCAGCCCTTGCACATCCTGATCGCCGCTGCCTGTGTGTGCGCGCACCGCGGTGTTTTCCGGCACCGTGATCTCGTAATCGACGGAAATATTATTGACATTGATGTAATCGATGTGAATGCTGTTTCCGGTTTGACGAATGGGAGGATTGTTCTGAATCTGCTGGACGTCCTCTTTGTGGCTGCTGCCAAACCACGAGTCGCTGACGTGGATCTTGCCGTGGATCGAAACGGTCCCGGCAGCGCCGTTGCGCACCGTAATATCGCCGGAGCGGCTCAGCACTTCGAGATCGACGTTGCCACTGACCTGGAACGAGCGGTCAAAGGTTCCGATGACGCCGGCGAACCCGGCGAGTGAGGTGGCCAAAATAAAGATCAGCGTGCTAACGGCTCGAGAGAAAAATATCTGTGTCATAGCAATTCGCCTCCATTCACAATGCACCGCGTAGTGCTAAGAGCCAGCAGCCAAAAGCTAGCAGCCGCTCTCTTACTGCAATACCACTTGGTCCCCTTCCTTCAGCCCTTGTAGCAACTCGGTCTTGGCGCCATTCGAGATGCCGATGTTGACGGCGACTTTCCGCTTGCCTTCTTTGGCTTTGGGGTCGGGAACTTCGACCGACGCATTCTTATCCTTGTCGTAGATGATCGCGCCCTCCGGAATCTGCAGCACGCCCTTGTGTTCTTCCAGGATGATCTCGGCATTGGCCGTCATCATCGCCTTCAGCATCCCCTCCGGATTATTGATCGAGACGCGCACCTCGAACGTCGTCACGTTGTCCTTCTCGACGCCCATTGGAGAAATCTTCGTCACCTTGCCCGTGAATGTCTTGTCCTTGAACGACTCCACTTTGATTCGAGCCGGCTGTCCCAGATACACCTTGCCAATGTCGCTCTCGTCTACCTTGCCCTTGACGTAAACCTCGCTGGTATCGCCCAGCGTCATCACCAGAGTGGCTGTCGAGCCGAGGACGAGGATCGAACTGACCGCATCGCCGATTTCCACATCCCGCGACAACACAATCCCGTCCAGCGGCGACTCAATGGTCGTGTAGCCAAGTTGTTCTTCCAACTGTTTCAGGTTTGCGCGGTCCTGTGAGACCTGACCTTGCGCCTGCCCAATCTTCGCCTGCAAAACCTGTAACTGCGCCTTGGCAACGTTTTGTTTGTTGATCGCCAGCACATACGCCTTTTGCGCATCGTCCAACGCCGATGCCGAAACCACTCCTTCTTTCGCCATGCCCTGCGCGCGCTCATACCCACGCTTCAGCATTGGAATATCCGGCCCCTCCGCATCGACCTTTGCTCGTTCCAGGTCGGCCTTCGCTCCATTCAAACTCGCTTCGGAGGCCTCAAGCTGTGCTCGCGCCTGATCCACCCGCGCCTGAATCTCGTCCTTGTCGAGCTCCGCCAGTATCTGGCCCTTGGTCACGCGGTCGCCGTAATCCACATATAGCTTTTTCACAATACCGCTGGCCTTCGATTTGACTTCAACCTTCGTGATCGGTTCGATCTTTCCTGTAGCGACAACACTCTTCGCCAAGTCTCCCTTTTCGACCTTCGCCAGTTTCGAAGGATCGATCTTCGTTCCGCTCGTGGACGCGATCACCACGCCGGTAACGATCAGCGCCAACAGAGCGACCCCTACCGAAGTCCAGATAATGATTCTTTTGCGCCGTTTCTTGCTTTTACCGTTGCCGTTACCGTTCACAACTGCCTCCTGCAAAGATCGGAACTCTGAAGACTGAAACTGTAGAACCGGCATTCATGTCTTGTTACGCGAGAAGCCGGAGAATAGTTCCTAAAAAATCCCTCTGTAGACCTGCTGAACTTCGCAATTTGAAGAATCAGCCCCGAAGGGGGCGAGCTACCTTAAGCCCCGCGCTTCAGCGCGGGGTGAAGCAGAGAAAGCCCCTCAAGTCCCAGAGGGACGGCCCAATGCGCCCGCTCGGACTTGGCCTACTGCAATGAGCGTCTCATAGATCCTTAGACCCTCAACCAAGCAAAAGGAAAGCGACCGCATCAACTCCGAATGTTAGTAGTAACACTCATTGTACTGCCGGTGCTTCCAGCAAGAGCCGCGAAACGCCTATTCCTTTCCCAAACGCTTATCCCTTTGGAATGTTAGAATTACATTTCCATGATTGCATTCGTGCTGCTGCGGGTGTTTGTCATCCTGCTTCTGGTGGCGGCCAATGCCTTCTTCGCGGCCGCGGAGTTCGCCCTCGTCAGCGTCCGTGAAACCCGCATCCAGCAACTGATCGAAGCCCATCGCGTCGGCGCTCGCACGGTCCTCAAACTTCACCAGCAACTCAGCCGCGTCGTCAACGGAGTCCAACTCGGAATCACCATCGCCAGCCTGTCGCTCGGCTGGATTGGCGAGCCCTTCCTGGCACGCCTGTTCGAGAGCTGGATCGGAAACATTCCATACTCCATCCTCTACGCGCATGCCATCGCCGTGGCTGTCGCTTTCGTCCTCATCACCAGCCTCCACGTCACCCTCGGAGAACTCGTTCCCAAATCCTTAGCCCTTCAGCGCGCCGAACGGGTCGCGCTCGCCGTCGCCGCTCCCATGGACGTCTTCCTCACGGTCACCGCACCGTTGACCGCCTTCATGAGCCGCGCGGCCGGTTTTGTCCTCCGCTCCTTCGGAACGAACGAACTCCGACACGGCTCCGTCCACTCGCCCGACGAACTCCGCCTCATCATCAGCGCCGCCGGAACCTCAGGCCAACTCACCTCCGCCCAGGAAGAAATGCTCCTCAACGCGCTCGAACTCGACAACATCACCGCGCGCCAGGTCATGGTCCCGCGCACCCGCGTCTTTTCCCTGCCCTCGGACCTCAACCTGGAAGAAGCTCTCTCCCGCGTCGTGGATGACCAGTACTCCCGCATTCCCGTCTACGATCCGCAGCGCGGCCCCGAACACATCGTCGGTGTTCTGTATGCGAAAGATTTAATGCGCTGGATGCGACTCCGCCTGACTCAGCCGAGTCCAGGCCAACCGGGCCAGCCGAGCTCAGGCCAGACGGCTTTAGGCCCGTCCGCCGGTCCTCCCGCCGCATCGCGCATCCCCCACATGAAGATCGGTCAGATCATGCACGACGTCCTGGTCGTACCCGAAACCAAGTCGTTATTCGAACTGCTGGTCGAATTCCAGCAGCGCAAGCGTCACCTCGCCATGGTCGTCGACGAATTCGGCTCGACCGCCGGAGTCATCAGCGTGGAAGATGTCCTCGAACAACTGGTCGGAGAATTAGAAGATGAATTCGACGTGGCCTCCGCCCAGGCCGCCGTGGACGCGAACGCTCCACTCTCACTCGACGGAGCGATCAACATCCGCGATCTTGAAAGCCAGTACGATGTGATCCTTCCGCAAGACGAAGGCTTCGAAACCCTGGCCGGATTCGTCCTCTCCCGCCTGCAAAAAATGCCGAAAGGCGGCGAGTCCTTCGAATATCAATCCCGCCGTTACGGAATCGAAAGAATGGACGGCCACCGGGTGGCCTTAGTCCGCATCGAACCGATGGCACAAGCATCACTAGAGACTGAGACTGCGCCTTCTTCAAACCTCACTAATGTCGAACTGGAAGTCTCGACACAAAAGCGGGCTGCAAAAGACAGGTAAGCTCATTTCGCACAGCGACTACCAAGGAGCAACTAGCAACCAAAAACCATGCCCCGCCACCTCCTAACTCGCGTCCTCTACACCCTCCCAGTCATCTGGCTCGTCGTCTCCACCGTCTTCCTGCTAATCCACTTCGTCCCCGGCGATCCCATTCAGCAAATGCTGGGAGAAGGCGCCGCCTCAGCCGACATCCAAGCCGCCCGCCACGCCTATGGATTAGACGTCCCCATAGGACAGCAATACCTCAATTACTGGAAAGGCGTTCTTCACGGCGACCTCGGCAAATCCCTCCGCTTCAATCAACCCGTCACCGGACTCATTGCCCAACGCTACCCCTACACTCTGCAACTCACGCTCGCATCCTTATTCGTAGCCATCGCCCTCGCCATCCCCGCCGGAGTCCGGTCCGCCCAGCGCCGCAATCAGTGGGACGACCGCGCCCTAAGCGTAGTCAGCCTCTTCGGCCTGTCATTCCCCAACTTCGCGCTCGGCCCAATCCTGATTTTGTTTTTCGCGGTTAAGTTAGGATGGCTCCCGGTCTCCGGGTCGGGAACCTTCGCCCACTTAGTCCTTCCCGCCATCACCATGGGCAGCGCTCTAGCCGCAATCCTGACAAGAATGGTCCGCACCTCGATGCTCGAAGAACTAGGCCAGGATTACATCCGCACCGCCCGCGCCAAAGGCCTGCCCGAGCGCACGGTCGTCTATCGCCATGCCCTGCGCAATGCGATGATCCCCATCATCACCGTGCTGGGCCT
>JBELAC010000240.1:0-13772 GCA_049509215.1 Terriglobales bacterium
GAAGGGTTTCAGTCGTTCACAAGAACTGGCCGCAGTCGAGCGGTGAAGATCGCGGCATTGGGAGTGTGTAGGCCGCCACCTGCGCCATAGCTAGGTAAGAAGGATAGGGTCGCAGGAAGATGCAGCTCAATGGCAGTTCACCATGCAAGCCGCCCGTCGGTCAGTGACATGCGGCACGGGCTGCTGTGAGCACCGGCTAACGCAGGAAAACTTGGTAACCCGCCCATCCCTAGTTGCCAATTGCACGGCATAATTGACCTAAGATCCCCTTGATACTTATCAATCCGTGCTCTTCATGGCGATCCTCTGCTCCAACACCAGCAACCTCTCCTTCCGCTCCACGCCCCAGCGGTAGCCACCTGAGACGCCGTCTTCACGGACCACGCGATGGCAGGGAATCACGACGGCCACGGGATTCGTCGCGCATGCGCGGGCGACCGCACGCGCGGCTTTTGGCATGCCGATCTTTTTCGCGACTGCGCCGTAGGAACGCGTTTCTCCTCGAGGAATTCGTTGCAATGCTTCCCAGACGCGCCGCTGAAACGCGGTCGCGCGAATGTCGAGCGGCAGGGAAGGATGGGCGTCGCTTCCCTCGATCAGGCGTGCCAGGCTTGTCTTCCACTCTGCGAGGGCGGCATCATCGCGGCGGCGGACGGCGAAGGGGAACTCGCGCATCAGGCCTTGCTGCAATTGCTGATCGGAGTCGGCGAACTGAATTGCGCAGATGCCTTTGTCGGTGGCGGCGATCAACATTCGTCCCAGCGGTGATGGCGCAATCGTGAAGCGGACCACCGCTGCGACCGCACCCCGCCGGTATTTTTCCGGCGTCATGCCCAATTGCGCGGCGGTGCGCTCGTAAAGTCGGCTACTGGAGCCGTATCCGGCGGCATAGAGAGCGGTGGTTACGTCATGCCCAGCTTGCAGGTTTTGCTTCACCTGGCGGAGGCGGCAGGCGTCGCTGTAGGCCTTGGGGGTCACGCCCAACACGGACTTGAACGTTCGCTGCAGGTGAAACGGGCTGCGACGGAATTCCTTGGCGAGCAGGCTGAGAGTGATGCGGTCTTCGATGTGCTGCTCGATGTAGCGGCTGATCGAGCGTACCAGTGCCGACCGGGGATTGCCGTCAACGGCCTTGGGTCGGCAGCGCAGGCAGGCGCGATATCCGGCGCGTTCGGCCGCGGCAGCATGATCGAAGAAAGTCACGTTCGCGCGGCGGGCTCGTTTTGAGGGACACGACGGGCGGCAAAAAACGCCGGTGCTCGACACGGCGAAGACGAACGCTCCATCGAGCCGACTGTCTCGCTGGATGACGGCTTGCCAGCGGCGGTCTTCGCTCAGGCTGAGGTTCAACTTTGAGTTCAGCTTTGGATCCGACTTTTCGGTCAGTTTCTCCGTCGGCTTGGCATTAGTTGTCATCACGGATTCGGAACTCGTTTCTGAAAGTATCGCATTGGTTGCCATGCAGGTAACATAGGTCAGTTAAGCTCAGCGAACTATCCGAATGTTGCGGTCAAACGAAGTTCTCCGCAGAATGGCTGTTGCAGCGGCGCGGAAGAGCGTGATTTCAGCGCTGGTCTGCTTGTTTTCTCAATTTCTTATGAGCCAGGAAAAAATGACTCCTTGCATGGCTCCAGCGGATACGGTCATCGCGATTCGCGTGCCGCACGAAATATCACTGAACGCGCAAAGGCCCGCTGCCGAATGGGAGTCCGCCGCTCCCATGAGTTTCTGTGAGGACTGGCGTGGGGCCAATCCCGACCCGGCACGTCAGACCGAGGTGCGGGTGCTCTGGATGCCGACGACGCTCTACCTGCGTTTTGTGTGCCGTTACCGGGAGGTATTCGTTTTTGAAGATTCGGAGGCGAACGGGTGGCGCTTTCATCTTTGGGAGCGCGATGTGGCCGAAGCATTCCTGCAGCCGGACCCATCGCGTCCGCCTTACTACAAGGAATTCGAGGTCAGTCCGAATGGAATGTGGATTGATCTCGATGTTGCTCCGCCGGACGTGTTTCCGAATGGGTTGCGAGACCTGAAAAGCGGGCTCACGCGCTCGGTTTGGCTGGACGCCGAGCATCACACCTGGGTGGCGGAGTTGGCCATTCCAATGAAAGCGCTGATTACGAAATTCGAGCCATCGGCTGTGTGGAGGGCGAATTTCTACCGGGTCGAAGGGCCACAAGAGCCACGATTCTATTCCGCGTGGCAGCCGACGCATTCGGCGCAGCCCAACTTCCATGTGCCGGAAGCTTTCGGAAAACTGCGTTTTAGTGAGCGATAATGATCGCAAGTCAAGAACAGGAGAAATCATGAAAATGAATCACAGAATGGTGTGTGCTCTTGCCGTGGTTACGCTACTGGTGTCGGTGCTCATTCCGGTCTGCGCCAATGCCCAGGTGCTGGCCGGAGACCAACTGAAGAAGGTGACCCCAACGAACTACTTTTTCGCCGGTCAGGTTGCGAGCGTGCAGGCGCGAAACTCAACCGGGCTGAAGAATACCGCAGGCAAGCTTGTGCTGGTGGGGCTGGTGGATACGTCAGGATATGCGACCGCCATCGCCGAGAAGTACCAGGGCTTCCTGATTACCGAAACCAAGCTCACGTTTGACGGCGCGACACTCGAGCCCGGAGCCTATGGATTCGGGTTCAAGGATGGCAAATTCACGGTCATGAATGTGGCGGGGACAAACGTCTTTTCGATCGCCGCCCAGAATGACGACGAAATCAAGCATCCCGTTCCGCTGAAATTCGAAAAAAGCGGTACGCGCTACCGGCTCTATGATGGGCGGAAGTTTGTATATGTGAACGCCGACTAGTGAGCGGCTGTTTTGCTTGCGGCGTGAGCGCTGCCGATTCCGGCGCGTTTGCGGAGCTCGGACATCAGGGCGTTCGCAGCATTTAAGTAGGTCTTGTTTGGATCCGAGGTGTCGGCCCAGACCGCGTCGTAGACGATCTTGGCAGCGTCGGTGGTTTCCATGTGGAGCGCGGCCTCTATGCGATCCGCGTGTTGGCGGAGCACGCCGTAACAGGAATGGCAAATGGCGGCCGGTTCCACGGTGCCCTCGTGGTTCTGATCCAAAGCGCAACGAAAAGTAGCGGCCGGCACTGCGGGATGAGCCGCATAGATCTGCGACTTCAGCTCTCGCAACCGTTCGCGTTCTTCGGCCAGCTGTTTCGCCGCATCCGATTGCGGAGAGACGGCGGAAGCCGGCGGGGCAGTCAAAGTTGTCGCGGAAATCCGTTCCTGCGATTTGCAGATCGGGCAGGCGTGCATGTCAGAGGGATAATAGGCGCGGCATTTCGCACAGGGCAGGCCGTAGCCAACCTGGCGATGCTTGAGGGCATAGTCGGGGTTCGATAAGGCGTGCGCGGCATCGAACGACGTTCCCGGCGCTGTGTTCGACAGAACCGCCGCATTCACGGAATTGGAGGTTTTTTCTCGAGCTTGCCTGGCGCCAGTACTTTCCATGGTTTCCCCGACGGGCTGCGCGTCCGCGGCCTCAGTCCTACATTCTAGGGTTGTTTCCAGAGCGGCGCGATGCACGACAGTACATGTGTAATGCTGACCGACAGTACTTTGGTTACTTTGCGCTCGTGATCATCCGCGCCGCTTCCTGCATGCGCGCCCGATAAAGCGTCTCCTTGGGATCCAACCGGGAAGCGATTTCGAGTTCACCGAGGGCTTCCTCATATTGGTTGAGAGCCATCAGGCAGGCCGCCAGCGAGTAATGATTCTGAGCGTTCGGCTCAAGCTTGAGAGCTTCGCGGAATTCTTTTTCCGCGCCCGCGAGATCCTGTGTGTTTACCAGAGCTGTGCCCAGATAATGATGAGCCTGCGCAGATGCCGGGTTAAGCGTGACCGCCTTGCGCAGTATAGCGACCGCTTCCTGATCCTGGCCCGAAAGCAATAAAGCTTGACCGAGAACGCGATGTTCGGCGGCGCCGGCTGGGTTTTCGGCAATGGCCGCCCGCAGCTCACGGATGGCGGTCGGATAATCGCGCTTCGACATGTAGGCGCGGGCCAGGCAGTTGTGGCCGCCTTCCCAGTCCGGCCTCTGGCGATAAACCTCTTTGAGTTCCGTGATCGCTTGATCAAAATCCTCGAGGTCGCAAAGCGTGTTGCCCAGATTGCTGCGAACGCTGGCCTCATCGGGCTGGATGCGGATCGCGGTGCGATATTCGGCCACGGCGTCCTCGAGTTTTCCCTGGTCGCGCAGGACTACGCCCAGATTGCTGTGAGCCTGCCAGAAATCGGGGCGCAGAGTGAGGGCGTGCCGATACGCGATCGCGGCGCGGCGGAGATCGCCTTTATCGCGCTGGGTGATGCCCATATCGAAATAAACGTCGGCATTCTCGGGCTCGCGTTCCAGCGATTTATCGAACGCGTTCAGAGCGGCGTCATAGTGGCCGTCGGCGTAAAGAGCGAGGCCCAAGTAACGGTAGGCTTCGGCGTTGGCAGGATCCATGCTGAGCGCCGTGCGCGCCTCGGCGAGCGCCAGGTCGGAGTCGTCGGTGCGGTAAAAAAGATAAGAAAGCTGGGTATGCGTTTCGGCGAAACCGGGCTTCCGGTGCAGCGATTCGGTGAGCGCGTCCGTGGCTTCGTCATACCGTTCCTCGCCGCGCAGAATGGTGCCAAGAACGAAAAGCAGCGAGGCATTCTGGGGATCGTTGTGCAGCAAGGTGTGGACTTTGTCTTCCGCGGCCGGCAGCTTCTTGCCATGAACGAGGGCGGCAATCTGGGCCGCCGGACCGGCGCAACCGCAAGCAGCGCTCGCCGATGATTTGTGCGATGAGGCTTGGGGTGATGCTCTTCCGGCATTCCGGGCAGTCAAGCTTTGGATGAGTGCCGCATTGGCGCCCGCCTTTTGCAGAGCGCGAACGCAGCTGGGAGTGACGCGGCAAGCTGGGCCAGTTGTTTCGTTCGCCGCGCTCCCCAGGCGTTGAACGCGAGCGCTCGAAATGCCCCCCGCGAGCCATAGAAAGATGTCGTCGAGTGCGGAGCTGGAGGGAGCCTGTTCTGCCTGCAAAGAGCCTGTAGCCAATAACAGGGAAAGGAAGGTCAGGCAACAACGTTTCACAGAGTCCTCCGGCGATCAAGGCTCTTTTCTGCGGGAGGATCGCCCTGTGGTCAAAATAGTCTGATCCTACGTACTGCCGATAGATCACGGAAGTAATTGCGATGACATGTACAGATGGACAAGATTGATGTGGAGACGGCTGTGCCCCGTCCATGCGGGGCGGAGCCCGGCTACCACACAACCCGTGTTGCGTGTGATTCCGGGGACCGCCAGGGATTGTTTGCGCTACACTCATAGAAGAAGGGTGACTGCGGTTTGCCGCGGTCCGGCGGTGTCTGGAGGCTTTATGGGTGAAGGTCTGTTTCAACCGATGCACTTGTTGCTCATTCTTATCATTGCCCTGCTCTTGTTTGGCCCCAAAAGACTCCCGGAAATCGGCAAGGGAATTGGCGACGGCATCCGTGCTCTCAAAGCCGGCATGAAGGAAGAGCCGAAGCCAGATGGCACGACTGACAACAAGGGAGATACGAAGCCTGAAAGCAAAGCCTAAAACCGGAAGTTGAAGCCCGGGCGCTGTGTTCTTCCACAGTGCCAAATTCTGACTGGAGTTATATAATTTCCAAACCCAACTTAGAGATATTTTGTGGCGGATGGAACGTTGTGCCCACTTCGCATCCTGCCGCAGAGAAGTTTTATCCAAATTAGCTGACGACATCGACCAACATTTTGTTATCCCAAAAATACAGGAGGAGTTCTGTGTGTAAGCAATTGATAGCTGGTCTTGTTTTACTGTTGGCGGTTTCCGCCCTAGCCGACCAGATCGTGATGAAAAATGGAGACCGGCTGACCGGATCCATTACAAAATCGGACGGGAAAGCGCTGGTCATTCACACCGACTACGCCGGTGATGTGACCGTAAAATTCGACGACATTCAGAGCCTGACCTCAACCGGTGACCTCAATGTCACGCTGGGGGGCAAAACGGCGGTCGGTTCCGTAACCACCTCGGGCAGCAACCTAGTGGTTGCCACCAAGGCGGCGGGATCGGTGGAAGCCCCGATCGCTTCCGTAAGTGCTGTGCGGAGCCCGGCTGAACAGGCCGCCTATGAGAAAACGGTTCACCCCGGCTTTGCAGAAGGATGGGCTGGCGGCGTGAACATCGGCTTTGCCCTGACCGCCGGCAACAGCGAAACCAAGAGTCTGAACATCGGAGCGACCGCAGTGCGCACGGGACTGCACGACAAGCTGGTGCTGTACGAAAACTCGATCTATGCCGTCACCGGCAAGATCGGCGGCGTGCCCCAGAATCCTGCCCAGACGACCGCCGACTCGAACGGCGGCGGAATCCGTTACGACCGCGACATCAATCCCCGCACCTTCGGATTCGTCAGCGGCGACTTCTTCTCGAATTCCCTGCAGGACCTGAGTCTGCGCTCCATTCTTGGAGGTGGTATCGGTTTCCACGCGATCAAGCATCCGAACACGACTCTCGATCTGCTGGCGGGCGTGAACTACACGCACGAAAGTTATTCGGATGTGGTGGATCCGAACGTGACGCAGCCATCAACGCCGCCCTACATCACCTACTCGCCTTCGTACAGCACGGCGAACTTGAGCTTTGGCGATACCTTCATGCACAAGCTCGGGAAGAGTACTACGCTTAACCAGACGTTCCTGATCTATCCCGGTCTCTCTACAACGCAGATCGTGGTGCTGGAGCCCACGTTGCCCAATTCCACGAAAGACGTGCGTGAATATCGCGGGAACTTCAATCTTGGCCTCGTGACAAAGCTCAACAAGTGGCTCGGCTGGCAGTTCACGTTCGGGGACGTTTTTGTCAGCGACCCCCCGACCGTTCCGCTGGGTACGCCTCGAATTGAAAGGAACGACGTTCAGCTCGCCACGGGGCTGAACATTTCGTTCAAGCATTAAGCTCCGGCTGACGAGGGACGGGCAGTTGCCCGTCCCTCGTTTTTCATGAGAGAGAGAACCGAGAGCTGAAAGCTAAGAGCTGCTTCCTGCTATCCTACCCGCGTGTCACGAACCTTCCTGATCGATACCGATACCGCCTCGGACGATGCGGTTGCGCTCATCATGGCGCTCGGCGCTTCCGAGGTTCGCGTCGTTGCGATTACCACGGTGGCCGGAAATGTTCCCGTCGAACAGGCGACCCGCAACGCTCTCTACACGGTCGAGCTCTGCGGCGCGGACGTTCCCGTCTTTATGGGCGCGGGCAAGCCGCTGCTCCGCACTTATCAAAATGCGACCTGGTTTCACGGGCGCGATGGACTGGGCGACCACAACTATCCGGCTCCGCGCCAATCGGCGGAAAAAATACACGCCGCCGATGCCATCATTGCGCGGCAATCGTTGCGCAGGTCAGCCGCTGCGTGATCATGGGTGGAGCGCCGTGCTGCGAAGGAAATATCACCCCGGCCGCGGAATACAACATCTATGTCGATCCGGACGCCGCTCGGATGGTTATGCGCAGCGGGCTGCCGATCGAACTTGTGGGCTGGCACCTTTGCCGCGGCGGCGCCATTCTCGATGACAAGGACATCGCGCATGTTCTGAGCTTTAAGACCGAGCGGGCGAAGTTCGCCATCGAGTGCAACAGCCACGCCCGGCACGCGCTCAAGGTTCAAACCGGAGAAGACGGAATCTGTCTGCCCGATCCGGTGGCGATGGCGCTTGCGCTTGATCCTGCAATTGCGACGGACGTAAGCGACCACTACGTGGACGTTGAAATCGAAAGCGAACTGACGCGCGGCATGACGGTGGTGGATCGCCTCAACGTGGGCGATGACGAAAGAAACAAGTTAGTATGGGCGCCTGTGATCGCGGCTCGTCGCAAACCTCGCTTGTATTGGACCATTGATAATCGACGCTGGAAGCAAGCACTGTATTCGGCGCTGTTGTAAGAGTCTTCGGCTGGCTGGTCTGCTATATTTGCTTCCCCGGAGGTCTCCATGTCTCGAATCGTGCGTTGTGGCCTGATCCAAGCCAGCAATGCGGCCGCCAGCAACCGGTCGCTGCCTGAAATCAAGAAGGCGATGATCGACAAGCACCTGAAGCTGATCGCCGAGGCCGCGAAGAAAAAGGTGAAAATTCTCTGCCTGCAGGAACTTTTCTACGGCCCTTATTTCTGCGCCGAGCAGGATGTGCGGTGGTACGACCTGACCGAGCGCGTCCCCGATGGCCCGACCACGCAGCTCATGCAAAAGCTTGCCGCCAAATACAACATGGTGATCGTCGTGCCTGTGTATGAAGAGCAGATGGCGGGGCTTTATTTCAATACAGCAGCGGTGATCGATGCCGACGGGAAATATCTGGGCAAATACCGCAAGCATCACATCCCGCACGTTCATCCCGGCTTCTGGGAGAAGTTTTATTTCACGCCCGGAGACGGCGGGTATCCGGTTTTCCAGACGAAGTATGCGAAGGTCGGCGTGTACATATGCTACGATCGCCATTTCCCGGAAGGTGCGCGGGTGCTGGGATTGAATGGGGCGGAGATTGTTTTTAATCCTTCGGCGACGGTCGCGGGGCTCTCGGAATATTTGTGGGAACTGGAGCAGCCGGCACATGCGGCGGCGAACGGATATTTTGTTGGGGCGATCAACCGCGTAGGCCGCGAGAAGCCGTGGAATATTGGCGAGTTTTACGGGAAGAGTTATTTCTGCAATCCGCGGGGAAAGATTTTCGCGCAGGCCAGCCGCGACAAAGATGAAGTGCTGGTGGCGGATGTGGATTTCGCAATGATTGACGAAGTGCGGCGCGTGTGGCAGTTTTATCGCGACCGGCGTCCGGAAACGTACGGAGCGCTGACCAGCCAAACCGGCCAGTCCGCCGCCGCAGACTAAAGTTCCCGGTTCTCAGCGAGCGCGAAGTTGTATTTACTGAGAACCGTGAACCGGCAACTACTACCAAACCAATGCCAGCGTCGCAACAAATCCAAAACAGCCCCCTCTACAACGAAGACCTCGCTCCCACCACGCCCGAACGTCGTCATTGGGGAACCTACAACTTCGCCGCCCTGTGGGTGTCGATGTCGGTCAACATTCTGACTTACATGCTGGCAGCCAGTTTGATTCAGGGAGGGATGAACTGGAAGCAAGCCGTCCTCACGGTTTTTCTGGGCAACACGATCGTGCTCGTCCCGATGCTGCTGAACTCGCATCCGGGTGCGCGTTATGGCGTGCCGTTTCCGGTGCTGGCGCGCGCGTCGTTTGGCGTGCTGGGCGCGAATTTTGCTGCCGTTCTGCGCGCGCTCGTGGCCTGCGGATGGTTCGGCATTCAAACCTGGATTGGTGGTGAAGCCATCAACACACTGATGTCGCTCGCTCCTGCGTGGCGACGCGTGCCGCACGGCGCGGCCATCTGCTTCATGGCCTTCTGGCTGATCAATCTTGCTGTGATTCTTCGCGGCATTGAATATATTCGGGTGCTGCAAGGAATCAGTGCTCCCATTCTGCTTGCCGTTGGAGTGCTGCTGCTGGTGTGGGCCTATCGCGCGGCCGGTGGGTTCGGGCCGATGCTTTCCGCGCAATCGCGCTTCACGACATTTCCGGAATTCTTGAAATTCCTGATTCCAGCCCTCAACGGCACCGTTGGATTTTGGGCAACCGTCTCGCTCAACATTCCGGATTTCACGCGCTTCGCCCGCAGCCAGCGCGAGCAAGCGCTCGGCCAGGCGCTGGCGCTGCCCACAACCATGACGTTTTATTCGCTGATCGGAATTCTTGTGACGTCGGCGACCGTCGTCATCTACGGCACGGCGATCTGGGACCCGGTGCAACTGCTGAGCCGCTTCCATTCGCCGGTGGCGGTCGTGCTCTCGCTGGTGGCGATCCTGCTGGCCACGCTCAACGTCAACATCGGAGCCAACGTCGTCTCTCCCGCCAACGATTTCTCGAACCTCTGGCCGCGCAAAATCAGCTTCCGCACGGGAGGCGTCATCACCTGCCTGATGGGAATCGTGCTCATGCCGTGGAAACTTCTCTCCAGTTACAGCACATTTATTTTTGGATGGCTGGGAGGGTATGCGGCATTTCTAGGTCCGGTCGCCGGGATTATGATCTGCGACTACTTTGTGATTCGGCGGCGCGTGCTGGTCGTGGACGACTTATATCTTCGCGGAGGCATTTACGAATATTCACACGGTTTCAACTGGAGAGCGGTAAGTGCGCTGTTCGCCGGGGCTGGAACGGCGCTGGTTGGATTAGTCGTACCGTCCGTGCGCGTGTTGTATGACTATTCGTGGTTTGTGGGATTCGCGGTGGCGTTTGTGGCTTACTATGCGCTCATGAAGGTGGTGAAGGGAGCGCCGGGAGTTCCAGCGTCGCAGGAGGCGCTGTAGGGAAGCACGTGCGTCTGCGCACTAAGTGTCTTTGCCGTGGCCTTCTCGCAGATCTCCAAATCTCGATACTTCCCATTTCTCCACTCGATCCGATACTTTCTGGCTCAAGTTCGTTCGCAATCCTATCCAAGTCGCGATGGAATATCCAACGGCAGCGTAAAACGGAGCCGTGAATTTCAATTGCGCTAATGCCCGCGTCACATCAGCCGACCCCGCCATCAGTTGAATGTCTTGCCAATTGCGAACCTCCGGGATCAGGAATCCACCTTCGAAGTACTGATGAAATGCAGCGGAGAATTGACTCGCAAAGACGGACGCAGCCTGAAAGGTAGCAAATTTGTACACAAGAATCGTTGTAGGCAGGAGCCATACGAACTGGGCAGCCGTATGCCTGAACCTGGAGGCGACTAAGCCCAAAAAGAAAGCTGGTATGAAGCTGAAAGCGAAGATATGGGAGTAGAGAAATTCAAAGCTACTCAAAGATGTCGTCTGCTGTAAGAGCGGCAATAGCCGTCCGCGCGTCAATCCTGCCAGCCACGGCGTGCAGAGCCATACCGCCGCGTAAACTGCCGCGAGATGAAACAGAAACCAGACAATCTGCCACATACCCTTGTTGCGTTTGGACGGCAGGTCCTGCGGCGGAACTGTTTCTTCTGTTGCGTCTCCCATACCCTGCTGCTTATACGCCAGCCCTTGCCGCACCGCAAGCACGGTTGAAAGCCGAACCCTTATTTCCCAAACGCCGGCAGAACTTCCTTCTTATACTTCTCCAGCGTATCTTCCTCGTCTCCGCACATCAGATAGATGTTGAACTGAGTCACTCCGGCGCGCGCGAGCGCATGAAGTTTTTCAATGTGCGCTTTGGCAGGGCCGAGGAGGCAAAAGCGGTCGATCACTTCATCGGAGACGAAATCGGCGTTGCTGCTGCCTACTTCGCAATGATGCAGGTAATCATAATGTTCACGGTCGCGAATATAGGAGGTCAGCGCTGGAGGAAGTTCTTCCGGTTTGTATTTCGAAACAAGATCGACGACGTGATTTGAAACCAGCGCGGGGAACCAGCGCACGCGATCGCGTCCCACCTTCAGATCGTTCGAAACCCAGACTGGGGCGGCAGACATGATTTCGATTTTGCTGGCATCGCGTCCGGCGGCCTTGGCGCCCTTCTTCACGAAGCTCACGCACCACTCGATCAGGTCGGGATCCGCAAACTGCAGGATCACACCGTCGCCAACGCGCCCCGCAAGTTCAAGCACTTTCGGCCCATAACCGGCGACCCAAACCGGAGGAACTCCTCCCGTTGCCCAGGTCAGGCGCGCGGGACGGCCTTCGTAGTCAATCTCTTTTGCACCCGTGAGCGAGCGGAACTCGGATATGGCCTGCTCAAGCTGCGCGGACGTAACTGGTTTCTTGCCGAGCACGCGGCGGGAGCTATCGCCGCGGCCGATGCCGAGCTGCATGCGTCCTTTGGAGATGAGGTTGAGCGTGGCGAAGAGGCTGGAGGTAACCGTGATGTCGCGCGTGGCAGGATTGGTGACGCAGGTTCCGAGCCGCATGCGCTTCGTGTTTGTCGCCATCAGCGTGAGCATCGGATAAGGATCGAGCCAGAGGACGTGGGAATCGAAGATCCATCCGTAGTCGAAGCCGGAGTTTTCCGCTTGCCGCGTGAGCGCTACGATGTGCTCAACGGTCATGTCGGGCTTGATGGTGATTCCGAAATGCATGATGGCTCCTTCGTGCTGTGTTCCGCCGCTTGCCCCTCACGGCATCCCGCTTCGGCCCTACTCTTGTCATTCCGAGCCCGAGCGAAGCGAGTGCACGAGGAATCTCAGTCCTGGACGCGGCATCGGAACATGAGATTCCTCGCCGCGCTCGGAATGACAAGGCTTAAGAGAGCACGACAAATGACGAGGCTTTCATTCACCGCGGCGAAGGTGGGCAGTTTAGCATAGAATTCGGGCTGCAACGCTGAAGGAGAAGGCACTCATGGGCTTTGACACCATCATCGTGAACGGCAAGGTAGTCACGGCAACGGATACGTTTGCGGGGGATGTCGCGATCAGCGACGGCAAGGTGGCTGCGCTTGGGCAGAGCCTGCCTCGGGAAAATGCGAGCAAGATTATTGATGCCGCGGGGAAGTATGTGTTGCCGGGCGGGATCGACGTGCATACACACCTCGACATGCCGTTTGGAGGGACGACGAGCGCCGACGACTTCGAGACTGGTACGCGCGCCGCAGC
This sequence comes from Terriglobales bacterium, assembly GCA_049509215.1. Taxonomy (GTDB): domain Bacteria; phylum Acidobacteriota; class Terriglobia; order Terriglobales; family Acidobacteriaceae; genus Acidiflorens. Next base: position 12,615 of record JBELAC010000240.1, read on the forward strand.
GTTCGGCGGAACGACTACGCTGATTGACTTCGCCATCCAGTACAAAGGGCAGACGCTGCGAACGGCGTTCGATGCGTGGATGAAAAAGGCGGCGGGGCGGGCGGTTTGCGATTATGCGTTCCACTGCATTATTACGGAACTGGCCGATGCTCAGCTCGACGAAATGAATGCGCTGGTGCGCGAAGGGGTGACTAGTTTCAAACTTTTCATGGCCTATCCGGGCGTGTTCATGCTCGATGATGCGAGCATCTTCAAGGCGTTTCGCGCGACGGCGAAAAATGGCGGGCTGGTCTGCATGCACGCGGAGAATGGAAACGCGATTGACGTGATCGTGCAGCAGGCGCTGGCGGAAGGGAAGAAGGCTCCCAAGTATCACGCGCTGACGCGGCCGACAACGGCGGAGGCGGAGGCGACTTCGCGGGCGATTGCGCTGGCGGAGATGGCGGGAGCGCCGGTTTACATCGTGCATCTCAGTTGCAATGATGCGCTCGAAAAAGTGCGCGAGGCGCGGGATCGCGGACTTCCGGTTTACGCGGAGACTTGTCCGCAGTATTTGTATTTGTCGCTGGAAAATATGGACGCGCCCGGATTTGAGGGGGCGAAGTATGTGTTTACTCCTCCGCTGCGGGAGAAGTGGCATCAGGAAAAATTGTGGAATGGATTGAAGCGCGATCATCTGCAGGTGGTGTCGACGGATCATTGTCCGTTTTGCTTCAAGGAGCAGAAGGAGTTGGGCAAGGACGATTTCACGAAGATTCCGAATGGCGGGCCGGGGATTGAGCATCGCATGAGTTTGATTTATTCGGGAGGAATCGATTTGTGGAACTGGTCTCGACGACTCCAGCCAAGTTGTTTGGCTTGTATCCGCGCAAGGGAACGATTGCTGTCGGAAGCGACGCCGACCTGGTTGTCTTCGATCCGGCTCGCAAGCACATGATCAGCGCGAAGACCCACCACATGCGCGTGGATTATTCCATGTTTGAGGGAATCGAAGTAACGGGAATGCCCGATGTTGTCTTGTCGCGCGGACGCGTCATCGTTGAAGGCGACAAGTTCACGGGGCGAGCGGGAGCAGGAGAGTTTCTGAAGCGAGCGCTGTATACGCAGCCGTAGGTGCTTCTGCTTTGACGTGAATGCGAGCTCTCTCTAATGTTTGTC
>JBELAC010000241.1:0-7310 GCA_049509215.1 Terriglobales bacterium
GGCCTTTACTTGCTGCGCTACCTGCACGACAGTGTCGGGCTGGTTGGGATCGTTCATCGACTTGAACGAAGTGGAGTCGGCGGCGGCGAAGTGCATGGTCTTGGGCAGCACGACGACCAGGTGTTCGGCGGGCATGAGCGGCCGGGGATCGATTTTCGCCGTGCCCTTGTAGGGGAGCGTGTATTCGAGCTGAAACTGCGTGTCGCCGGGACGGAGCGGGAAGTTGACGGCGTAGCGATTTTTTTCCGACTGCGGAACGACTTCGGCGGCGATGGGCTGTCCATTGGGCGCTCTGGCCTGGAGCTGCTCGACTTTGGCTCCGGGGGGCAGATAGAACTCGAAGTTGCGATCATTCATCTGCGTGACGGGCGGCGTGGAATTATTGCTGACGACGAAGAGACGAATTCCCTGCATGCTGGTCTTGTCCGCCTGAAAGCGGAGGACGTCGGCGGTGAGGCTGAGGCCTTCTACTTTTTTCGCAACGTCGTAGACGTGCACCTCGACGTTGCTGGTTCCGGGAGGAGCCATCTGGTGATAGTTGACTCCCTGGTGGACGGCGCGGATGAGGTGCGGGCCTCCGGCATCGGTGAGCTTGAAGGTGAACTTGCCGGCCGAGTCGGTCTTCGTGTTGGCGGCGACGTCCATGCCATTGGCGATGTTGATGAGGATGACCTCGTCTCCGGCAGCGGGCTTGTTGGTGGTGCCGTTGGTGACGGTGCCGGAAAGGGTCTGGGCGGCCGAGACCGTCGCTAGCGAGAGAACGCACAGAGCGAAGGTCGCGGCGAGCAGGGCATACTTTGCGAGTTTGGTCAAAATAACTCCTTGACGGATTAAGTGAGTAGACGAAAACTTCCACCGGCTCGTCATCGTGCTAGAAGATCAACGCGGTTACGCGGACGAGACAGCCGCCTGCTCCAGCCGTGCGATCTCGGCCATGATGGCAGCGGCTTCTTCTTCTAACGAGGCGCGCATGGACTGGTAATCCGCGTCAGGCACCTTGCCGGCTTTGTATTCGAAATTCAGGTCGCGCAGGTTGTCGTAGACGGCTTCCTTGCGCTCGCGCAGATAGCCGAGGCGCGTCTTTTCTTCTCCGGCATAGACCTCTCCGGGGAAAAAGAAGACGTAGTAGAGCGCCGCGAAGGTGAAGACGGCGCAGACGAAGATGATCATAGATCGGTCTCCTGGCGATTGGCTGTGACTGTGTGGGAGCGGGGCTTTGCCCCGCTTGGACGGGGCGGAGCCCCGTCCCCACACCACCCGTCTCCACACCACTTCGTGATCATCATTGGTCGGTCTCTTTTCTTGCCTGGGCGCGGAATTCGTCCAGCTCGTTGCCTTCGGGGACGACTATGCCATCGGCGAGGGCGGGTTCAGGGCGCTTCTTCCAGGCTTGGACCAGCCAGATGACGAAGACGATGCCCACGGCGAGAGCCAGGAAGGGCATGACCCAGGCGATTTTATTGAAGCCGGTCGCGGTTGGCGCGGCGATCACCGTTGGGCCGTACTCTTGCACGAATCCCTGGAGGATGAGGTCGTCGTTGTCGCCTTTGTCAATGGCTGCCTGAAGCTGGTCGCGCATTTTGGTGGAAGACTGGCAGCCGACGTGATTGCATTCCAGCAGGACCTGGCCGCATCCGCAGGTGCACATCATGCGGTGGCCGAGGTCTTTGAAGCGGGCATCGGTGTCGGCTCCCATAAACAGGAAGATGGCGGCAAGGAGGATGAGGATCGATCCCAGATTAGCGCGCAACGAGCGACCGCGAACCTGGGGTGCAGCCGGATTCTTTGTGATGAGGAATTTCATTAGTCTCCGGCTCCTGCGTGAACGGTTTCGCGGATCGGCTTGGCCACACTCACCGCGACCGGCATCGTGTTCGGCACCATCGCCACCACCGTGCCGAAGACCATGATGATCAGGCCGATCCAGATCCAGGGGACGAGCGGGTTCAGGTGCGCCTTGATGATCGGGCGTCCCGTCGTTTCATTTTTGCCTTCGTAGACGACATAGATGTCGTTCACGAGGAAGAGATCCTGCGCAAAGCTCGGGTAGATGTTGGGGATGGTCTGCGGCTGACCGCTTGACTTGTAGAAGCGGCGCTCCGGCGCCATGGTCGTGATGAGCTTCGGGCCGCGATAGATGTTGAACATGGCCGACTCGACGGCATAGTTGGGGTTGTCGTCCTGCGTGTAGGACTGGCAGACGAGCGTGTACGGGCCAAGAGTGATCTTGTCGCCGAACGACATTTCCTTTTCGACTTCTTTGTTGAAGGGCTGGCCGAGGATGCCGATGATGACCAGGGCGACGCCGAAATGGACGATGTATCCGCCATAGCGGCGAGTGTTGCGGCGCGTGAGTTGCAGCATGGCGGCAAACAGATTCTGGTCGGTCTTGCCGGCGATGACCCGGCCTCCGCGCAGGAATTCGGCGATGACGGTGAAGATGACGAGGGCGCTGAGGATGGCGGCCATGGTCGCGTAGAAGTAAGAAGGATCTTCCCAAGGTTTCACGCCGAAAAGAATCATCATGAGGCCGACCGCAATGGAGCCGATGGCGGGGAAGAGGAAATTCCGCTTCAGGCTCTCGACTGATGTCTTGCGCCAGGCGAGCAGCGGGCCGACGGCGGTCAACAGCATAAGAAGGAGAGCGACCGGGACGGCTACGCGATTGAAGAATGGGGGGCCGACCGTGACTTTGTGTCCTTGCACCCATTCGGAAAGGATGGGGAAGAATGTTCCCCAGAGAATGGTGAAGCAGACGACCAGCAATAGCAGATTGTTGAACAGGAAGCTGGATTCGCGCGAGACCAGAGATTCGAGTTTGTGCTCGCTCTTGAGGTGCGAAAGATTCTTGACCAGAAAAAAGACGCAGACCGCGCTGCTGAGCGCGATGAAGACGATAAACCAAGTTCCGATGGAAGATTGCGCGAAGGCGTGCACGGAGCTGATGACGCCGGAGCGTGTCAGAAAAGTTCCTAATAGAGAAAGTTCGAAGGTCGCGAAGATCAGCGACATGTTCCAGACCTTCATCATGCCGCGTTTTTCCTGCATCATGACGGAGTGAAGAAACGCTGTGCCGGTGAGCCACGGCATGAGCGAAGCATTTTCGACCGGATCCCAGCCCCAGTAGCCTCCCCAGCCGAGGACGGCATAGGCCCAGTGCGCGCCTAAGAAAACTCCTACGGTCAGGAAGCACCACGTGACCATCGTCCAGCGGCGCGTGATGTGGATCCACTTTTCGCCGGGATACTTCATGATTAACGCGCCGAGCGCGAAGGCGAAGGGGATGGTGAAGCCGACGTATCCGAGATAGAGCATGGGCGGATGGATGACCATCTCGGGATATTGAAGAAGCGGATTGAGGCCGGTGCCGTCGGGAGGCAGCGCTCCTTGCTCGAGGGCGAAGGGGTGCGCGGAAAAATTCAGAATTGCAAGAAAGAAGATCTGAACGCTGGCGATGATGACGGACGCGTAAGCAAACAGGCGCTGATCGGTCTTGTAGCGGAGACGGAGAACGAATCCGTAGCCGGCGAGCAGGAGCGACCAGAACAGAAGCGAACCTTCCTGTCCGGACCAGAGCACGGCAAACTTGTAGGCTCCCGGAAGCTCGCGGTTGCTGTGGTGATAAATGTAGGCGATGGAGAAATCATCGTTGAATGCGGCGGCGACCAGGATGAACGAGGCGAGGACGACGGCGCCGAAGCAGGCGATTCCGGCGCGCCGGGCGGTCTCACCGAGGCGGGCGGAAGCGGCATCGCGTCCGAATAATGAGAGCAGGCCGGCTCCGAATGAATAAACACTCAGGCCAAGGGCGAGCAGAAGCGCAAAGCTTCCTATTTGAGCCATAAAAGATGAAATTCCCCGATGTGGCTATTTTTTCAGAGATGGGGGAGGGATGCAATGCGGGGAGTTGTCAGTACCCAGTGGGCGGTTCTCGACTGCGAGGGAAATAGCAGCGTTGTGGGCACTGGCGCCTGATAACCTCAGTCATCTTGAGTGTCCAGTGTAGAAGTGATGCAATGTATCCCGCAGCGTGGGATATGGATAACGACCGCACGGTAACAGTTGGCAGCAACGATCCCAGATGGGACCGGGTAGGCGGGGGCACTCTGCGTGATCGTTTCTTGCGATACACACCACTTCTCGGGGTGGTCCTCGCGGGGGTAGGCAGCATTCTTGGAGCGGCTTACCTGTTGGGCGGTCGCGACCTTGTGGACATCGCGTTCGCCTCTTGGCGTCGATGGAACCCACTGTGGATGATGCTGTCCGTTCTCGCCTTCTACCTTATCGCCCACGAGATCACCCAGACCCAGTGGTTCCGGCGATTTGGCATTGAGATGGTGCCGGAGCGATTGCAAGGGCTGGTTCTTGCGTCGGTACTGGGCAGTTTTTGCTTAGTAGTTCCGTTCCGCAATGCTTGGACGAACTACTGGCTGTTGCGCGATGGTCGAGAAGTGAGAGCGGTTGTCATTGATTTCCGCGACCACGGAACAGTGGGGTACTGCTATCGCGTTAATGGGAACGAGTACACGGCATCCGGCTACCCGTACAACTTCCCGAGCGCGGGGCCAAGTGAGTCCATAACAGCTTATTACTCGGCCTCACATCCATCGGTCTCGGAAACCCGGCATCCAGTGTCGATCATTGACGGCGCCTGGCCAGCAATAGTCCTTTTTACCTGGCCCTTCGAATTCATGGCAATCGCAACCCTCATAAGCCCACGATGCAAATGGGCCTATAGGTTCGGGAGTCGGAACGTCCTGCCCCCGGCGATGCGTAGGACTGAATAGTGATCGGCGGTTGCTAATCGGCGGGAGTGGAGCTAACGAATCACCTCCCCTTCTCTAGCGGATACGCCTTCTCGCGCCACTCGCGGATGCCGCCGTCCATGGAAATGACATTCGTGTAGCCCATCTTCTGCAGATTGTCGGCGGCCAGGGCGGAGCGGAATCCGCCTCCACAATAAAGGACCAGCTCGGTGTCGAGGGCGGGATACCTGGCTTCGATGTCGCGCTCGATGATGCCTTTGCCGAGGTGGATGGTTCCGGGAATGTGGTCGGCGTCGTATTCGTGGTCTTCGCGGACGTCGACGAGGACGAACTTATCTTTCTTGTCGAGGCGGGCTTTGACTTCGTCGACGTTAGTTTGGCGGACGCGGCTCTTGGCGTCGTCGACGATCTTGAGGAAACGCGGTGGGTGATTGTGGGCCATGGTCTTTCTCCGGGGAAAATATTAGCAGGAGCGACAGCGCTCAGCCATCAGCCATCAGCCATCAGCCATCAAGTGACCGCTCGGGATTGGCAGCCGAAATGAATTTTGGGACTTGCCTCCATGCCCGCCTCGTGTGCTAAAGATAGAGGACACGTTATGACTCTGGTGATTCGGGAATCGCGCATTCATTCTTACGGTTGCTACACCACCAAGCGGATCCGCAAAGGGGCCGTGATCGTTGAGTACTGGGGCGTGCCGCTGACCCACGAAGAGGCGGACGACCTCTATGACGACTTCGAAAACACGTATTTATTCGGGCTCGATGGCGGCAAGCGGATTATTGACGGGTGCGGGGTGGCCGCATTCGTGAATCATTCGTGCAGGCCGAACTGCGAGACGGATCAGATCGGCAGGAAGATGTGGATCATCGCGCTGCGCGACATCGAGCCCGGTGAAGAGTTGACCTACGACTACTGTTTGTACGATGGAGAGGATGACGCTCCGTGTTTGTGCGGGACCAAACGTTGCCGCGGGAGTTTGTATTCGGCAACGCATTTGCGGAAGCTGAGGAAGAAGCGCGAGAAGACGGCCGCTGCCGGGGCTGCAAAGACGTCTGTTGAATCGAAAGCCAGTTAATGTCTTGTGGTGAACGCTCGGGAGAGTGGTGCTAATCCCCATCGTGAGCGTGCCGGTTCGAAGCCTGCTTGTTACAATCAAACCTTCCTGATCTTTCTTGAGACATCGTTCTTGAAATCTGCTTTCGATGCTGGAGTGACTCATTGAATCGCGCTTCTGCCGGATTGGAATCTGTGATTGCGAAGGCGCTGCATCGCGCTCCGGCGGAGGAGAGTGCGCTGCTGGCTTGGCCGGTGGCTTGCGGGAGCGCAGTGGCGGATCGAACAAGAGCGCTGAGTTTTGCTGATGGTGTGCTGCGCGTCGAAGTTGCCGACAAAGGATGGCAGCGGGAGTTGACGGCGTTGGCTCCGCGATACGTGGCCGCGATTAATCGGTATGCGGCGACGACGGTGCGGCGAATTGAGTTTGTGGTGAAGGGCTGATCCCGATTACGAGGCAACGCTGGCAGAACATCCACCACGGAGACACAGAGTCACGGAGAAAAAACCATAAGAAAGATCTCCTCCGGCCTCTGTGTCTCCGTGGTAGAAGTTCCGTTGACGTCAATCACGATGAAAGTTACCGACAAAGATGTTGCGTATGTAGCCGATCTGGCCAACCTCGAATTGACAGCCGAGGAACGCGAGCGCATGCTGCGCGATTTGAATTCGATTCTTGAGTATGTGGATCGGCTGGGCGAGTTGGATACGAATAATGTTGAGCCGATGGCGCAGGTTTCAGACCGCTATGGCGTGGACGAGTCGCGGCAGGGAAGCGAGCGGTTTGCTTATGCGGCGCGGGAGGATGTGAAGATGGGTCTGCGGAAATCGCTGCCACATGACGAGGCAGTGGGAAATGCTCCGGAGACGGATGGGACGTTTTTTGTGGTGCCGAAGGTGATTGAGCGATAGCGCGTGACCTCAACGAGAGAAAATACCGCGCTTTCGATAGACGCGATCCGGATGGCGATCGCGGAACGGCGGACGACTGCGATGGCTCTCGCCGACGAGTTCTACGCGCGCATCAGGAAGGAAGATGCCGAAATCGGCGCTTTTCTAACGCTTTCAGAAGATCGCGCGCTTGCCCAGGCCGCGCGCATCGACAAGATGGCAGCCGATGGACAGCCTCTACCGCCTCTGGCGGGAGTTCCCATTGCGATCAAAGACGTGATGGTGATGCGCGGCGTGCGCACGACCGCGGGATCGAAGATTTTGGAAAATTTTGTTCCTCCTTATGACTGCACGGCGGTGTCGCGGCTCGAAGCGGCGGGAGCGGTCGTGCTCGGCAAACTGAATTGCGACGAGTTTGCGATGGGATCGTCCACCGAAAATTCGGCGTACCATCCGGTGCGCAATCCGCGGGACAAGACGCGTGTGCCGGGCGGATCGTCAGGCGGATCGGCTGCGGCTGTCGCTGCAGGAATGGCGGTCGCGACGCTGGGATCGGATACCGGCGGTTCGATTCGGCAGCCTGCGTCGTTTTGCGGA
>JBELAC010000242.1:0-7303 GCA_049509215.1 Terriglobales bacterium
ACACTCGATCAGTGTGTACTGAAATCCGCCGCACGTGCCCAGAAACGGCCGGTCGTGCACGCGCGCAAACTCAATTCCCTTGAGCATGCCTTCGAAACTCTTGTAGGGACTGCCGGCTGAGGCGAAGAGCCCGTCGAACGAATCGAGCAGCGCGGGACCGCCCGGTTCAACAAGCGAAGGTGTTGGCACCCACGCCGATTCCACTTTCATCTCCAGTTTGCGGGCCGCGTGCTGAAGCGCGTCGTTGGTGGCGTGATGAGAGCGGAATTCGGGATTAAAATCGCCGATGATGCCGATCCGGACGGGTTCCGTCAAAGCGCTCATCCCAATTCACAGCATTCTAAACGACCAGGTCGCGCGCAGCATTGCGGATTTGAAGACGGGCTGCTAGAGCAATTGTCGTTCAGCCAGCAGAACGCAGAACCCCACCAGCATAAGAACCGTCCCGGCCATGGTCATCGCCACCGATTCCCAGCCCACCGGGTTGGCAGTGCGCTGCCTTTCGCTGGAGATGACAAACAGGGTCTCGTCGGAGCCCTTCATCAATACCAACGGCGGAGTGAGATTAAATCCAGACTCGTTGCCTGCCTCTGCCGGATCGCCTGGTGTAGCTTTCGGGCCCACGGAAAGTGCTTTCTGCTCCTTTGCCGTTGCCCCTAATGCTGTCTGCTCGATCGCAACGCCGTTCGACGGCCCATCCTGCGGGCGAACCCTCACAACTCCCCAGCTCTCCCCATTCGTCATTCCGGCCCGGCTGAGAGCGGCCGCGATTTTTCCCTGCTGGCTCATGTGCACCGTGGATGCCGGCGGCGACCCGCTGGATAGTCTTATGACTTCAGGCTCGGAGGCGGCCGGTACGGTATCTTCTCTCGTTTGCCATGCAGCATCTTCTGGCTGCTCGAACTCCTCATCCGACGAAAACGGACGCACGCGAATCCCAGGGTTTTTCGCCACCGTTCCGCTCGCAAAGACGGTCGCGCCGGGCTTGATGATGCATTCTTCGATGCGAGTCAGGCGATTGAGTTCGATTCGATGGCGCGCAAGAAAGACACTGACGCGAGGCGGGATCTTATCCAGATCCGCCCAAGTCATCAGCGCGCCGTATTCCTGGCAGAGATGCGGACGCAGATCGAACCCGGCGTTGGAAGGATCGACCAGCAATTGCCCGGTTGAATCTTCCACGAAAAATGGCAGATGCCGAGTTTCCTCGGCGACTTTCTTCCACTCTGTCGTTCGGCCTGACTTAACTTGCTGCCAGACCGTAGTGGAGTCGAGAAGGCATAGCTCCCCGCTGATGGGCGCAGCGATTGTATAGGGACCAGTCGCCTTGCCGGAGACTGCTCTGAGACCCGGTGACGCCGCGATCACAGTCGATGTCGCAACATCCCCGCCCGAAAGCTTGCGCGCAAACCGGCGCAATCCAACGACGAACAGGCATACTCCCGCGACGGCTGCAAAGCAGGCCAACAACGTGAGGTGCTCGGTCGAGATGGAAGGAAAAAGGCCGATGTTCACAGCATTTTCCGGAAATACCGCCACTGATGAGCATAAGAAACAGACGATCAAAGAACACGGGAAAAAGGGTCGCTGCACCCTTACGGAAGTAACGCACGGGGTGGTATTCAGTGCGAAGAAGTTATTTGAACTAAGCAGTCACCGATCGTTCTTTCAGAATCGCGACCACCGCAGCTAAAGCGGCGTCGACCTCTTCGTCGGTGTTGTAAAAATGGGGCGAGAAGCGAACTCCAGCCTTGGGACGCCAGTCGACGATGATCTCGCGGGCGAGCAACTCGCGGCTGACCGCCTGCGAATCGGGCATATCAATGGAAACTGTCCCGCCCCGCTCCTCGGGATTTCGCGGAGAGTTTACCCGCCATCCGTGGTGATCAGCCAATTCGATGAGGCGCGCGGTCTGCCGTTTCGATTTTTCGCGGATTCTATCGACACCTACCTCGGTGATGATCTTCAATCCTGGCCGGCATGCTTCAAGTGCCGGAATGTGCGTTGTTCCGTTCATAAAGCGCAACGGAGCATCCGCGTAACGAATCGGTCCGGTCGCAAACTCGAACGAATTTTCGTGCGCAAACCATCCGGTCAGTTTCGGCTCCAACTTCTTCCCGAGATCGGGACGCACATACAGGTAAGCCACGCCCGGGCCTCCGCAAAGCCACTTGAGAACGCCGCCGCAGGTAAAGTCAACGTTGAGGGCCTGAACATCCACCGGAACCGTGCCCAGCGATTGAAACGTGTCGAGCACAACGTGCGCTCCGACCTGGTGCGCCTTTTCGATAATGGCACGTGCATCGTTAATGTAAGCACTCCGAAAAATCACGTGCGAAACCGGAACGATCAAAGTCTGATCGTCAATCGCATCCAGCAGTCGATCGGTTGGGACGGTAATCCCGTCGTCGGTCGTCACCATGTGGACACGCGCCCCATACTGCCGCTGCGCCTCCCAGAAATACATGACCGACGGAAAATTCATGTCGCTGTAGACGACCTTGTTACGCTTGCCGGTGAAGTCGAAACACGAGGCCACGACAGCCTGGCACGTCGTCACGTTCTGATGCACCGAGACAGAATCCTTCGGCGCATTCATGAGGGCGCCCAACTCGTTGCCGACCTCGAGTGCGAGCGGCCACCAGCGCTCCTGCCATGCCCGTACTCCGCGCGTGGCCCAGGTGGCGGCGTATCCCTGCAAAGCGGCGAACACTGCGCGCGGCATCGCTCCCAAAGAGTTCGAAATCATGTAGTTCGTGCGCTCGAGGATGGGAAACTCGGCGCGGTAGCTAAGAAGCAAGTCGAGCATGAAAACGATTTTAATGCGAAAAACGACGCCCAGGCTGCCAACCCTTCCTTTCGTCGCCGTCGTGAGATTGCCAGGTCAGGCGCTGGCAAGTGTCGTAACAAGACAAGCCAGATTCGAGACGCTAACTTGTTGATTCCACACGACAAATAGTATTCACATCCATCGGCCGTCGCACCACAGTAACCATCCTCTTCATAACGCTTTAACAGTCCTCCTAGTACAATAAGGACGTACTGAAATTCACAGATGAGGGGTACCATTGAACACTGAAAAACGAACTCGCGAGCGCCAGAAGTTAATGATTACAATGCTCGAAAACAAGATTCGCCTGCGTGCGCGGCAACTCTGGGAAGAACGTGGCCAAGCCGAAGGTGCGGCTCTGGAAGACTGGGCAAAGGCCGAGTCTGAGGTATTGAAAACCAGCATCCTCGCTCCGCTCTGGAGCATACGCCAGGAAGGGAACGACCTGCAGTCCGAATAACGCATTGCTTCCCTCCCCGGACTGCATATTTCAAAACTCAGCTTCCCGCCTTGCGCAGCCGGCGTCATCATTATGACCGTCGGTTGAATTGTCATCGCTTGCGTTACGAGAAAGGCCTTCGCCGACGTTTGGCTTTTGCCAAACGAATCTGTTAGCGTTGCCCTTCAAGCTCTCATCTGCCACCTTTCACTCTTTCACTCGGCATGAAGCCGGGAATTCTACGGAGGATGCGCTTGCGATCCACAAAATGGTTCTTTGTTCCCCTGTGCGGTTTTGTTCTCACGATCTCGATGCAAGCCCAGACAGTGCCGCCTGACCCGGCCACGCGCCAACTGGCGCACGACATCTTCAAACAGTTGATCGAGATCAACACGACCGACTCGGTCGGCAGCGTGACGGCGGCCGCTGAGGTCATGGCACAGCGCTTTCGCGACGCCGGATTTCCCGAAAGTGACATTCACGTTCTCGGTCCGAACGATCGCAAGAAGAACGTGGTCGTGCGGCTGCATGGATCGGGCAAGCACAAACCCGTGCTACTGATCGGGCATCTCGACGTGGTCGAAGCGCGCCGCGAGGACTGGACCACCGACCCATTCCAGTTCATCGAGAAAGACGGCTACTTCTATGGCCGCGGGTCGAGCGACATGAAGGATGGCGACGCAATCATGTCGGCAACGCTCATCCGCATGAAGAAGGAAGGCTACGTTCCCAGCCGCGACATCATCCTCGCAATGACTGCGGATGAAGAAGGCGGAACGTCGAACGGAGTAGACTGGCTGATCAGGAATCATCGCGAACTCATCGATGCCGAGTTCGTGCTCAATCACGATGGTGGAGGCGTGCTCGCCGAACATGGCAAGCCGCTCATGATGGGCGTGGATGCCACCGAAAAGCTCTATGGCGATTTTGCCTTGACCGCGACAAATGCGGGTGGACACAGTTCGCTCCCACGGCCGGAAAATGCGATCTACGAACTGGCTGCAGCGCTCACGAAGATCGCGAATTATCAGTTTCCCTTCGAGCTGAACAACATCACGCGCGCGTTTTACGAACGGCAGTTGAAGATGGCAACCGGCGAGCACGCGGCCGATCTGGCGGCGATGCTGAAAACTCCTCCTGACATGGACGCAGTCGCGCGGCTTTCGAAGGATCCAATCGACAACTCGACCCTGCATACAACCTGCGTGGCAACGCGCCTAAACGGAGGCCATGCCAACAACGCCCTGCCGCAGATGGCGCAGGCAAATGTGAATTGCCGCATCGAACCGGGGCACTCGCTCGAAGAGATTCGGCTGACGCTCGAGAAAGTTGTGGCCGATCTCAAGATCGCGAATCCGACAATCAGGGTGCAGTTCCGCGAGAACAACAACCTTCTCATGGATCACGGTTCGGACCGGCACAGTTACGTTCCGGCGGCTGCGCGCAAAGATGTTTTTGATGCGCTCGACAAAATCGTCGCGGAAATGTGGCCGGGAATTCCGGTGCTTCCGGAAATGAGCACGGGCGCATCGGACGGCGTCTACACTAATGCGGCAGGCATGCCGACGTACTGTGTTTCCGGCGAACTGTATGATCGCGACGACATTCGCGCGCACGGAAAAGATGAGCGCATCGGAGTCGAGGCTTTTTATCGCGGCGTGGATTTTTATTATCCGTTTCTGAAGTTGGTCACCGCAGAATAGGTGAATGATGTCAGAGACGCAGCAAGCTGCGTCTCTACGCGAATCCGCTGGAGTTTTGTCGCTCTTACTTCGGCCAGAGCCAGCCAAATGTTCCAGCGGTGAGCAGGGCATAAATCAGGCCGTCGAAAGCTTCTTTCAGAGTCATGCTCCACGGCTGACCCTTCCAGATGCTGTTGGCAAGCGGGCCAACTCCGTAGGCCATGAACGCCGCGGCTCCCGCCACGCGAAATACCACCAGATAATTTGCGCCCTGCTCGACTGTGTGAAACGTCAGGTACGCGGTAAAGAATCCAATCAGCACGCAATACGCGAACCACGACCCGAGATACTTCCCCATGTTCGGCGGCCCGCTGGGCAGCACGGTCAGGAAGCCGACCGGACCCTGCTTGAACTTCTCGGCGGTGGCAGAAGACTTCATGTCCTGATGCGTGGTGTAAGGAAAATGATAGTAGCCCGGCTTCACTCCGGCAGCGCGCATCCCGCCGAGAACCTGCTCCTCATTGGGCAAATGGAAGCAGTCGCTCTGGTGATACTTCAGCACCATGTGCAGAATGGAACTGGCGACAAAAACGATGACTGCGGAAAGCAAAATCGGCAGCCAGAGAGCGGCCAGAAAAGCCATGGGGAGCCTCCTTGGGATGGGGGAAGTGATGTGCGCAGGCGAGCCTATCTTGTTCGGTTGGCGTTGGTCAAGGCAGAAACTGCTGGTTGAGGGGTACCCCCCAGTCAGCAAAGGTGCCGAAGTGATTACGCCTTCTTGACATTCGCCAAACCTTCGCCTATGCTGCGCGCATGGCGATCACTCGGCGTCAACATGAGCTCTACGATTTCCTGTCGCGGTTTCAGCAGGAAAAGGGATATTCTCCGTCGTTTGAAGAGATTAAGGAAGCGATGGGGCTGAATTCTCTGGCGACCGTGCACAAACACGTCACCAACCTCGAGAAAAAAGGATTGCTGACGCGCGACTACAACCGCAGCCGGTCGATTGATCTGGTGCCTCCCAAGGGGAAACTGAAACAGTCGATGTCGGTGAATACGGGAATGGTTTTGCCGCTCCTGGGAAGAATTGCGGCTGGGCGTCCGATTGAGGCGGTCGAGAATCCGGAGACGATTTCGCTGGCGGACTTTGTGCGCTCGAAGGAAGTGTTTGTACTCGAAGTGCGCGGCGAATCCATGCAGGACGAGGCGATTCTGGATGGCGACTACGTGCTGGTCGAGAAGACGAAAACAGCGCACAACGGCGACATTGTGGTCGCGCTGATCGACGGCGCGGACGCTACCTTGAAGCGCTTCTTCCGCGAGGGCGATAACATCCGCCTGCAGCCGTCGAACGCGACGATGAAGCCGATGGTGTTTCCGGCGGCCGCGGTCGAGCTTCAGGGACGGGTGATTGGGGTGTTGCGGAAGTACTGAAGCGCATTACCCAGTTGCCAGTAAAATCGCTTCTTTCTCAAAGGCGACAAAAACCAGAGTAGCACCCCGGGCTATCGCAGTTCGAGAAGCTTATCGCTGGGAGTTGACGTCGGAAAGCTCAGCCGATGTGCTTATCCAGCGCCTTCTGAATGTCGTCTTTCGAGCGGTAGCCGACGAGCTGCTCGACGACTTGCCCGTTCTTGAAGACCAGCAGAGTGGGAATGCCGGTGACTTTGTAGCGCATGGGCGTGGCGCCATTGCGGTCAACGTCCATTTTGCCGACCGTGACTTTGCCGTGGTATTCACCGGCAAGCTCTTCCACGATGGGAGCGATCGCGCGGCAGGGACCACACCAGGCGGCCCAGAAATCCACCAGCACGGGCTTATCGGACTTCAGAACATCAGAATCAAAATTAGCGTCGGTTACCTCGACGATGGCGTTGCTTGCCATTCATCCTCCAGAGTTGAAAAGGTTGTATGCTCCCCGCGGTGGACATGATGGCCTCCGCAGGATGAACCCTCTATCCTAGCACTGTCGATTAGATGCTCGGCAAGAGCGGAAGTCGCAGGGGCATTGCAGAGGGCAGTGGTCAGATTGCAGAGGTTAAAGCCCATGATTGCGACACCTCCATGGTCCTTGTGGTTTTACTTCTGCAATCTGACCTCTGACCTCTGCAATTTGCTTCATGACCGCCTTCGCCGCCAAGAAGATAATGCTGTACAAAGGAATGCCACTCATGACGAGCAATCTCAATCTGTGTGTGGTGCTGGTGGCGACGCGGAATCCGCTGAACATCGGTGCGGCGGCGCGCGCCCTGAGCAACTTCGGAGCGGCGCATCTGCGGCTGGTGCGTCCGTATGAATTGGCGTTTCGCGAGGCGCGGTCGGCGGTCGGCGCGGCGGACGTGCTGATGAATG
>JBELAC010000243.1:0-10969 GCA_049509215.1 Terriglobales bacterium
CGTCCTCGCCGACGCGCTCAAACAAGGCCGCAGAGTTTCCGAAGGTGTCGAGTTCTACATCCAGTTCGGATCGCAGGAGACCCGCGAATACTCCCGCCGCAAAGGCTACATCGAAATTTTCGAGCAGGCCGGCGCCCGCCTGATTGAGCCCAGTTGCGGAGCCTGCATCAACGCCGGACCCGGCGTTTCCACTCGCCCCGACCAGGTGGTAATCAGCGCCCAAAACCGCAACTTCCCCGGACGCTCCGGCCCCGGTCAAATGTACCTGGCGTCGCCGCTGACGGTGGCGGCTAGCGCAGTGGCGGGATACATCGTCGAGTATGAGCCGAGCGAGAGTCGCGAGCTGATCCCAGCCTGATCTGCCAGGTATGATCCCGGTTTGTACCCCTGGGGTAACCCCCCCTCTATCCCCTTTTTACCTTGGTATATTAGAATCAGCCAGTTAGAGTAAGTTGGACGCCAAAATATTCAAACAATGTGAGTTAGACTTATTTCGTGTAAGTCCTTTTATGACTTGCGCTTAGATCTGATTTTGGCCATTTTTCTGCTTTTTGCTCCCCAAAATATTCCGGAATAAGGGGTTAGAGGCAAACTATTGAGCGCGTGAGGGTTAGGTGGGAAAAATTCACCGACTTTGTGGCATTCTCCGCAAAATATTCAGGAATAAAGGCTTATATGTAAAGTATTCCAGAATAAGGAGTTATACCTGCGTTTTTTTCGCTTCGGGAAGCTGTCCGACTCGATGGCCTGCGCCCCCATGGTCGGGTATCACGTACCCCCAAATCTCTTCCTTTTTCATCTCTTCCTTTTTCAAAGAACCGATCACGCTGAGCGCTTTGTGCGGTCTGCTTTTTATGGTTGGACTTTTCGGCGGCTAAGTCAAGGAGTTCTTGCTGGGAATGTCCCGGCTGTCTGTGTGTACGTACCGTGTTGTACGGAGATGGCGGGGATTTGTAGTGTACGGTTTTAGAATGAAGCGCTTATCGCGAGGTCTCCGTAAGTGAAGGAGTTACAAGTTACTTCGCTTTCCGTGGAATAGGGGGTTCCTACAGCTGGTCTTTGTGAAGTTGACAGGGCGTGCTATGGGAATTGAGATCTCGAGAGAGGGCGCGAAGCGGTATGGGACCTCCGGATGAGCGGCGAGAAGGACGCTGGGGACGTCCCCCTCCCGTTCTGTCACGGGGCGATGCGCTTATCCTTCATCAACTGCGAGTACCGCTCATCGTATAGTTCCTTGATCTCGAACACCGGCATCAGAGCATTCCACACCGCATGAATACGTTCGTTGATTCGTGCGCCATTATCGTCGAAACGGAAATGCCCCTGTAGCTCCGTGACGATGCAGAGCAACACACCGGCTGCTCTCGCAATGTGCAGATCGACAGCGACGTAAGGCGGCGCCCCAATGACTTTGGGGGCTTCCCGCTTTACTTTTTGTGCCATCACCTCCGCCAATTGCTCAAGCGGCCTTTGAAAAGGTTGCGCCAAGGTGAATGCCATCGTTGATGTCGCTCATATCGCAATTGTCGCTCCGAACGCCCTCTGATGCGATAGGCGAAGTAGGCTTCCCACCGGCCGATGAGAGCCAACATGGTTCGACGATTCGGTTCGACGATTCCGCCGACACGCGGGAAAAATTCCTGCTACAATTTTTCCCAGAATTCTGTTACCTTCCCGTGTTCTAGGAGCACTGACAAAAATGGCCTACGTGATTGCCGAGCCCTGTATCGGTACGAAAGACACCGCTTGCGTGGACGCTTGTCCGGTGGATTGCATTCACCCCAAGAAAGACTCCGACAAGTACGCAACCGAAGAGATGCTATATATCGATCCGGTCGAATGCATCGACTGCGGAGCCTGCGTTCCGGTCTGCCCCGTCTCGGCGATCTTCGCCCTCGACGACCTTCCCGAAAAGTGGAAAGAGTACACCGAACGCAACGCGAAGTATTTTGGACGGTAATGCAGCCATCAGCCGTCAAGTCAAGCAAAGCCATCCCATCGTTGAGGCGCAGCCGAGGTTCGGCCTGCGCCTTAACATTTTTTCCGTTCCTGTTATTTCGCGTAGGCCTGCAATTCATTTGAGCATTGGGATTTTGAGCTTCCTGATGCCTGAAAGCTGACGGCTGACACCTCTCTCCATTACAATCAAGGTTTCACCTGTTGGCCTTCCATGGCGCTGAAGGAGTCGGAAGCTATCGTTTTGCGCACGTATCCCTTGCGCGAGTCCGACCTGCTGGTCACGCTGTTTACGCGCCTCGAAGGCAAGGTGAAAGGCGTGGCGCGCGCGGCCAAGAAGTCCAAACGCCGCTTTGGTGGCGCGCTCGAGCCGATGACTTACGTGCGGGCGTTTTACGACGACCGCGAACGGCAGGAGTTAGCGCGGCTCGACTCGTGCGAAGTCATCGAGTCGCCGATGTCGGGTGAAGTGACCTACGAGCGCGCGGTTGCGCTGGCACACATCGCCGAGTTGCTTGACCAGTTAATGCCGGATCGCGAGGCGAGCGACGCGGTTTTCCGGTTGAGTTTGGCGGTCTTACAGGAGCTGCGCGGCTCGGCGTTGTGGATGCCGATCACCTACTTCGAGCTCTGGATGACTCGGCTGATGGGCTTTCTGCCCGAGTTTTCGGAGTGCGCAGTCTGCGGTCGAGCGTTAGACGGCACTCGCGCTTACTGGCACGCGCTGGCCGACGGCCTGGTTTGCGCGGACGATAAGAGGTTAGCGTCGTCGGAGATGTCTCCGGAGTCGCGCAAGATCGCGGCCCAAATGCTGCGGTCGCGAGCATCGGAGTTTGCCGGAATCGATTGGCCGAAGGGATTAGCCGCGGATTTGCGGAAGTTCCTGATCCAGATTCTGGAGCGGCATATCGAGAAGAAGCTGGTGACGGCAGGAATGCTGGAGAAGATCACGTGAGATTGACAGTCCACCTGCGGAACGCTATGGCGTGTGCAGTTTGTGCGCTGGCCCTAGCCTCGAACTGTATCGGTCAGAGCAATCCCGCCGTGATTGCATCAGCCGCAAGTGTGACGACGGATGAGCAACTGCATGAATGGCTGACGTACTACTATCTGCATCCTCGACCAGATCTTACGATTTCGGCGATCCATCTTATGTCGGGAAAAGGTTGGCTGTCTAAGGCTAACCCCCAGTCGCCGCTAGCGGCTTTCCTCGCACAGGTATTTGCGAGCAACAGCGACAAGACGAAGGCCTGGCTGACAGAACTGCAAGCCAGCACGGAAGACCAGAGGATAATGGCCGCATTGGCTCTGTGGATGGCTCACAATCGCGGCAGCGAGGACACGCTAAAGTCAGAGGCGACCAAGGGCTCCCCCTCATATCAGGACTATGTTAGGGGGCTGCTTGGGGATGACCGTCCTCCGGATTTTCTTAAAGACACAATCTCTTCTGCAGGCTTCCTGGATGCGTTATGGGGAAGCTTCCTTGCAACAGGGGACGAGCGCTACGCGCAGCGGGTGATCAGCGCGCTGCCAATGCTGGACACAAAAGGCGATGTGACGAAGATGCTGATTGGCGGTGCCGCACGGTGGTCTTTGACGAGTAACGCGGTTCAGCACCCCAAAGTGATGGAGATCTGTGAGGCGGAGCTTAAGAGACTGCCCGACGACCAGAAGCCCGCCCTCCAAGAAGTGATCAAGACCGCACGAGAGAAGAAGCCTTGAAGCAGAAAAACCCAAATTCGCTGACCTTTCAGGAACTCATCCTCAAGCTGCAGGCGTTCTATGCCGAGCGCGGAGCGGTGATTCAGCAGCCTTATGACGTCGAAGTCGGCGCTGGAACCATGGCTCCAGAAACCTTCCTGCGGGTGCTTGGACCCAGTCCCTATCAGGTTGCGTATGTGCAACCCTCGCGGCGTCCGGCATGTGCAGGAGCTCTATCTGGAGTCGCTCCGCGCCATCGGGATTGACCTGCGGCAGCACGACATCAAGTTCGAGGAAGACAATTGGGAGTCACCGACGCTGGGCGCGTGGGGAATCGGCTGGCAGGTGATGCTCGACGGGCTCGAGGTCACGCAGTTCACTTACTTCCAGCAGTGCGGTGGAGTCGATCTGGATCCGATCTGCGCCGAGCTTACCTATGGTCTCGAACGCCTGTGTGCGTTCTTGCAGGACGTGGATTCAATCTATGACATTGTGTGGGCGCGCGATCCGGTGACTGGCAGGGAAGTGAAGTACGGCGACGTGCGGCTCATTGATGAGCAGCAGTTTTCCACCTATAACTTCGAAGCGGCCGATGTGCAGAGCGCGTGGAAGCATTTCGATCTGTGCGAGGCGGAGTGCAAGGGCCTGCTCGATCGGTATGCGGCGTTGAGCAAAGGGGAGTGTGGAAGCGGGGCTTTGCCCCGCTTGGACGGGGCTGAGCCCCGTCCCCACAAGAGCTTTCCGCTGCTGGGAGCTTATGATCTCTGCCTGAAGTGCTCGCACTACTTCAATATTCTGGATGCGCGGGGTGCGATCTCGGTGACGGAGCGCGTTGGAGTGATTGCGCGGGTGCGCGCTCTTGCGGTCGGGATCGCCAAGGCTTGGATGGATCAACAGTATCCGCAGCCAAAGAGTGATGAGAAGGCTGCGAACGCTAAGGCCACTGCCAAAGAAAAGAAGGGCAAGCTGGCTCCGGTGGGGTAGGAACTTCCGCCGCTGCCAGCCGAAACCTTCACCACGGAGGACACTGAGTTCCACGAAAAAGGCCAGTTATTAATCAAGGAGTTTCAGTGGTCGTGCGGCGCTAATGTCGCAAATTCCCTGTGACCATGCTCACATTCACAGGTTCTTGATTCTGAGAACATGGAGTAATTTAGCTCATGCCAGATTTCCTGCTTGAAGTTGGTTGCGAAGAAATTCCCGCGCGGATGATTGGCGGAGCGGTGCGCGAACTGCGCGAGCGCGTCGGCGCATTGCTCGAGCGTGAGCGACTGGCTCCGAGTGGCGACGTTACCTCGCTCGACACGCCGCGACGGCTGGCGGTGTTGGCGACGGGGATTCCTTCGGCGCAACCCGATCTGACTGAACAGGTGACGGGACCGTCGGCGCAGGTCGCGTTCAAGGATGGACAGGCGACTCCGGCGGCGCATGCTTTCGCAAGAAAAGTTGGCGTGGATGTGAGCGCCCTGGAAAGAGTCACCACTCCCAAAGGCGAATATCTGGGTGCAACGGTGACTCGCAAAGGGCGTCCGGCAGCGGAAATTCTGGCGGAAACACTGCCCAAAGAAATCGCGACCCTCTACTGGCCAAAAAACATGTACTGGCGCAAGCGCGGCGAACTCTTTGTGCGTCCGGTGCGCTGGCTGGTGGCGATGCTGGATGCGCAGGTGATTCCGATGGAAGTGTTCGGCATCGCGGCGGGCATGACTTCGCGTGGGCATCGATTGCTGGGCGAGGAGATCGCTCCCATTGCGCGTCCCAGTTCCTACGTGGACGCCTTGCGGGAGGCAAAAGTTCTGGGAGCGGCCGAGCGGGAGCACGTGATCCGCAAGGCGCTGGATGCGGCGACGCGGACGATTCCGGGCGCGCGCTGGCGCGAGGACAAGCCTCTGGTCGCAACTGTGGTCAATCTTACGGAATTCCCATCCGTGATTCTCGGCAGCTTCGATGCGGAATTTCTCGCGCTGCCCGAAGAAGTACTGGTGACCGTCATGCGCGATCACCAGAAATATTTTGCCATGGAAGATGCCGGCGGCAAGCTGCTGCCACACTTTCTGGCTGTGCTGAACACGGCTGGCGATTCCGACGGGCTGATCCGGCATGGCAACGAGCGCGTGCTGCGGGCGCGCTTCAACGATGCGCGGTTTTTCTGGCAGACCGATCAGAAGCAGAATTTGCGCGAGCGCGTCGAACTTCTGAAGCACGTGACGTTTCAGAAAGACCTGGGCAGCTACTACGACAAGACATTGCGTGTGCAGCGGCTGGCGAGTTGGCTGGCGGAGACGATCAGGCAGAGCGGGATGCCGGTGCGTCCGGGCGTGGTGCACAAGGCGGCGCTTCTGGCCAAAACAGACCTGACGACCGAACTGGTGAAGGAATTCACCGAGTTGCAAGGCATTGTCGGCGGGCTGTATGCGGCGGTGCAGACGCTTGACGAGGAATTGAGGCCGGACGTCCAGGCTGAGGTTGCCAAGGCGATCTACGACCACTATAAGCCCGAGTCTATGGAAGATGAGGTGCCGCGGACGGTGGAGGGCGCGGTGCTCTCGATCGCCGACAAGGCCGACTCAATCGCAGGCATGTTTGCCCTGGGTCTCGTGCCGAGCGGTTCGAAGGATCCATTTGCGCTGCGACGGCAGGCGAATGGAATCGTGAAGACGATTGCCGAGCATAAGCTGCCGTTTCGGCTTTCGGAAATTATGCTGGACGCGCTTTCACACTATGCAGGCTCGGCGGCGCAGAAGAAATTTTCTAACGCCGATTACGCCGCATCTGTTCAAGGCTTTTTCCGCGAGCGATTGGAGTTCTATTTAAAGGATGCGCGCGGATATGCGTATGACGTGGTCAGCGCTGTGCTGGCGGCCGATGCCGGCGATGTCGTCGATGCCGCGGCACGGGCGGAGGCGGTCAAGCAGGTATTGCATATGCCCGAGTTCCAGGCGATTGGCGCCGCATGCAAGCGCATGCGGAATATTCTGAGGCAAGCGGAGGAGAAGGGCATCACACCGGCGGAGAAGTTTGAGTACCTCCCGGAGGCCGCAAACGAAGAAAAGAGCTTGATGGCGTACATGGAGCAAACGAGTGCGAGAGTGGAAGCACATCGGAGCAAGAAGGAGTACTTGGACGCTTTGCTTCTGCTTTCGACCGCCCGGAAACCTGTGGATGCATTCTTCGACAAAGTCATGGTGATGGTCGAGGATAGACGTGTGCGGGCCAACCGGTTGGCGTTGCTCCGGACGCTGTTGAAGGAATTTTCTACGATTGCGGATTTTTCGGAGATTGTGACGGAAGGTGCGAAATAGTTTTTGCGGCGGGCGAGGACGCCCGCCGGACAGCCGGCGTGACGCCGGCGCTACAAGAATCTAACTTAGAGGACTAATACCATGGCAACGATTACTCTCCCTGAAGCAGAAGTTGGCAAGAGCAACGGCTCGGCAAACAAGAACGACAGCTCTGGCACCAAATACGTTTACTCGTTCGGCGGGGGCAAAGCCGACGGCAACGGCAAGATGAAGGATGTGCTCGGCGGCAAAGGCGCTGGCTTGGCTGAGATGACGAATGCCGGACTGCCCGTGCCTCCGGGGTTCACCATTCAGACCGAGGCTTGCCGCGAGTACATGCGCGGCGGCGCAGTTTCGAAAGCCGTCGACAGCCAGATGGATGCCGCGCTCGACCAACTTGAGAAACTTCAGGGACAGAAGTTAGGCAAGGGTGAAAACCCGTTGCTTGTCAGCGTGCGGTCGGGCGCGAAGTTTTCCATGCCGGGCATGATGGACACGATCTTGAACCTCGGCTTGAATGATCAAAGCGTGGAAGCGCTAGCCAAGCGCACGAACAATCCGCGATTTGCCTATGACTCGTACCGGCGCCTGATTCAGATGTTCGGCAATGTCGTGCTCGAAATTGAAAAAGCCGAGTTCGAAGAAGTGTTCGACGGCAAGAAAAAGCACCGGAAGGTGAAGCTCGACACCGAACTCGATGCCAAGGCGCTGAAGGAAGTGATCGAGGATTACAAGAAGGTAATCAAGAAGCACGCCAAGCGCGATTTTCCGCAGGATTCGCACGAACAACTGGTGATGGCACGCGATGCGGTGTTCCGCTCGTGGCAGAACGATCGCGCGAAACACTATCGCCGTATCAATAATATTTCCGATGATCTGGGCACAGCCGTGAATGTGCAGGCCATGGTGTTCGGCAACCTCGGCGATACCAGCGGCACGGGCGTCGGGTTCACGCGCAATCCGGCGAACGGGACTAAGGAATTTTATGGCGAGTACCTGATGAATGCTCAAGGTGAAGACGTAGTGTCGGGCGTGCGCACGCCAGTTCCCATCCTTGAACTCGAAAAAGCAATGCCCGCCGTTTACCAGCAGCTGCGTGACATTACGACGCGGCTCGAAAAGCATTACAAAGACATGCAGGATTTCGAGTTCACCATTCAGGAAGGCAAGCTCTACATGCTCCAGACTCGCAACGGCAAGCGGACCGGCTTGGCCGCGGTGCGCGTCGCGTTGCAGATGGTGGAGGAAGGCCTGATTACGAAGGAAGAGGCGATTTTCCGCGTCGATCCGAATCAGTTATATGACTTCCTCGTGCCGCGGTTAGACGAGAAGGGAAGCAAGGTCGAGGTGCTGGCGAAAGGTCTGCCGGCTTCTCCGGGCGCGGCGGTGGGACAAATTGTATTCAGTGCCGATGAGGCGGTCGCAAAAGTCGGACACGGCGGCAGCACGCCGGTGATTCTGGTGCGCGCCGAAACTACTCCCGAAGACATTCACGGCATGGAAGTGGCGAAGGGCATTTTGACTTCGCGCGGCGGCATGACGAGCCACGCTGCTGTCGTCACGCGCGGCATGGGCAAATGCTGCGTGGCCGGAGCGGGCGACGTTGACGTCAACGAAAAAGCGGGCGAAATGCGTGTGAAGGGGCAGGTGTTCAAGGCGGGCGACTGGATTTCGCTCGACGGAACCACCGGCCGCGTCATCAAGGGCAAGCTCAATACGCTTGATCCGTCGCCGGATGATCCGGAGTTGCAGAAGTTCATGAACTGGGCCGATCCGTATCGCACGATCAAGGTGCGCGCGAATGCCGACATTCCGCGCGATGCAATTCAAGCGCGGGCTTTCGGAGCGGAGGGAATCGGACTGTGCCGCACCGAGCACATGTTCTTCGGCGAGGAGAAGATTCCGCATATGCGGGCGATGATTCTTGCCGACACGGAAAAAGACCGGCGCACGGCGTTGAAGAAGCTGCTTCCGATGCAGCGCAAAGACTTCATCGGCGTATTCAAGGCGATGGATGGCTTTCCGGTTACGATTCGCACGCTCGATCCGCCGCTGCACGAGTTCCTGCCGCGCCGCGAAGATTTAATGGTCGACATTGCGACCTTATCGCAGGCCGATACAAAGCAGAAGAAGGCAATGGTCGCGAAATACCGCGATTACGGCGCCAAGGCGGCGGGCGATTTGAAGAAGCTGATGCCGGCTCTGCTCAGCCGCGTCGAGCAATTGCACGAGTTCAACCCGATGCTCGGTCATCGCGGTTGCCGGTTGGGAATCACGTATCCGGAAATTACCGAGATGCAGGCGCGCGCGATTTTCGAGGCGGCAGTGGCTGTTGCGAAAGATGGCGTGAAAGTGTTTCCGGAGGTGATGATCCCGCTGACGGCCACGCTCAATGAAATGGCAAACCAGGCGGCGATCGTCAATCGCGTCGCAAAAGAAGTGTTCAAAGAAAAAGGAACGACGGTTGAATATATGGTTGGCACGATGATCGAGTTGCCGCGCGCCGCGCTGGTTGCCGATGAGATCGCCAAGGAGGCGCAGTTCTTCTCCTTCGGAACGAACGACCTCACGCAAACAACGTGGGGATTCTCGCGCGACGACATCAACAAGATCCTGCCGACCTATATCGAACTGGGGATCATCAAGCACGATCCGTTCGCGGTGCTCGATCGCGAAGGGGTTGGACAACTGGTCAAGATGGCCACCGAGCGCGGGCGCAAGACACGTCCGAATTTGAAGGTCGGCATCTGCGGCGAGCACGGCGGCGAACCTTCGTCGGTGGAGTTCTGCTACCAGACTGGCCTGAACTATGTTTCCTGCTCACCGTTCCGCGTTCTGACGGCTCGTCTGGCGGCGGCTCAGGCCGCAGCGAGCGAGAAGTTGCAGATCGACAGCGGCCGAACCAAATGATCAACGCAGAGGCCGCAGAGACAATTCGCGCCGAGGTCGCCGAGAGAGAAAAAGAAAAGCTCACCGCGACCAGCGCGCAAATTATCGGTTTCTGACCAGCGTTCTCCGCGGTTGGTTCTCTGCGGCCTCTGCGTTGAGGTTCGTCAGTTGACCTTCTGCAGGCGATTGATGAGCTTCTGGGCCAGGTTCTCTTCGGATTCGGACCAGAGCAGGCGGCCGGTCGCGCCGGAGTTCTTCTCGACGTTGGCGGTAAACTCGACCAGCCGTTGCACGTTGCTGCGGACCGCATTTTCGGCTTCGACATTCAACGCGACCTCTTCATGAAGGAACGAAGAGTCGAGCCCGAAATCGATCTGGATGTGCCCAGCGGCCGACGCGGCATTTTCTTCGAAGTCCAGTCCGTGCGCTACCAGTCGCACCAGAGACGGCTGCCGCACCCATTTCTCCGCGCCTTCTGGAGGAGTCCGCAGGTCCCAATAGGCTTCGAAGACGTAGGCGTAGTCTTCATGGAGAAAATCGGCGATGGTCAGGACGGCAGCTTCGGGTGAAAGTCCGGGAACAAACCGGCGCTCCAGAATCGTTGGCTCGGCCCATGAAATGGGATGAACCGCCGCGTATGTCACACCGGGCTTGAGCGCAGAAAAGGGGAGTTGACGAAGGACGCTGAGAGTGCGGGGCAGAATCTCCGGCAAATCGAAGGTCGCAAACCAGAGGCTCAAATAGAGCGAATCGGCCATGCAACTATTTTAGCGGTTATCGGGAGCCATGCGAACGCGCACGGGTGGCAGCGGTCGGGGAAGAGCTTGACCACGGAGTGCACGGAGGATCAGGGAGAGGATCCTCTTGCCCAGACTCCACCGGTGTCGGTTCTGTCTTGCCGACAATCAAAATGAGCCGCGACCAGCGCGGCGCAAACTTTGACAGCGTAAAAAGGGCGCTGTTAGTATGAATGTCTGCACTCAAGAAGCCGGCCAACACCAAGAGCCGATTGAGCCGGAACGTCCCCGTCGTCTAGCCTGGCCTAGGACATCGCCCTTTCACGGCGGTAACACGGGTTCAAATCCCGTCGGGGACGCCAAACCTAATCAATGAGTTACCGGGATTTCCCCAGAAACTCGCGG
>JBELAC010000244.1:0-7265 GCA_049509215.1 Terriglobales bacterium
AGACCCTCTCCTTGCCAGCAATCGATGGCACTGAAAAACCACCAAGACGCAGGGCCGAATGACCATAGACACGCTTCCATCCAGTTGGGGATTTGTATTCGAGACGGAAGGAATGATTTAGCAAGCCACGTTTCTGGACGATCCGGGTTTGATGGCGAACCAGTTTCTCGATGGTCTCAATGAAAGCGGCATCCAGTTTTTCCATGGAATTGCGAAATTCTGCATCCTGAAAGGGCCTGCACCAGAAATAGTTGCGCTGTTGGGTATCCAGATGCCGAAGCAGCCTCGCGTGAATCTGTCTTTCCGGTTGGAACGTCAGTATAAATTGATATTCCGCCTCCGGGGGCGCGGGCAGCTCCACTCTCACCGAGCGCACGTCGCCCAAATGCGTTTTGACTATCGGCTCGAAACCGATACCGGGCAAGCTCCGGTTAAGGGCGGCAACCATTCGCTCGTCCACAAACTCGCTCAAGTTCATTGCCCCCAAATGCTACGCCACATCACCGACTGTTGTTAACAGCGATAGCGCTCAAGACTGACAGAGTCGAAACTAAGATTTTCCCACGACTGGTATCGAGACTCTTCCAGCCTCGAACAGCCCTCTTGACATCGGCTGCTAGAATGAAATGTAGAGCAATCGAAAAACTTGCTTTGAAAACAACCTGCGCCTCGAGTGCCTGGGTTGAAAAGTCCAAATTTCTGGACAGAATTGCTCTAACTCTTTGATTTATAAATACTTTACTCGTAAGTCCTTATTTTTCAAAGACCCAGCGCCCTACAGCCTCTAAGTCTTTGAGTTCATTAGACCGTGGGGAGGGGGGGTAGGGTAACTAAGTAGTAATAATCGCTTTCTCCAACTGAGAAAACTCCTTCACCAGACTCTCCATTTCCGAGGAAATCATTCTTTGATCGCCAAGCATCCAGACTCGAACAAACAAGGTTTCGCCACTCGCGCCATTCACGCCGGACAAGAACCCGAGCCAGCGACCGGAGCAGTCAACGTTCCCATTTACGCCTCGTCCACTTACGTGCAGGAAGAAATCGGCAAGCATAAAGGATACGAATATTCGCGGGTAACGAACCCGACGCGCGACCGGCTTGAGACGAACCTCGCCGCGCTCGAAGGTGGAGTTGCTGCCAAGGTTTTTGCCAGCGGAATGGCCGCGATCAACGCGGTTGCGACCATGCTCAAATCGGGTGATCACGTCGTTGCCGGACACAATCTATATGGCGGAACGCCGCGCCTATTCGACAATGTGCTGGTCAACTTCGGATTGACGTTCAGTTACGCCGACACGTCGAACGTCACGAACGTTGAGAAAGCGCTGCAGAAAAATACGCGCCTGGTTTTCCTGGAGACGCCAACCAATCCCCTAATGGAATTGTGCGATCTCCGGGCGATCACCGACATGTGTCACCAGCGGGGAGTCGAAGTCGTAGTCGACAACACTTTCATGTCGCCGTATTTCCAGCGCCCGATTGAGTTTGGGGCCGACA
The DNA here is from genome assembly GCA_049509215.1 of Terriglobales bacterium. Classification (GTDB taxonomy): domain Bacteria; phylum Acidobacteriota; class Terriglobia; order Terriglobales; family Acidobacteriaceae; genus Acidiflorens. The sequence goes on from JBELAC010000244.1 coordinate 1,498, forward strand.
TGGTGGTCCATTCCACCACCAAGTTTCTCAACGGCCACAGCGATGGTTTGGGCGGCGTGGTCGTATGCACCAAAAAAGAGCAGGCGGAAAAACTCGCTTTTCTGCAGAAGTGTGCGGGCGCGATCATGTCTCCGTTTGAGTGCTTTCTGATTTTGCGCGGAGTGAAAACCCTGGCAGTTCGCATGGAACAACATGACCGGAACGGGCGCGTGGTCGCGAATTACCTGGTGAAGCACAAAAAGGTGAAGAAAGTTTTCTATCCCGGATTGGCCGATCACCCGCAGCACAAGCTGGCTAAGAAGCAGATGAGGGGATTCGGGTCGATGATTTCGTTTGAAACCGGCTCGCTCGCCAATGCCAATAAAATGCTGCGCAAGGTGCGCGTGTGTTCGCTGGCCGAATCTCTGGGTGGAGTGGAGACGTTGATTTCGCATCCCGCAACCATGACGCACGCTGCGGTTGGACCCGAGGGACGACGCAAGATCGGGATCACGGACGGCATGGTTCGCATCTCGGTTGGAATCGAAGACGTGGACGACATTCTTGCGGATCTCGATCAGGGACTGGCGGCGATTTAAATGGGCGCAAAGCTTTACTTGAGTGCTACGGATTCCTCAATCCATTTCAAGTAAGCCGCGCTGCCATTTGTGATTTCAATCTCAACGCATTCTGGAATCTCATAGGAGTGAAGCTCACGTAAAGCATCGCGCACGCGATCGAAAACATTTGCAGTGGTTTTGATTAGCAGCAACCACTCGGTTGCGGCTTCCACTTCTCCTTTCCAGCGGTAAATCGATTCGATCTGGGGAACGATGTTAACGCAGGCCGCGAGTTGGCGCTCGACAAGCGCGCGGGCAATGGCGCGCGATTCTTCGAGGGTCCCGCAAGTGGTCAAAACAACTCGTTTGTCAGTCATATAGAATCATTCGTTGGCCTTCTGTATATGGACGTTCATCTTGCTTTCGGAATCTAACTCCCGGGTATTTCAGGCGAGTGTCCAAGGTTAAAGACCAAGCTTAGATCATAAATTTATACGAGGGATGCAATGACTACTCAAATTAAGTTCGGCACTTCGGGTTGGCGGGCTGTAATGGCCGAAGAATTTACGTTCGCGAACGTTCACCGGGCAGTGCATGGAATTGCGCGTTACGTCACATCGCAGAAATCGAATGGAGCAAAGGTCATTGTGGGGCGCGACCCGCGCTTTCTGGGAGAAACGTTCTGCTCCATGGCAGCAGACCTTCTGTCAGGCTACGGGATAACGCCGCTGGTAATCGCGGAACCGGCGCCTACGCCGGCGATTTCCTATGCGGTGATTCAGTCGAAGGCCGACGGTGCGATTAATTTCACGGCTTCGCACAATCCTCCGGAATATAACGGCATCAAGTTCTCGACTGCCGACGGAGCGCCGTCGCTGCCGGAAGTGACAAAGGCGATCGAGGCTGAGATTGCTGCGTTCGATGCGAATCCGCAAACACCGAAGGCGCAAAAGACGGAAGCACAGTCGATCGATCCGCGACGCATGTATCTTGCGCGCCTGCGTGAGATTGTGGATCTTGACATCATTAAGAAAGCGGGCACTAAGGTCGCATTTGATCCGATGTGGGGAGCGGCCCGCGGCTATTCCGATGAACTGCTGCGCGAGGCCGGTGTAACCGTCGGCACGGTGCATGATACGCGCGATGTTCTGTTCGGCGGGCACGCGCCTGAGCCGGACGATCATCTGCTGGACGACCTGCGCCACAAGATGCGCGAAATTGGAGCGGGGGTCGGCATAGCTACCGACGGCGATGCTGACCGCTTCGGGATTGTCGATGAAGACGGGACTTTTCTGCAGCCGAATTACGTGATCGCGCTGCTGTTTGATTATCTGGTTGAAACGCGGGGGTGGAAGAATGGCGTGGGTAAGTCGGTCGCCACCACCAACCTCATCAATGCGTTGGCGGAAAAGTACAAGATTGAGCTTCACGAAACGCCCGTGGGTTTTAAATACATCGGCGAACTTATCAAAGAGGACAAGATTCTGATCGGCGGCGAAGAGAGCGCCGGATTGTCGATTCGCAAGCACGTGCCGGAAAAGGACGGAGTACTTGCGGGATTGCTGTGTTGTGAGATGGTAGCTCGACGCGGAGCGTCACTTGGCAGACAATTGGAGTCCATATTTGCCAAAGTTGGTTCCTTCTACCCCGTGCGGGAGAACTTCCGCTTGACGCCGGAAGTGAAACAGAAGTTTACTGAGAAGTTACGTAGCGATCCAGCCGACTTTAATGGCAGCAAAGTTGCGAAGGCGGTGCGGACGGACGGGTTAAAACTGGTTCTCGCCGACGGCTCCTGGGTTTGCTACCGGCTGTCTGGCACGGAACCGGTTGTGCGCGTTTACAGCGAGGCGCGGAGCAGGGAAGACCTCGCCAAGTTGAGCAAGGCAGCAAAAGCATGGATCTTCGATTAGGGCCAGCCTCGAGAGAACGCATTTTGCCGGGCCGAATGTTTCGACCGGAAGATGGGTTACGCGCCGTGATGGAGCAGGCGCCGAAAGCCGAGGCAGTGGCAACGCGATGGGTGGAGCAGACTCGTCCGGGCTGGTCGTGGTTAGCGCGAGAGTGGCGGAGACTGGGCACTGCAGCGGCGGCGGTCGTCATTGTTGGACTGCTCCTGCACGCGATGTTTGGCGCGAACGGCATGGTGGTCTACCGGCAGAAGAGAGCCGAGATGCATGAACTGCAGAGTGAAGTCGACCGATTGCAGAAGGCGAACGAGCAGTATGCCGAACGGATCAAACTGCTCAAGTCCGATCCGGAGACGATCGAGAAAGAAGCTCGCGAACAACTGCACTACACGCGCAAAGGGGAAGTAGTATTTGTAGCTCCGGAGGCCGCGCCCGCGAAGCCTCCCATTGGACGGGCGAACAACGGCAAGTGAAAAGCCAAAGCCTATTCATCCGACCAGTGGGCGCTACTTCCGGAATCTTGCTGAGCTTCCTACTGTGCGAAGACAGAATGCGTGGTGTCGAGGGCGCAATGTGGATCGTCAGGCGCGCTTGATTCCTGAACGCGGCGGCCTCGCAACGATTTCCACCACTGCAGCAGCGGTTTTATCTGCGACTCATAGGGCTTGAGGCTCTTGTTGTCGAGGAATTCCATGTTCTGAAACTCACTCTTGCGCGCGACGCTAATCGTGTAAGGATGGGTGTCCTGCATGACGAGCGGCGGGACGGTGCGAGGAACTTTGAGATCGCGGAATTCATGGCTGTCGATAATTGCGATCAGCGAATTCCATTCGGCATCGGAGAGTTCGCCCTCGTAAACTTTACGATCGGCTTCTTTCCCCCGCTTGATGTCGGCCTTTTCGGAATGGAAATGATGATCGTCGAATATCAGAGTGCAGTACTGCGGAGACGCCATGGCGGCGGGCTGGATCTCATTTAACAACAGACGCAGAGGCGCATGGGCCGCTTGTTGGCCGGAACTTGCGGTCGTCGCAAAAGCCAAACCGAGCAGGAAGAGAAATGCGGCTGGTCGTTTCATGATCATCCCAGGTTGATCGGCGCGCAATACTGGGGCGTCGCCTCTTTAAAGTCGGACTTATTTTTCTTCTCGATGCTGTCGAACCATTTGAGCAAGGGATTCACTGTTTTCTGGAAGCGGGCCCCGTTGTCGAGGTAGGTATCCATTCCATTGGTGACGCCACCGGTGTCGCTTGCGCCCATCTTCAGCCGCTCCTTGGTTGTCGTGAAGCGTTGCTGCGAGCCGTCGCGGTCGATTTGGGCGTCCAGGCTTTCAATTTCACGGATCGTCGCATTCGGAGGGATCTCTGGTGGCGCTGGTGTTGTGATCTTCTTGAAAGCATCGTCGTCGAGTATCGATTTCAAGTGCTGAAGGTCATCGGCGCCAAGAGTGCCCTCGGCGCGCTTGACCTTCGGCTTCCCTACGGTTGTCTCTTCTCTTTTCTCAAGTACAAATTTGCCGTCGCCGTAAACGACCAGGCAAGAAAGCGAGTTGGGATAGCTGGAAACGTCTCCGCCTTTGCCGTAAGTGATGCCATTCATGCCCTGGGCGTGGACGACGTTGGTCTCGAGATTCAGATAAGCCTTGGAACGCTGCAACTTCAGTAATGTCGCTGAAGGTGCTTGACCAACTGCCGCTTCGGCAAATAAAAGGATTGCAAGAAGCGCAAGAGTTGTGTGTAAGTCAAAGCGAAACCGTGCAGACATCCTTTCCCTCCCGTGGGGTATTGATAGTGGTTGCCATGTTACACCGAAAGCAGCAAGAACCGCATGGTTTTGTAAAAAGGTAAAGCGGGTGTCTGGGAAAGCGAAGTGGCTTCGGCTGTGGTAGAGTTCAAGCATTCGTGTGGGAACTCAATTGAGGAGGATGGTATGCGGAAAGCTGTTTTGTTGCTGCTCGCTCTCGCGTTGGTCCTGATGATTGCTCCGGTGGCATTTGCCGGAAGCCCCCAGACCGTGAACGGCTGGATCAGCGATTCTAATTGTGGTGTAAAAGGGGCCAACGCCGCGGCTGAGGAATGCACGAAGAAGTGCATCGCCAAGGGAGCGAGCCCCGTCGTTGTCACCGATGGGGACCAGAAGGTCCTGAATGTGGAAAATCCCGATGTGCTTAAGGATCACTACGGGCACCACGTAGCAATCACGGGACACATCGATGGGGACAAGATTCACGTGGACAGCGTGAAGATGCTGTAAGAATGATCCGGATTGATTGAAATGAGGGCGACCGAAAGGTCACCCTGTTTTTCTGATTTGCGGTTTAGCTTCGCGGCGCGCTAGCGCACAATGCCTTCGAGCGGGGAACTGGCTGTGGCGTAGAGTTTGCGAGGCATTCTTCCCGCCAGGTAGGCCTTCCGTCCAGCCAGGACGGCATGCTTCATGGCTTCGGCCATGAGCACGGGTTCTTGAGCGCCAGCGATGCCGGTATTCATCAGGACGGCGTCATAGCCGAGTTCCATTGCGATGGCGGCATCGGAGGCTGTGCCTACGCCGGCATCGACAATGAGTGGAACGCCCGTAATCAGTTCGCGCAGAATGCGCAGGTTCGCGGTGTTCTGAATGCCGAGACCGCTGCCGATGGGCGCGCCCAGAGGCATCACAGCCGCCGCGCCCGCATCGACGAGGCGCTTCGCGAAGACGATGTCGTCCGATGTGTAGGCCAGCACGGTGAAGCCTTCTTTCGCCAGCGTGCGCGTGGCTTCAAGTGTGGCTTGCACGTCGGGAAACAGCGTGGCTTGATCGCCGATCACTTCAAGTTTGATCCAATCAGAAAGCCCGGCCTCCCGTGCCAACCGAGCCGTGCGGATCGTCTCCTCAGCGGTGTAGCATCCGGCCGTATTGGGCAGAAGGAAATATTTTCCGGGATCAATGTAATCGAGAAGGGATTCGGTGCTGCGGTCAAGATTTACGCGGCGAACCGCGACCGTTACCATATCAGCGCCGCTGGCCTCAAGCGCACGCGCGGTCTCCTGAAACGATCTGTATTTGCCAGTCCCAACGATGAGACGGGACTGAAATTGCCTGCCTGCGATGATGAATGAGTCCGTCATGTCTTTATTGTACGGCGGGGGCGGGCGAACCTGGCAAGCGTGAGGCGGTTTATCTGAATTCGACTATCGGCGGACCGGATCAACTTCCGCGGTTTCGGCCTTGGCGTACATGTCATCGATCAGATCACGGTAGCGACTCTCGATTCCGCGACGACGCACCTTAAAGGTATGTGTCAAAGTGCCGTCGGCCGCCGAGAACTCCTCCGCCACAAGTA
>JBELAC010000245.1:0-7262 GCA_049509215.1 Terriglobales bacterium
TGGAGGCATGGCGTCAGCATAATCGCACTGGGCGCATGTGTCGTAATCCTACGTAGCCAATCGATCGCACAGCAGCCACCAGCGCCAGAAAACTCGCAGAAATTGCAGGAGCGGGTCACGCAGCTGGAGGCGGAGGTCAGCGAGTTGAAAACGCTGGTGAAACAGATGCAGTCGAGCAGCCAGCCTCGTGGTGGGGATAGTGCGAGCACGGCCGTTGCCGGGAGTGTTCCGGGCCAAATTTCTTCCGAGCAGGCCCTCGTGACGGCCGAGGACAGAAAGACGCTGGACTCTCTGCGCGGGACGACGATTAATCTGGCGCTCGATACTTACTATGAGTACAACTTCAATCATCCGGTGGGTCGTGTGAACCTGCTGCGAGCCTATGACGTTCTCAGTAATGAATTCAGCTTGAATCAGGCCAGCGTGGTCTTCGAGCGGGCCCCCGACGTCGCTGCAGGGCGACGGTGGGGCGGCCGCCTGGATTTGCAATTCGGGCAGGCCACGGACTCGTCCCAGGGAAATCCGGCCAACGAACCGCGGCCGGACATTTATCGCAACATTTTCCAGGTTTACGGTACCTATATCGTCCCGGTCGGAAAAGGCCTGCAGGTCGACTTCGGCAAGTGGGCGAGTGCGCTCGGGGCAGAGGGCAATTACACGAAGGACCAAATGAACTATTCGCGATCGTTCTGGTTCAATTTTCTGCCTTTTTACCATATGGGCCTGCGTGCCAATTATCCGGTCAACGATCGCCTCACGGTGAACTACTGGGTGATCAATGGCACGAACCAGGCCGAAGGCACCAATGCATTCAAAGACGAGCTGTTCGGTTTCACGGCCAAACCCAGAAAGACCGTTACGTGGACTATGGACTATTATCTCGGCCAGGATCATCCTGACCGGGCGGTAGCCACGGATTGCGGACCCATCCCGGTGCAGCCGGGGCTGTGCTTTACCGCGATTCGTCCCGCGCCGGATGGGCGAACTCACATCTTCGACAGCTACGCGACCTGGCAGGCGACACCCAAACTGACGTTGCAAGTCGAGGGAGACTATGTGATTCAACGCCTTTGGAGGAATCAGGCGCCCGGCGAATCTTCCGCGCCCTCTCATGTGGACGGCGGCGCTGCCTACATCGCATACCAATTAACACCCAAATTCGCCCTTGCTGCCCGGGCAGAGTATATGTCCGACCGAGGCGGATTGTTTAGCGGGATTACGCAGGCGCTGAAAGAAAATACCGTTACCTTTGACTACAAGGTGGCGAACGGGATGCTCATGCGTTATGAGTGGAGGCGAGATTTCTCGAATCAGCCGTCTTTCTTGACTGACATTCAGGGACTTCTCACCAAACAACAGGATACGGCGACGGTGGGTCTCCTCTGGTGGTGGGGAGGCAAGGAAGGAGCATGGTGAGGGCAGGATTATAACGGGGAGTCGGTTGCATGGAAATTCGGTTTTTCCAGCGACTTGCGGTTCATGCGTAAGCTGATTGACAACGCTGGATAGCTTCGCTAAGGTAAATCAATGATCGGAGTAGCTCATCGTCATCATCACCATCACGCGCCTTGTGCGTCGGCGGCGGTGTTTGGCTGAGCTAGCGTAACACCGAAGAGATTCAAGCCCGCTGACGCGATTCCAAGCTCAGCGGGCTTTTTGTTTTTGAGATTGAGCATTGTGAGCGATTGTCAGAAAGGATTTTATGAGGGTCGAGATAGATTTTGGCAAGATGCAGGGCCTAGCGCCCGCAATTGTGCAAGATGCGGCTAACGGCGAGGTACTGATGCTGGGTTTCATGAATGACGAAGCATGGGCGCTCACACGATCGACCGGATATGTGACATTCTTCAGCCGTACCCGAGGGAAGATGTGGGCTAAGGGGGAAACTTCCGGCAACAAGCTGAAGCTCGTTTCGGCGACAACGGATTGCGATCGCGACACACTGTTGTTACAGGTTCATGTCGAGGGAGCCGGCGTCGTCTGTCATGAGGGCACTCGGTCTTGTTTCACAAAGCCACTTTGTGAGGATCGCTCGAGCGCGAAGCCGGGCGCTCCGGCGGTGCGGTCATGAAGATCCGGCTCGGCATTCCAAAGGGTAGTTTGCAAGAGGCAACCATGCGGTTGTTCGCTCGCGCAGGTCTTCCCGTCTTCATTACCGCACGTTCCTACTTTGCGACGACTGGAGATTCGGAAATCGAGTGCATGCTGATCCGGGCGCAGGAGATGGCCCGTTATGTTGAGCATGGTGTGCTCGACGCGGGACTGACAGGCTTTGACTGGGTGTTGGAGAGCGGACTTGAAGTGGTCACCGTTTCCGATTTGATTTATGCGAAGCAAAGCCGCGGCAAAGTACGCTGGGTGCTGGCTGTGCCTGAGGAATCAACCTATCAGCGCGCCGAAGATCTCAAGGGACTGATCATCGCGACCGAACTGGTCAGCGTCACGAGAAAATATTTCGAGAAAAAGGGTGTGGGAGTGCAGGTGGAGTTTTCCTGGGGCGCCACTGAAGTAAAGCCGCCGATGCTGGCGGACGCAATTGTCGAGGTCACCGAAACCGGCAGCTCACTGAAGGCGAATCGCCTGCGCATCATCGACACCGTGCTGGAATCCAACACCCAGGTGATCGCCAACAAAACGGCATGGCAGGATGACGAGAAGCGCCGCAAGATCGAAAATCTGGCGCTGATGTTGCGCGGGGCAATGGACGCCCAGGATCGTGTGGGCCTGATGCTGAACGTCCGGAAGAAAGACTTGCCCGCGGTGCTGGCGGTGTTGCCCGCGCTGCAAAATCCTACCGTGTCGCCCTTAAGTGATCCAGACTGGTTAGCTGTCAATACGATCATCGAAGAATCGTTGGCGTGGCAGATCATCCCTCGCCTGAAAGCGGCGAATGGGCAAGGGATTGTTGAATATCCGCTCAACAAGGTAGTGCTATGATGCGCATTTTTTCGGGAGCGGCAGCCGAGGCGCGGGTCCGCAAGCTGGCAGCGCGTGGTTCGCGTTACGAGGAAATTGAGGGCGTGGTGCGCCGCGTCGTTGCCGATGTGCAGCGAAGAGGCGACCGCGCGTTACGTAAATATTCGGAGCGCTGGGATGGACTTCAACCGGATGCATCGCTGCGAGTCTCAGAAGAGGAAATTCGATGGGCATGGAAGTCGGCGCGTCCCGAGCTGAAACGGGCCTTGCAGGCTGCGGCGGCGAACATCCGTCATTTCTGCGACATGCAAAAGCCCAAAGAATGGACGCGCACTCGCAAGGGCATCTCGCTTGGGCAACTGGTGCGTCCGGTGGGTTCGGCCGGCTGTTATGTTCCGGGCGGACGTTATCCGCTCGTTTCGACCATGCTGATGACGGTCATCCCGGCTCAAGTCGCCGGCGTCGAAAATATTTGCGTGGTTTCGCCGAAACCGCAAGCGGACGTGTTGGTAGCAGCCATGATGCTTGGAGTCCGCGAAGTTTACCGAGTCGGTGGTGCGCAAGCCATTGCAGCGCTCGCCTATGGAACCGAGAGCATTCCGCGCGTGGATAGAATCGTCGGCCCAGGGAATCTCTACGTGACCGCCGCAAAGAAGCAGGTTGCTTTCGATTGCTCGATCGATATGCTGGCTGGCCCGACCGAAGGGCTCGTCATAAGCGACACGGGGAGACCGGACTTTATCGCGTCTGACCTGATGGCGCAGGCTGAGCACGATCCGGAAGCGCTGGTGGTTTTTATCACGACACGCCGTGGTCTCGCGGAGCGGGTGGCGAGTTCGGTAAAGAATCTCAGCAGCGGGAATGCTATGGCGCGACAGTCGATCCGCACCAGCGGCGTCATTTTGTTATCGGCATCATGCCAACAGAGCTTTGCGTGGGCGAATGAAATCGCCCCCGAGCACCTCACGATTGATCGCGTCGAGGACGCGGCACTCATCCGGAATGCCGGGTCGGTCTTTATTGGCGACTATTCGCCGCAAGCCGCGGGTGACTACGCGGCGGGCCCGAACCATGTTTTGCCGACTGGCGCTGCGGCACGCTTTCGGGGAGGGCTGAGCGTTCTTGATTTTGTGAAGCTCATCAGCGTGCAGAAACTTTCGCAGCCCGGCTTGCGCGGGATTGCGCCGATCGTAGAACTGCTGGCAATTACAGAGGGATTGCAGGCGCACGCGCAGTCGATCCGCGTGCGATGCGATCATGGAAGGACCAGCCATGCTTGAGGCTCGCGCAGCCGTACGAAATCTTCCCACGTATCATCCGCCGCTGGGCGGGCGAGATGGCCTTCGTCTCGATTTCAACGAGAATACTGCTGGCTGCTCGGAGCGGGTGCTGGCGCGATTGGGCCAAATGACCGCGGAACAGATTGGCTGTTATCCGGAACGCGAATCGGTCGAACGGATCGTGGCTGCTCATCTCGGAATTAAGCCTGACGAGTTGCTGCTGACCAACGGAGTGGATGAAGCCATCCACTTGCTTTGCGAAACATTCCTTGAGCCGGGCGACGAGGCGCTGATCGTGGTGCCGACGTTCGCCATGTACGAAATCTCGGCGCGGGCGACGGGAGCGCGAGTCATTGCGGTTCCTGCCGGAGAAGGCTTTCGTTTCCCTGCTTCCGAATTGCTCGCCAAGATAAGCTCGCGCACGCGGCTGATTGCGATTGCCAATCCCAACAATCCGACCGGCATTGTCGCCGAACCGGAACAGCTGATTGAAATCGCCCGGCGGGCGCCGGAAGCAGCGGTGCTGATTGATGAGGCCTACTTCGATTTTTACGGACAGACGTTGATCGGGCAATGGAGCAATCTCAGGAATCTGTTTGTCGCGCGCACGTTTTCGAAGGCCTATGGCATGGCCAGTCTTCGCGTCGGAGTGCTTACCGGCGGAGACACGTACATCCCGCTCGTGCGCCGAGTGGCATCTCCCTACAACGTGAATGGAGTGGCACTCGCATGTTTGCCCGTGGCATTGGAAGACGGCGACTATGTTCGCGGGTATGTCAGCCAGGTTCGTCGAGGACGAGAAGAACTAGAGCGCGAGTTCGAGCGATGGAAGATTCCCTACTGGCCAAGCCAGGCTAATTTCGTGCTCGCGAACTTCGGTCAATTGGGCGGCGCGTTCCTCCAGTCGATGCGAGCACGCGGAATTCTGGTGCGCGACCGCTCCCGTGACTACGGTTGTGAGGGCTGCGTTCGCATCTCGCTGGGGACGACGGAGCAAACCGCTCGATTGATGTCTGCGCTTCGCGAAACACTAGCGGAGTTCGAGGACAAGATCGTGACCACGGAGGCGGCCGCAAAATGAGGAAAGCCACGATCCAGCGCACTACCAAAGAAACCAATATCCACGCGGTGCTGGTCATTGATGGAAAAGGCCGCTACAAGATTTCGACCGGAATTCGCTTTTTCGATCACATGCTGGAACTGTTTGCCCATCACGGCGGATTCGACCTTCAATTGAAAGCCAGAGGTGATCTCGACGTCGATCAGCACCATACCGTCGAAGACGTTGGCATCGTGCTCGGGCAACTTTTCGATAAGGCGCTGGGCACGAAACGTGGAATTTTGCGCGCCGGCTACTTCCTGATGCCGATGGACGAGACACTTGGACTCGCTGCGGTAGATTTTTGCGGACGGACTTCGACGGTGGTCGAGACCAAGGTTCGCACGCGCCTGGTTGGTGACCTGCAGGCCGAACTGGTGCAGGACTTCTTTGAGGCCTTTTCGCGCGGAGCGCGCGCCAGCGTTCATGCACGCATTCTTTATGGCCGGTCGAGTCACCATAAGATCGAATCTTTATTCAAGGCATTTGCGCGGGCGTTGCGCGCTGCCTGCTGGCGCGATCGCCGCATGTCGCGTCTGCTGCCAAGCACCAAAGGATTGCTCTGATGATCGCGGTGGTTGATTATCGCGCCGGGAATCTCACGTCTGTGATGAAGGCGCTCGATCATCTGGAAGCGGACGCGGTGGTGACGCAAGATGCGCGCGTGGTCGCGAATGCGGACAAGGTGATTCTTCCCGGCGTCGGCCACTTCTCGGGCACCACAATCCTGGAACAGACCGGTCTGCGGGCCGCGATTTTGCAACGGGTTGGGCAAGGCATACCTTTCCTCGGAATCTGCATTGGAATGCAATGGATGTTTGGATCGAGCGAAGAAGCTCCCGGGCTTGCCGGTCTTGGATTATTTCCGGAGAGGTGCGAACGTTTTCCGGTGAACGTAAAATCGCCGCACGTTGGCTGGAACTCGCTGACGTGCCGCGAGGGATCGCGGCTGTTAGAGGGAATCCCATCCGGCAGCTTTGTGTACTTCACCCATTCGTATCGGGCGCCTGTGGTAGGCGCAACGGCGGCGCGATCGGAATACGGTGGTGAGTTTTCTGCTGCTGTCGAACGGGAGCATCTGTTTGGGGTCCAGTTTCATCCGGAGAAGTCGGGCGCGATTGGACTACAGCTGCTCAAGAATTTTTGCAGACTTTGATGGGGTACAAACTGCAAAACTCGGTGCGGACGATCCGATGCTGACAAAAAGAATCATCGCGTGCCTGGATGTAAAGGGCGGCCGCGTCGTCAAGGGCGTGCAGTTCGAGCAACTGCGCGATGCGGGCGATCCAGCGGAACTGGCTGCCGCTCATAGCGCCGCTGGGGCCGATGAGGTGGTTTTGCTCGACATTTCCGCTACCCACGAGAATAGGGCGACGCTGGTAGATACCGTTCGCCGGACGGCTCACCAGCTATTCATTCCGTTCACGGTCGGGGGCGGTATTCGATCGCTGGAAGAAGCGATGGCGGTGTTCGATGCGGGCGCGGACAAGATCAGCATCAATTCGGCGGCACTTGCTGATCCGTCACTGATCACTTCGATCGCCGACCGTTACGGCTCGCAGGCCGTGATTGTGGCGATCGACGCCAAGCGCATTGACGGCGAAGCGAGATTTGAAGCTTACGCAGGCGGCGGACGGAAGCCAACCGGGCAAGACGCCGTGGAGTGGGCGAGAGAGGCCGAACGAAGAGGAGCTGGCGAGATTCTGCTCACGTCGATGGATCGCGATGGCACGGGCGCAGGCTTCGATTGCGATTTAACCCGCATCATCGCAGAGGCTCTGAACATTCCAGTGATCGCTTCGGGAGGAGGTGGAGACACGAAAACTTTTGTCGACGTATTTCAAATTGGGCGGGCTGATGCGGCGCTCGCGGCTTCCATTTTTCATTTTGGCTTGCGCGACGTTGCCGATCTCAAGCGCGAATTGCAAGGCGCGGGGATCCCGATGCGGTGGCCATGCTGATTCCTT
>JBELAC010000246.1:0-7250 GCA_049509215.1 Terriglobales bacterium
CCCCTCACCTCGCCGCAAAACCCTCGATCTTCCCCGCGATGTTGCACAAACTCCACTTCAACTTTCCAAGGTCGGTCTCCGGCCCGACCTTCGCATAATCCCTCAGTTCCTTCGCCAGCCGCCGCGCATCGTTCTGGTGACACTCATGCACTTGCCGCACGTGAAACATCTCCCGCTTTAGCTTCGCCGCCAGCGGACCCTGGAACCTTTCCTCCTCATCCTCCGGTTCGCACCCTCCTTCCCTCTTCGACCACGGCGTCATCCCAATCGGCGTCTCGCTCACACTCTCCCGATCCACCACCACTTGCGTCGGCCGCGGCTTCTCCTCTTCCACCCGCTTCAGGTTCGTCGACGCTATCTGCAGCGCATACAGCAGCAGGCCCGCTTTCTTGTTCTCGATCTTCCCCTCCAGCACCAGCATCGCCACCTGCCTCACCACCGTCTGGATCGACTGCGCATCGTCGAACACCGGCACCAGAACCTCGCCGCCTTCCGCGCCGTTCACCTTTACCCGTGCCGGCTGGTTCTCGCGATGGAAGTGACAAAACCGCTCACCGCGCAGTGCCGGCGAACCGCATTGCGTCCCATTCACCTTGATGTGCTGACAGCGCCGAATCTCAACCGCATCCCCCATGCTTTTCTCCAAACAAAAAGCGCGGCCCAAGGCCGCGCTGTTTTTTTTTCTTCCTATTCTTATTATCTCATTTTCGCCGCCCCAACCCGACAAATGCGGCGAAACTATATCTCCCCTGAATCGAGTTACTTACTGACATTTCGCCCCCAACTCCCTCTTGACAAGATTTTCGCGAATAAACCACTTATTTCTCAAAGATTTACAAAAAAACTCCCCCTAACCCGTTGATTCCAAAAGATCGCTTGAGGAGGGTAAACAGTATCAATCAGTAAACACCTCCCGGTCGAATTCCGGGTCATCGCCACGGTTCTTAGACCCAGCGGCGGAAGAACAGCGCCTGCTTTGCCACGGGCTGCGCTTTCTCACTGAGCGCGGCGAGCTGGCGTTCGCTGAGCGGAGTGAAGTCGCGTGCGAACTGGACGTTTTCTTCGAGCTGCGCGATCGTGTCGCAGCCGATAATCACGGTGCTGACTGGCTGCGAGAGCACGTAATACATCGCCTCTTTCATGGCCAGCGTGCCGGGGCCGGAAGCGGTGCCTTCGAAGCCGCCTTGCTTATGTTGCTCGGGTTTCCAACTGGCGAGAATTCGTCCGCGCGCGGGAATCTTCATTCCAATAATTCCCATCTGCTTTTCGACAGCGAGCGGCAGGAGTTTCTCCTGGAAGCTGAGGTGATGTTTGTCGGCCGCATTCAAGGCCATCAGAATCTGGTCGAAGGGAAAACGCTCGATGCATTGGATCAGCGGATCGGGATCGTGATGTCCAGTGACGCCGAGGAAGCGAACCATCTTCTGATCTTTGGCCTGCTGGAACGCTTCGATCGCGCCGCCTTTGGCGAAGATGCGATCGACATCGTCTTGTCCATCGATGTGATGAACCTGCCAGGCATCAAGATGATCGGTGTTAAGCAGCTTGAGCGATTCCTCGAGCAGGCGCAGCGAACCATCGCGCGTGCGGTCGTGCGTTTTCGATGCGAGATAAGCCTGATCACGACGATGCTTCATCACCTGTCCGACGTAACGCTGGCTCCAGCGCTCGCTGCCTCCATACATCGCAGCGGTATCGATGTAGTTGACGCCGAGGTCGAGCGCGCGCTCGATGATCGGCACTGCGACCGCGTCGTTGTTGGGCTGTTCGATCGAAGCCTGACCGCCAAGACTAAAGATGCCGACGCGGTATCCGGTGCGGCCGAGGTTGCGCATCGGCATTGCCTTCTCAGTGGCAGGATTCGCAGGCAATGGAGGAAGAACGCTCGCGGCGCTATCGGTAACTTTACCGGCTACAACGGCAACTCCGAGCACGCTGGATTGCTTCAGGAAGTTACGACGGGAGGAATCGGGATTCTGCGGCATTCAGCACCTCCGAACAGGAGATGCTATGCCTTGGAGCAGGCGTACCGCAAGGTCAAGTGTGGCCTTTCGACATGACTCGCGGCAGACCGAATTCCTCCTGCGGGCAGCCAATTGAGCGTATGCTGAGAGTGATGCCTCTCACATTGCAATACCTCAACGGTCTTCGCCAGGAAATCGCCGATCTCAAGACCCTGAACGACAGCGTTCCGGCCAAGCAAAAGCGCAGCACGATGGATCGATCCGCGTTTGAGGCACGCGCCACCCGACTGCTCGAGATCAAGCAGGAACTGGGCAAACTGATGGCGAAACCGGACACCACCGTCTGGTGGTAGGAATTCGAATAGCCCAGCCCGCTAGCGTAGCCTTCCGGATGGGCTGAAGCCCATCCTTTCAAAGCGAATGCAGGTCATTTCTGCTTGACGCACTACACTAGTACAACTTCTCTGTTTGAAGTGGTGGGCGCGAACAGTCAGCCCCGCTCAATGCGGGGCCCTTTTTATTTGATGTCTCCGCAATCGGGACCGAGATACTTGGATGTAAAGGTGGAATCCATGGTCACGTTGTGTTCGTCGCCAGCAGACACGATATGCATGGTGCCCTTAACACTGTCTGGGCCGAGAACGTCGATGGTCGTGGTGCCGTCCATGGCCGTCTTCTTGCCATTGTCGGTCTGGTCGCAGTGCATCTTTATTTCCATGTGACGAGGGGAAGAACTGACGACATCGCGGGTGCAGTTTTCACGATTCTGGGCGGAAAACGCCCTGCCCTTCGCGAGCTTTTCCTTGGTGACGCAGTTCTTCACAGTAGTACTGTTTCCGTTCATGGTGACGCCGTGACTCTTCATCGCGGCTTCCACCTGGGCGCGCTGGTCGGGGCTCATCTTGGCGAGCACGTCGGGAGGAATACCTCCCATGCCGGCACCGGAACCGGAGCGCGTTACGGTGACTTCCCAAAGGCCTTCTTTTAGGTCGGGCGGGGTGAATTTTCCCTGGGCGTGCGAAACAATAGGGGAAAGAACGAGCAACGAAAAGACGAGCAATCCAACCACAGTTGCAGGGCGCATTAGGATCTCCTAGATATTTGCGCTCAACAGCATACACAGCACAGGGAGCGGGGGCAAATAAAATGTCGATGCGCGAACAGCCGAGGATAGCAGGCTGGGCGGCGGATGGTGGCTCAATCCCTATGCGAACGAGAGGAGCTGTGCTTGAGGGCGGCGCGGGTGCCGGAGATTTCCGCGCTGAGGATATCCATGACCTCAAAGCAGAATTCCGGATTCTGCTGCAGGCAATTGACTAACGCCCCGCGCGGAACGAACAGCAATTCGGCGTTTTCGACGACCTCCGCAGTGAGGCTATAGGGAGAGCCGGCGACGCTGGCAGGCAATCCGGCAACGGAATCGGGACCCAGGATGCGCGGCGGAAATACCAGGCTGGAGCTATCCAACGCCAACCGGATCTTGCCTTTGCAGATCAGAAACAGGCCGAGAACGGGATCGCCATGCCGGAAAAGAATGGTTCCTTTCGCCTTAGTAACAAGAGTGCCGAGAGCAAGAAGCTGTTTCCGCATTTCCAGCGAAACGACCAAATCCCCCGCCCGTGTGGACATCGGGTCCTCCCCCGTGTTGTCTCTTGTACTGTTCAAATGAACATACTTTCAGTGACCGTTATCACTGATGGATGTGATGTTGCCGAAACGGAAGGGATTGGCGGCGGGCGCTGTACAAATCGGCATCGTTGCTATACAAATAGCCAACATTGCGCCTCGCACGCGGGCGTTCTAACCTGACTCGGGGTTGCAGACGTTGTCTATCCAACCGTCATATCTCAAACCCAAAACGCTGGCGGAAGCGGTGGAAGAACTCTCATCAGGAAAATGCCGAATTCTGTCGGGAGGCACCGACTTTTATCCCGCGCAGGGCGAGCGCGTGGTGCAGGATGCGGTGGTGGACATCTCTGCGCTGAAAGAATTGCGAGGGGTGGCGCGGGATGGGGAGTTTATCCGCATTGGCGGACTCACGACTTGGACTGACGTTATCCGCACACCGCTCCCCCGATGTTTTGACGCGCTGAAAAGCGCGGCGCGGGAAGTGGGATCGGTACAGATTCAAAATCGAGGAACGGTGGCGGGCAATTTGTGCAATGCGTCGCCGGCGGCTGACGGCGTGCCGCCATTGCTGGCGCTGGACGCGCAGGTGGAACTGATTTCCAAGTGTGGAACGCGGCGAATGCCGCTGGAAGACTTCATTGTTGGCAACCGCAAAACGCAACGCAACCTCGACGAACTGCTGACGGCCGTGCTGATTCCGCGGGGAATGGATGAGGCAGCATCGAGTTTCGTGAAGCTCGGAGCGCGGCGCTATCTAGTGATCTCGATCGCGATGGTTGCAGCGGTGATTTTGATTGACGACGCGGGGAGGATCGCGAAGGCTCGAGTTGCGGTGGGATCGTGTTCCGCGGTAGCGCGGCGGCTGCGCACGCTGGAAAGCGATCTAAAAGGCGCTTCCGCGCGCGACGGGTTTACCGGGCGGGTGAGGCGCGAGCATCTCGATCCGCTTGAGCCTATCGACGACGTACGGGCAACCCGCCAATACCGCAAGGATGCTGCGCTAACATTGGTAGAGCGAGCTTTGAACGACTGCAGGGAGAACGTATAGATGGCGGCGACCGGAGAACTCGCGGCGCGGATGCAACCGCAATCGATTGCGTTTTCCGTGAATGGAAAGGCCGTCATTGTTTCGAATTCGCCAGTCACGCGGCTTTCGCGCGTATTACGCGAAGACCTTGGACTAACGGGAACGAAAGTCGGATGCGACGCCGGAGACTGCGGGGCATGTACGGTCCTGGTCAACGGAGAACCCGTTTGCGCGTGCCTAATGGCGGTTGGACAGGCTGAGGGAACGGAGATTACGACCGTTGAAGGATTGTCGAAGCGAGAGGCGGGGGCTCGACTGCAACAGTCGTTTCTTGACCACGGCGCCGCGCAATGCGGCGCCTGCACGCCCGGGATGCTGGTGGCTGCGACGGCGTTGATTGAACAAAATCAGAATCCCGACGAACGCGAGGTCATGGATGCAATCGGCGGTGTGCTCTGCCGGTGTACGGGATATCGAAAAATCATCGCGGCAATTCTTGATGCGACGCCGCCACACTCAACGAAAGCGGACGCTTCGAAATCAGTTCAAACGATCGGTAAGGAGAGCGTCGATGAAAAACCTTGTCAGACAGCCGGCTTGGCCGCCGGAACTGCTGTCGGCAAGCGGTTGGTGCGGTTGGACGGAAAGAAAAAGGTAGAGGGCAGTGAGATCTTTGGCGCCGACGAAATGCCCACGGGGGCACTGGCGGTGCGGGCAATTCGCTGTCCTTATGATCGGGCGCGGTTTCAGCTTGGCGACCTGGCAGGATTTGTGCGCGAGCATCCGGGGATTGAGGCCGTGTTCACTGCTAGGGATGTACCCGGCATCAACCGTTATGGGGTCATTGTTCGATTCGCCGACCAGCCGGTGTTTGCCGAAAACGAGGCGCGCCATCGAGGCGAGGCAGTCGCAGCGATCGCGGGCGGGTCTGCTGCGGTTGAGGCTCTGGATACGAAGGATTTCCCCGTTGCCTGGGAACAATTGCCGGCAATCCGCGAGATGGACGAAGCGCTGGCTGCCGGAACGCAGCTCATTCATGAGAAGCGCGCTGAAAATGTTCTGACGCGCGGGCGCGTCGTGCGCGGCGATGTGGAAACAGGCTTGGGCGAGGCGGACATTCGAGCAGACTTCGAGTGCGAAACGGGATTTGTCGAGCACGCTTATATCGAACCGGAAGCGGGATTTGCGCGGCGCGTGGGTAACGGGGTCGAGATTCAGGCTTGCACGCAGGCTCCTTATATGGATCGCAGCGACATTGCTGCGGTTCTTGGGATTGCGCCGGAGCAAGTGCGCATCATTCCTACGGCTGTGGGCGGCGGCTTCGGATCAAAGCTCGACCTCTCGGTGCAGCCGTTTCTTGCGATCGCGGCATGGCATCTGGGAAAACCGGTGCGCATGGTGTATTCGCGAACGGAGTCGATCGTCTCGACCACCAAACGGCATGCGTCGCATATTCGTCTGCGCGGAGGGTGCACCCGAGAAGGCAAGCTGGTCGCACTCGATTTCGCGGCCGACTTCAATACGGGCGCGTACGCCTCGTGGGGACCGACGGTGGCGGCGCGCGTGCCGGTACACGGGTCGGGTCCTTATTATGTGCCGCATTATCGGGCCTTGACGCGGGCGGTGCATACCAACGTGGTTCCGGCGGGGGCGTTCCGCGGGTTTGGAGTTCCGCAGGCGGCGATCGCACAGGAACAGCTGTATGACGAACTGGCAGATCGCGTGGGCATGGATCGTCTGGAGTTCCGGATTCTGAACGCGCTGGATAATGACACTCCGACCGTTACGGGGCAAGTGCTCGGTGAAGGCGTAGGGATGCGAGCGTGTTTCGAGGCGCTTCGGCCAAGATGGCAGGCCGCGCGGAAAGAAACAGCGGAGTTCAACGCCAGAGTTCGGGGGCCGTTGCGGCGAGGCGTGGGCGTTGCGGGGATGTGGTACGGATGCGGGAACACTTCCCTGCCGAATCCTTCGACCGTACGAATTGGCTTGAAGCGGGACGGGCGAATTGCGTTGCACCAGGGCGCGGTGGACATTGGGCAAGGCTCGAACACAATCGTCACGCAGATTTGCGCCGATGGGCTGGGCGCTCCGATTGAGCGCTTCGATCTGGTATCGGGCGATACCTCGATCACGCCCGATTGCGGGAAGACTTCCGCGTCGCGCCAGACCCTGGTTACGGGAAATGCGGCGCGCATGGCAGGCGAGAAATTGCGGAAAGCCATTCTTGAGCTGGCGAGTGCGTGCTCGTGCGCTGAGGTTGTCTTCGAAGATGAGCGCGTCGCGGTCAGCGAGAGCGGGAAGTCGCGGACGATCGATCTGCGCGCGATGCCGCTCGACGAGTACGGGTATGTGATCACCAGCGAGGCGACGTTTGATCCGCCGACCAGCGAGCTCGATGAAGATGGACAGGGCAAACCATATGCGGTATTCGGATTCGGCGCTCACATGGCGGAAATCGAAGTTGATACAGAGCTCGGGGCGATCCGTGTGTTGAAAGTAACGGCGGCGCACGATGTGGGGCGTGCGATCAATCCCACTCTGGTTGAAGGACAGATCGAGGGCGGCGTGGCGCAAGGGCTGGGCATGGCGCTGATGGAAGAATTTTTTCCGGGCAAAGGAGAAAATCTGCA
>JBELAC010000247.1:0-7244 GCA_049509215.1 Terriglobales bacterium
AATTGTTCCGCTATTCCACGCGATTTGATCGCATCGGAGTTGTTCGGCCATGAGAAGGGCGCCTTTACGGGTGCTACCCAGCGGCATCTGGGCCGCTTTGAACTGGCCGAAGGAGGCACCATCTTCCTGGATGAAATCGGAGAACTTCCCGCGGAGACGCAAGTTGCGCTCTTGCGTGTTTTACAGGAACGGGAGTTCGAGCGTGTAGGCGGAAACCGGACGATCCGCTGCGAAGTGCGCGTGATTGCGGCTACCAACCGGGACATTCAGGCGGCCGTCGCCGCGGGCACATTCCGCAGCGACCTTTTTTACAGGCTCAACGTTTTTCCCATCGAGACTCCCCCTCTGCGGAAAAGGAAGGAAGACATTCCGTTGCTGGTCGAGTACTTCATCGACCGTTACGCGAGAAAAGCAGGCAAGAGCATTCGGCAAGTTAGCAAGAGGAGTCTTGAGTTACTACAGTCCTACCCCTGGCCAGGCAACATTCGCGAACTGCAAAATATCGTCGAGCGATCGGTCATCGTATGCGAGTCGGAGAGTTTCACCGTGGACGAAAGCTGGCTTTCAAGTCAGCCCCTTGCAATAGAGCCTGGCGGCCAGGTCGGACTTTCTCAGTTGCTTGCCGCGCAGGAAAAGGACACGATTGAAGCGGCATTGAGAGAGTGCGGCGGACGCGTGTCCGGACCTTCTGGCGCCGCTGCCAGGCTGTGCATGCCCCGATCGACCCTGGAATCCAAGATCAGGTCGCTGAAAATCGACAAAAACCGCCTCAAGATCACATAGCTCTCCAAGAATCGGCGAATCCCCGGCCGTCATTCCGCGGGGAGAATTGTGAGCGTTCTGGCGCGCATTCTTGTACAGCTTTTCGCCACTTGGCGAACTTTCGTCATGTCTGGCATTTGGCAAATACCTATTTATCAATCAGATACGAATGGCACGGCAAATGCAATCCATGAATGCAGAATCGTTCGAGGTGAGAACGGATGCTACGGATTGAGCGGGTTGCAAATGGGGTGGCCGTTTTCCGGTTGATAGGTCGTTTGAATGTAGAAAACGTGGCCGAATTGCAATTGCTCTTCGAATTGGAAAGCAAGGATCGCCAGATGACTCTGGACCTGAAGGATTTGACCCTCGTGGATCGAGAGGCGATCAGGATTCTGGAGCATTGCGAGAAGGGGCACATCCGGCTTACAAATTGCCCGGCGTATATCAGGGAGTGGATCAAGCAAGAAAGAAGCACAAGCTGACGGAGATCAGGTCGAATTACCTCTCAACAGTGGAAACCCATGTGATAGGAGAATGGTCATGAATCTGGAAGGGGTTTTGGACTACGAACCTCGCAACCAACAACTGTGTCTCGCGAGTGACGCTGCGTGCAGCACGAATAATGTCTTCTTTCAAGAAGACGAGATCCCTGTCCGGCCAGGGTTTGCGGGAATCGTTGGCCGGAGCCGGGCCCTCCGTGAGGTGCTCGATCTCGTCGAGATGGTGGCTGCCTCCGATTCGACCGTCCTGCTGTTGGGAGAGACCGGGACGGGCAAGGAACTGATTGCGCGCGCCATTCACGATCGGAGCCGCCGCAGGTGTCATAACTTCGTCAAGGTCAATTGCGCCGCTATCCCCAGCGGACTGCTGGAAAGCGAACTCTTTGGGCACGAACGCGGCGCCTTCACGGGAGCGATCGAGCAGAGGGCCGGCCGGGTTGAGCTGGCAGACCAGGGTTCGCTGTTTCTGGATGAAATCGGCGACATTCCGCTGGAGTTGCAACCCAAACTCCTTCGCGTCTTGCAGGAGCGGGAATATGAACGACTGGGCAGCACGCGAACGAAGCAAGTAAACGTACGCGTTGTGGCCGCGACCCATCGCGACCTGGAAGAAATGATCCTGCAGAGGCAGTTTCGCAGCGACCTCTACTACCGGCTCAATGTCTTTCCCATCACGATCCCTCCCCTGCGCGAACGCGCGGAAGACATTCCGCTGCTAGTGCGGCATTTTGTCCGGCAATTTGCCCGGCAGATGGGCAAGACGATCGATGCGATCTCTCCGGAAACGATGGAGGCTCTCGTCCGATATCCGTGGCCCGGAAACGTCCGCGAGTTGCAGAACATTATCGAGCGATCCGTGGTGATTTATGAGCGGGGAAAGCTCACTGTGAAGAAGAGTTGGCTCTGCCGCGATTGCTTCCACGGCGAAGCGCCTGTCCGCGCTTCTTCCGGCGGCTTTGCGTTGGGCGATCGCGAGGCGATTGGCGCGGTGCTGGCCGAGACGAAAGGCAGAGTATCTGGACCGTCAGGCGCGGCAGCCCGGCTCGGCATCCCGCCATCCACTCTGGAATCGAGGATCAGGTCGATGAACATCAACAAGTATCAGTTCATGTCGGCGTACTGAACCGCTCTCACAAGTCCAGTTTGCAACGGTTACGAACTTCGCGAATTCGCGAAGAGATCGGGATTCCGTGCTCATTGCATTCGAGTCTTTTCAAGAGGTTAGACGTGGCCCTTGCGTTGCTTCAACTAAGTTGCGATAACAAGAAAGGATTGTAACCATATGTCCGACAAACTCGCCAACGATTACACGGCAATCTACCTGGTTGGAGGCGGAATCGCTTCTCTCGCGGCTGCCGCCTTCCTGATTCGCGACGGAGACATCCCAGGCCAGAACATCACCATCCTGGAGGAGTCTGCCCAAATCGGTGGGAGCCTCGACGCTGCCGGAAACCCTAGAGACGGTTACGTCATGCGCGGCGGCAGAATGTTCGAGAGTAAATACCTCTGCACCTTCGATCTTTTCTCCTCGATTCCTACCTTGGATGAAAGCAAGACCGTAACGCAGGAGGTATTCCAGTGGAACGTGGCGATGAACACCTCGTCCAAGTCCCGTCTCTTCCGCCATGGCCACAGGCTCACCGCTCCCAAATTCGGCCTGACGGAGCGGCACATTCTGACCCTGGAACGGATAGGGCTTCAAGCGGAGGAGGCGCTGGGAAGAAGCAGCATTGCGGATCAATTCGATCCCTCGTTCTTTGAGACGGACTTCTGGTTCATGTGGTGTACGACCTTCGCCTTTCAGCCCTGGCACAGCGCGATTGAATTCAAGCGCTACCTGGATCGCTTCACGCATATGATCTCCGGCTTCAACACGCTTAAGGGGATTATGCGAACTGTCTACAACCAGTACGACTCGATGGTGCGGCCACTCCAGAAGTGGCTTGTGGATCGCGGCGTAAACTTCGAACTCAATACACGCGTTGTCGACCTTGAACTCCGCGACGACTCCGAGGGGTACGCAGTGCGGCACATACTCTGCCGAAGCGGCGATTCTCTTCGGGAGATCGAGGTAGGCGAGGACGACAAAGTGATCGTGACGTTGGGATCCATGG
This sequence comes from Terriglobales bacterium, assembly GCA_049509215.1. Taxonomy (GTDB): domain Bacteria; phylum Acidobacteriota; class Terriglobia; order Terriglobales; family Acidobacteriaceae; genus Acidiflorens. The sequence goes on from JBELAC010000247.1 coordinate 3,380, forward strand.
TGGAAGGCTCCAGCCTGGGCTCGATGGATTCGGCGCCTGTGCTGAAGGACAAATCCGACGGCGGCGGCTGGAAGCTGTGGGAAAACATCGCCCTCGGTCAGCCGCAGTTCGGATACCCAACCAACTTCACCGAGCACGTTCAACAGTCGAAGTGGGTATCCTTTACTACGACTCTCCACGACCCAACCTTCTTCCACCTTGTTCGGGATCGCACCGGCAACGTTCCGGGAGAAGGAGGCCTCATCACCTTTCCAGACTCCGGCTGGCTGGCGTCGATCGTGCTGCCTCATCAGCCGCATTTCATCGGGCAGCCTGCGGATGTCCAGGTCTTCTGGGGCTATGGCCTGTTTGTCGATGTGCCGGGAAACTTTGTGAAGAAGCAAATGTCGTCATGCACGGGCCGTGAAATCATGCAGGAGATCATGGGGCACCTGGCCATAGAGTCCCATGCAAAGAAGATACTTGAATCTTCGATCTGCATTCCCTGCATGATGCCCTTCATCACCAGTCAGTTTCTATGCCGGGGAACGGGCGATCGCCCTCAGGTGAGACCGGAAGGCTCGAAGAATCTTGCCTTTGCTGGACAATTCTGCGAGCTCCCGGACGATGTGGTGTTCACCGTCGAGTATTCGATCCGTTCCGCGCAAATGGCAGTGTACTCGTTGCTCGGGCTGGAGCGAACACCACCGCCTGTTTACAAAGGTCAAGACAGCCCTCGCATACTGCTCGAGGCTTTTCGGATGCTGCACGAACAATCAGCTTGAGAAGTTTCTGCTCCACGATTTGCTCTGAGCCTTGCGGAAGCGGTTCCGTGGAACGAAGGGATAAGGCCGTTGAAAGGGACTCTCAAACTCGCCTTCAAGCTGCTCGTCAACGACACGGCCAAGTTCACGGCATTGCTGATGGGCATCACGTTTGCCGTCTTTTTGATGATGTTCGTAACTTCGATGTTTGTCGGCGTGCTGAATCACGCCTCCGCAACGGTCATCAATATCGGCTCCACGATTTGGGTTATGGATCCTGCCGTGCAGACGGTGGCCAACACGGTCGGAATGCCGGACTACGTCCTGGATGCGGTCCGAAGCATGCAGGGAGTCAAGTATGCCGTGCCTCTCTATTCGGGAGGAGGTCTGGCCAAGCTCTCCGACGGATCCTATCAATCGGTCAGCATCATCGGACTGGACGACACAAGCCTGCTGGGCAGGCCTGAACTCGTCGAAGGAAAGATCGAAGACATTTATGCGCAGAGCGGATTCATCGCGGTGCGCGACGCGGAGTTTTCCAAGCTTGGGAATCCTCACATCGGGTCGGAGTTCGAGTTGAACGACAATCGCGGAGTCATCGTAGGTATCGCCAAAGTAAATACCTCCGGCCTTTATGGAACTCCGACCCTGTATACAACCTACGAGAGAGCCGCGCAGTATCTTCCCAATCCGCGCTACACCATCTCCTACGTGCTCGTGGAACCGAAGAGTCTCTCCGATGTGCAGAGAATCAAGCAACAGGTGCAGGCGCTCGGATATCTGGCGCTGACCAAAGAGGAGTTCATGCAGAGAACCGCCGATTTCTTCGTATACAAGACCGGCGGAGGGACCAACATGCTGATCATGGTCTTGATCAGTTTTACCGTCGGTCTGTCCATCTCGGGTCAAACCTTCTACACGTTCATCCTCGAGAATCTCGAGCGGTTCGGAGCGCTGAAAGCCATCGGCGCAAGAAGCCGCGATCTGGTCGCCATGATCCTGTTCCAGGCCACATTTGCATCGTTTACTGGTTACGGCCTGGGGGTTGGGCTGTCGGTGCTCTCGATCTGGCTGGCAAGGGCAAGACTTCCCAGCTACGCCGCCATGCTCTCATTCGGGAATCTCGCGATCGGATTTGTCATGGTGGCGATCATTGCCGGGATCTCAAGTTATGTGGGAATCCGCAGAGTCTTGCGGATCGATCCATTCGAAATCTTCAGAGGTTGACATGCCGCGCATAGCCATTCAAGCGAAGGGTCTGGTCAAGTGGTTCGGCGAAGGGGAAGCCAGGACAGCCGCGCTGAAGAAGGTTGACCTCGAAGCCTATTTCGGCGAGATGGTTTACATCGTGGGTCCGTCCGGCAGCGGAAAGACTACGTTGCTCAGCGTTCTATCCGGCATCCTGAAGCCGAATGAGGGCAGCGTCGAGGTGGAGGATGTCGATATCTGGAGGCTGGACGCCGATAGTTTGGCCGACTTTCGTCTCGCAAAGATCGGGTTTGTATTTCAGGACTTCCATCTATTCCCGCGTCTGACCACGGCCGAAAACGCGGCCATCCCGCTCATCCTGAAGGAGAAAGACTGGGACGAGTCCATCCGCGAAGCGGCCGGCTACCTGGAGATAGTCGGCCTGAAAGGACGAGCGGGTATTCCGCCCGTAAAGTTGAGCGGAGGCGAACAGCAACGAGTGGCCATTGCGCGAGCGATGATCAGCAAGCCCGACATTCTGATTATGGACGAGCCCACCGCTTCGCTGGACGGCGATACGGGAAACGCAATTCTGAGTTTTGTTCGCAAGAATGTTCTCGATGAGAATCGCTGCGTGGTGGTTGTCACGCACGATAGCAGAATCTACGAGTTTGCAACCCGGATTCTGCAAATGGAAGATGGGCGACTGACCCCGACCACAGAAAAGAGCGCGAAATGAAGCACAAACTCATCTTTGGAATTTCGCTCGCCGGCATCCTGGCAGGAGCCGCGACCGCCATATTCTTCAGTATCAAGACGCCGGCCTTGCCTGCTGCGTTCAGCCCAGCCTCCAACCCATACAAAGCCGCGATCTACGCCGAAGGCATTGTGGAGAGCGCGCAGAGCAGCGGCGAGAACATCAACATGTATCCCGAGGTTGCAGGCACGGTGAAAGAGATTCTCGTCTCCGAGGGTCAGCAAGTCAAGGCTGGGGATGTATTGCTTCGCCTTGACGATTCGATTCAACGAGCGACGGCGGAGCAGCAGAGTTCACAGGCAGCGGCAGCAAGGGCACTGCTGAGCGAGTTGAAGGCAGAGCCGAGGAAGGAGACGCTCGATGTCGCGGCCGCGCAGGTGGTTTCCGCTGAAGCTGCATTGGTCACAGCTCAGGATACTTATCAGAAAGATATAACCGCTTACCAGATGGACCCTCGCTCCGTGAGCAAAGATGCGTTGGACAGCGCAGCCAACGCCGTCGCGGTTGCAAACGCGAATCTCGACGTCGCCCGTAAACAATACGATTTGACGAAGGCGGGAGCCTGGGTCTACGACATTCAGAATCAGGAACGGCAAACCAAGGCGCTGGAACAGGCCCATGCGGCCTCCAGCGCGCTGCTGGCCAAGTACACCCTGCGCGCGCCGCAGGATGGCGTCGTGCTCTCCATCAACACCATCGCCGGAAACTACGCATCCCCGCAGGGCGGTTACGACGCATACACGCAGGGCCCGGACCCGGTTATAACATTGGGATCCTCTCCGGCCAAGCTGAACGTGCGCTGTTATGTGGACGAGATTCTCGTCCCGCGCCTGCCTTCGGGATCAAGCATGAAGGCGCAAATGTCCGTTCGCGGGTCGAATGTCAAAATCCCGATGGAGTTCGTTCGGGTGCAACCGTATGTCTCTCCAAAGATCGAGCTATCCGACCAGCGCCAGGAGCGAGTGGATGTCAGGGTGCTGCCCGTGATTTTCAGAATTGAGAAGCCAGCCAATGTAAATCTCTATCCGGGGGAACTGGTCGATGTGTACATCGGTGAATGAACGCAAAGCCCGCCTTGGCCGGCCTCTTGTGCCGATTGCGTTGCTGGTGGTCTGTCTCCTCTTGGCTGGGTGCGCCGTTGGCCCCAGATATGTGCGTCCAGCGGTTCAAACTGCGC
>JBELAC010000248.1:0-7157 GCA_049509215.1 Terriglobales bacterium
CGCTGTCCACCCAGGCGGTTTCCGACGCCCATGGGCCGGCGGCGCCAGAGGTTGTGAGATCCGTCCCGCCGACAGAAACGACATTCGCATCGTCCGCGGGCCAAGCCTCATTGCTCGACGACCATGTGGAACTATCACCGGATGCGGCAAAGAAGTTTTGGCCTTGCGCCGACATCTTCTCGAAGTACGGGTCAAGCGTGCTCGGATCGGCCGGAGTCCATCCCCACGAACAGCCGATCGTAGTCGGGAGTGGGCTGTGGGTCGTCATGGCACTGATGATGGCGGTATCGGTCGACCCGATGTACATCACCAAGCTGGCGAGTCCAGGAGCCATGCCGAGGGCTTGCGTCATGTCGAGCGTCTGTTCGGTATCGTCGCAGTCGCCTCCTGCCCTGGAATCCACGCAACTGGTGCTGGTTCCGTCGGTGGACAGGAGGGTAATCGGGACGTTGTTGGTCTGCTTTACGTTGGAGTAGTAGGTGTTCAGGTCAGTCAGATCGGTGCCCAGATATTCGAACAATCCGAGGTTCTGGCCGGCGCCGGTGAGAGTCGTTCCGCCGTAATAAGCCGCGCGCATATCGCTGCCGAGGAAAGATGCCGAGGGTCCTGAACCGGTGGTGGCATTGGAGACGACCTCGTCCGGATTGATTCCGTGCGCCTTGGCGTAGTCGGTCTTCTTGACGTACATGGGATGCGGGATAGAGTAGTTGTCCAAACCGGAGATATGCCAGAGCTGGAAGGGCAGATCAACGCTTGGCTCGCGATCTGGAGCGTAAAAAATCCGGTCCTCGGTCGGATGCTGGTAGGTCTGCAGCGTTACGTGAAATGCCGATTCGATAGCGGCAACCGTGCCCTTCACCTGCACCTCCATGCCGTCGCGCGAACCGCCCACGACTTTCAGGCCGTGTGACTTGGCGTACTGTCGAACCGCGTCATAGTCCTGCTGGCTGGGCCCAAACCGTTCGGTGAACTCCGCCACGGTGAGGAACTGACGATACTGAGCGCTGTTCGGATCCTGAATCTCGCGAAGGAAGGCGTCGAGGCCCGCCTGATCGCGCAAGGGCAAAACGACATCTAACTGCAAGATTTTGTTTGCGGGAAGGCTGCCGAGAAATTTCGACTGACCATTGAGGGTCACTTCGCGCACATGGCGCGTCATGAGCGTTTGCTGGGATTGTGCGGAAACTGTGAACAGCAAGAACATAACTGCGCAGATCGAGGCAGCCAGTCCCGAAGCGAGGGAGCTTACTTTTCTCATTTTCTTGTCCTCAATTTTTTTGAGTTTGCAAAGATCCCGACGCATGGGTATCTGCCCATGCGGGCCAACAATCGCGGCATCCTACATCATTTCAGTGTTTTTGTCTGAAATCTTTAAGGCACGTTACGAAAACGGAATTTCTGCGGAACCAGGGCACAGCGTAAGTGGTACAAAAGATTGAAGCAAACGGGCGGACAGGCTGGGAACGTCTGCCGTGATGAGCCCTTCACTTTCTGTTGGCGTTTTTCCTGCCCGCGTCGACGTGACTCAGAATCTGGCTCCGTCGCATTCTATACACCACTGAACGGCACAGTTTTCAATGGCTGGGCCGCGAGCCGTGCTCAATTCAGCTTCCCGGCTACCTTTTCTGCTGCTTCGAGGATCTCGCCTTCTCTGGCCACCTTGGTCAGCGTGTTGATGTCGTCAAACAGCGGCCTGTCTTCGTCGAGTCTCTTTACATATCTGCGAACGACTTCATAGGCAGACTGAGATGCGGCCGAAGGACTGACGGGAGCCCGCAAGTCAAAGGCCTGGGCAGCAGCCATCAGTTCGATCGCAACCACGTACCAGGCATTCTCCAGAATCTGCCGCGTCTTGATAGTCGTGGTCATGCTCATGGAGACGAAGTCTTCCTGGTCGGCTGCGGCGGGAATGGAGCCGGTCGCCGCAGGATGACTTAACACGCGATTCTCACAAACCAGACTTCCGGCAGTGTATTGCGAGAGCATCAGCCCGGAGAACATCCCCGCGCCTCGTGTAAGAAAAGCAGGCAGCCCCATCGATAGATGAGGATTCATGAGCCGATTGAGTCTGCGCTCCGAGAGCGCCGCCACCGTGGTTACCGACATGCCGACGAGTTCGAGAGCGAAAGCCATGGGCGTGCCTTGGAAGTTGGCGCCGGTCAGTACTAAGTCATCGTCGGGAAAGAAGACAGGATTGTCGGCGGCGTGGTTGAGTTCGATCTCCAGCATGTGCCGGCTCCACTGAAATGCGTCCTTGGCAGCTCCGATGACTTGCGGGCTGGAGCGGAGCGAGTAGGCGTCCTGCACCTTCTTACCGGGCAGTTTGAGGAGTTCCGACCCCGCAGTCAACCGGCGGATGTTTTCGGCGCAGGTTTGGGCCCCCGGATAACCGCGGACGCTGTGAATCCGAGGATCATAGGCAGCCATGTTCGCGTTCAAGGCTTCGAGAGTCATTGCCAGGCAGACTTCCTGCGTCCTGAGCCAGCGTTCGGCATCGTAGAGTTCCAGGCAGCCCATTCCCGTCGTGAGATCGGCGCCATTGATGGTGGCCAAGCCATCGCGTTCGCGGAAGGCGATCGGCTGCAGTCCAGCGGCGGCCAAGCCCTCCTTCGCCGGCAATCGTCGCCCCTTGTAAAAGACCTCGCCCTCGCCCATGAGCGTGATGGCCATCTGCGCCATGGGTGAGAGATCACCGCAGGCGCCCACCGATCCCTTCTGACACACGACTGGAGTGACGCCCCGATTGAGCATGTCGATCTGGATCTGCACAACTTCGTGGCGAATTCCGGAGTGACCCCAACAATGAGTGTTCAGGCGCGAAAGCATACCGGCGCGCACGTCTTCTTCGGCGCAAGGTTGCCCGCAGCCAGCCGCATGAGAATAGAGCAGATATTTCTGAAATTTTTCAACCTGCTCCGGCGTCAGAACGACTTCAGCCAATTCACCAATGCCGGTGTTGACCCCATACATGATCTCGCGCGCAACGATCTTCCGCTCGAGAAGAGCACGGCACTTGTTGATGCGCACAACCGCGTCCGGGTCCAATCCAATTGGCCGGCGATGGCGGGCAACAGCGGCGACATCCTCAATCTTCAGCGAATGGCCGTCCAGCACTAAGGTTGTTTCGAGTTGATTCGGCCGCACCTCGTCCAGTACGTTGGTCATGCTTTCCCCCGGCACTGAGTCTTTCAACCGCAAGGGTATTGCGCGGCCTCGATGTCCGGTAGGACTCGTGTCACCAGTTGGCGTGATATCCGAAGAGGCCGAAATCGGAAGCAGGCTGGAGAATGATGCCAGCAGGCTGGTGGGCGCCTGTGGAACGGCTTGACTCCGGCGTGGTCGGCAGCATAGGTTCTGCTGGTGATTTGAAACGGAGAGAACGTATGCCTGTGCGGAACGCCTTGAACCATCTCTTGATTGGAGTCCTCGTCGTTTTCGCGGCGTCTGCGCCCCTTGCAGCGCAAACACACTCATCTGTCTTGAAAAAGACCGCAGCCGCATCGGCGCCGGCCGCGACCGCATCTGGATATGACAAGCCGCCGAAAACCATTCTGGATGTGATGCAGGCGCCCTCACCGCCAGTACCCAAGGTAAGCCCAACTTACGACACAATTTTGCTTGTCTCATGGCAGGACTACCCGTCAATCGCGCGCGTGGCGACGCCGTTCCTGCGGCTTGCAGGAGTGCGCGTTGAGCCGAAGAATCACAGCAAGCACGACACCCCGGGCGGCTACGGTATCACTCCCTGCGCCACCGGCTATGATCTGGTGCACGTCGCCGACGGAGCGCAAATCCATGTTGCGCTGCCCGCCGGCGCGTGTCCCGGCGACCCCCAGTGGAGCGCGGACGGAAAACGGTTCGCCTTTGTGAACATCGCGGCCGAGTCGGTTGAACTCTGGATCGGCGACGCTGGAACTGGCAAGGTTCATCGAGTGCCCGGAGCGCGTTTGAATCCGATGCTCGACGACGCGCTGCAATGGATGCCCGATCAAAAAACGCTGCTGGTCAAGCTGGTGCCGAAGGGAATCGGCGCCCCACCGCCCGAGCCAATCATGCCGGCCGGTCCGAGCATCCAGGAGACGAACGGCGAAAAAGGACAGAGCAGCACCTACGAAGTTCGCGACACGCTCAACAACAAGCACGATGAGGATGTGTTCGATTACTATGCGGCGTCGCAACTCGCCTTCGTCGATGCCGCGACCGCGGCGGTCACGCCGGTAGGAAAGCCGGCGAACTACGAATCGCTCGATCCTGCGCCGGATGGCCACCACGTCCTCGTCAACGCGATCCATAAGCCCTACTCCTACATCACGACCTATGACCGCTTTCCCAAGGAAGTGGAAGTCTGGGACGTGTCCAACCGCTCGCATGTCACGACTCACACTATTGCGTCACTTCCCTTGGCCGATCGCGTTCCCATCCATGGTGTTCCGGTAGGTCCGCGCGATTTTTCCTGGCGTGCCACAGATGCGGCCACGCTCGTCTGGGCGGAAGCGCTCGACGGGGGCGACTGGAATGTGAATGTCCCGAAGCGCGACAAGATTCTGCTTCTCAAGTCGCCATTCAACGCATCCGCCGTTGAAATCGCCCGGACCGAGCAGCGCTATGCCGGCTTGGCTTGGGGCGAACAGCCAAGCGCCGCTCTGTTGACCGAATACGACAACAACCGGCACTGGAGCAAGACTTTCGTCGCCAATGTGGATGATCTGCAACAAAAGCCTCGCTTGCTTTGGGATCTTTCGACCGACGAGCATTACAAGAATCCCGGCGCGCCCGTGAGACGCCAGTTGGCAAATGGTTCCTTTGTCATTCGCCAGGACGGTGACTCGATCTACCTTTCAGGCGTCGGCTCGTCGCCCGACGGCGATCGCCCATTCCTCGACCGGCTCAACCTCAACACGCTGAAATCCGTACGCCTGTTTCGCTGCGACAAAGATTCCTACGAGCGTTTTCTTTCCTTCACTGGGCCGGACTCAAAAACGTTTCTCACATGGCATCAATCACCGACCGACCCACCCAATGCTCTGAAACGCACGTTTGGAAATTCAGATGACGCTTCAGACGGCGAAGCGGCTTTCACTTCCGCCAGCGTTGCTCTCACTCACATTCCCGATCCGGCGCCCGAGGTGCGAGCGATCAAGAGGCGGTTGGTAAAGTACAAGCGCGCCGACGGGCTTGACTTGTCGTTCACGCTTTATACGCCGCCCGGCTATCGGGAAGGCACGCATGTCCCCACCATTCTTTATGCCTATCCGCTCGACTACGCCGACACTTCGACCGCCGGGCAGGTGACCGGCTCCGAGAAAACTTTCGCACAGTTGCGACGGCATCAACTTCTGCTGCTGGCGGGTTACGCGATCATCGATAACGCTTCATTCCCCGTCGTGGGCGATCCGAAAAAAGCCTACGACACTTACCTGGAGCAGTTGGTTTCCGATGCAAAGGCCGCAGTGGACGAGGCGGTGCGGCTTGGGGTTGCCGACCCTGATCGAATCGGAGTCACCGGACACAGTCACGGCGCTATGATGACCGCAAATCTGGTGGCTCATTCCGATTTGTTCCGAGCTGGCGTCGCTACCAGTGGTGCCTATAACAAAACACTCACGCCTTTCGGTTTCCAGAACGAGCGGCGCTCGGTTTGGGCGGCAACAGATGTCTATCTGAAAGTCTCTCCATTTTTCTCGGCTGACAAACTCAAGACCCCGCTCCTGCTCATGCACGGCGCCGAAGATGCAAATCCGGGGACCGTCCCGCTGCAATCGAGCACGTTCTACGAAGCCATTCGTGGCAACGGGGGCATCACCCGCCTCGTGATGCTGCCGCACGAACCGCATCACTATACGGCACTGGAGTCGAACGAACAGATGGTTTACGAGATGCTGCGCTGGTTTGACAGGTACGTGAAGAATGCGCCGCCGCGGTAACCACGTTTGCCGTGAAACGGCATCAGGGGAATGTCACTATTCTTGTGGCGCCAGCGCGGACCGGACGAACCTTTCACTAAGAAAGCGGGACATACTGAGCCCCTGTCGTTTTTTCTGCGCATATTCACACGTGGGTTGCGACAACTTACGCGAAGAGGCCTATAAATTAGCCAGGGCCATAGGAGCGCGGTCATGTCACAGGCAAAACTGTGCTTTTTCACAATGCTGGCCGTGATTGTTGCCTTCGCGGCGGTCGTAAAGGTAACCCGGGGCGTCGAAGAATCTGATGTCCCTAAGCCGAGCATGCGGCTGCACGGTCCTGTGCTTGCCAGCGATGGGCCAGCTTCGTACAGGGACCAGACGACGGAGAATCTAGGCGGATCGAACTTGGTTAAGGCATTCCGCTCTGGAAGCGAAAGTCTGCCGGCGATTTTTCTTCCGGTCCAGACGAAGAACGCCAAGGATCTGGGTGCTGGAAAGTTGCTGGTGGCGAGCCGGAGCCTCGGCGATCCACATTTCGTCCAAACCGTGGTTCTGCTGCTTCATTACGATGCCCAAGCTGTATTCGGACTGATTCTCAACCGGCGTACAGATGTCCCGATGTCACGAGCGCTTGAGGATCTTAAGGCGGCGAAAGACCGTTCCGATCCGGTCTATGTCGGTGGTCCAGTAGAAGCTCAGGCTCTGTTTGCGTTGTTTCAGTCGCCGACCAACATCGAAGGGGCCAAGCAAATCTTCGATGGGGTTTACCTGATTTCTCCAAAGGCCCTTCTTGAACAACCCACTTCGCGCCGACCCGATCCTGGCGTATTTCATGTTTACCTGGGCTGCGCCGCATGGACAATGGATCAATTGCGGAAGGAAGTGGAACTGGGCGCGTGGTTTATTTTTCCGGCGGACGCGAATACAGTTTTCAGCGCGACTCCAGATTCCGTGTGGTCGCAAATGATTCAAAAGACGGAGCTGAAGATGGCGGGGATCGAGCCTGCGGATGCATGGACAGGTGCCAGTCCCGTTGTGAAACTGAGTTATAAGCTGTGAACCTGAACTCGGCAATTTGTAACCCAGAACCCAATCTTTCAATTTTAGAGCGCCATTTCCAGTAACCTTCGTTGCCAGCAGCGTGAAACTGCAGCGTGCGCAAGTAAGGTAAGACTATTTCACGAGTGCCACCATCAGGGCGCTTGGCCCGGGCAGATTAATCCGCGATACCTCCGAGAAACCAGCAGCCTT
>JBELAC010000249.1:0-7119 GCA_049509215.1 Terriglobales bacterium
AGGGCCGGATACCTCTTGATTGCTGTCGGCATGGGAATGCAGAAGGTTCCTGCCTTCCTTCATCACAAGCCTTGGGAGCTGATGCATGGCGTGGTCAATTCCATGCTGCTCGCGCTCGTGCTGCTTGCGGTCTTAGGGCTACGCTATCCCTTGAAAATGCTGCCGTTTCTGTTCTGGGAAATAGCATGGAAGGCCACATGGATTCTCGCGGTGGCTCTGCCTGCACGGCAGAGACAAACCATGGACGCGGACACCTGGGACACAACTTTTGCCTGTCTGATAAGCGTGATCTTCCTGTTCGTCATGCCGTGGGACTATGTCTGGCTGAACTCTGTCGCCGCCCGCGGTGATCGCTGGTGGTGAACGCTTTGCGGCAAGCGTCCGCTGATGGCCGGGCGGGACCGACAGTAGAAGGCAAACACGTCTCGGGAGTAGGATGCTCTCGGATCGCGATGCGCCCCAAGCCGATCATCGCCGGGTTCCTGTTGGCGGCTGTCGCCGTTGTCTTTCTAGGGTAGCTCTTGGCCGAGAATCGCCTTTCTGTAGAGGAGATGATCGGTTTCAAGGCCCGCGAAATGCGCAAGCAGGAATTGCTCGAACTTGCCAAGGCTGCCAATTCTTAGCCCTAGACCGCCTTTTCGTCTTTCGTAACGAATCCCGCTACCTAGACCTACCGGAATCACAATTCTGTTATACGTTCCGCTGGGGAGGATGTGCCCGCAATGGACAAGGTATTCATGGGCGACGACAGATGCGCATTGGCCCATTTTCTAAGCAACCACTTACACGTCATCCTTGGGACCTGTGATCTGCTTTCCGAGATGCTTTCCCAGCAAACAACTGACCCACAAGTTATGGACCGTCTGCTGACGATCCGTGCAGCAGCGACAGCAATGGCTGATGAGATCACCAAGCCATTGAGCCGAGCCAAAGGCGCGTAGCTTCCCTAAATCTCAATCAACACTATTTAGGACACTACCGAAAAGTCGGCTTGCGGGCAGTGCCCAGGGAATGGAACAAATCGCCCGAACATCCGTTTCTTGCCGGGTGCGTACGGAGAAATGTTTCGATTTCTGAGCGACTGGCAGGCAAGCAGTCTTCGCTAACCGTTTAGAAGTGGGGAACACGCCACACATTTGTATTTAGTTCGACCTCACGATCGCTGGGTATTCGCTTTCCTCCAAGTCGTGAAACGGGACCAGCCTCGCCCATCTGCGCCCCTTGTCCCATTCTCCGACTGTATGTTGTTGCTGCACAATGGGCTGCAACCCACGCACGTGCGCGCTCTTGTGGGTTCCAGAAGTTCTAACGACAGTTCGATTCCCACTCGCTCCGCCAGACAGTCTGGGTTGCAGAGAAATCCTGCGGCTTCGCGTTGAAAATCGCGAGAAATGGCCGCAATTCTGCAACCTTTTCCTCTCAAACCCGACCGGAGAAAGTGTCCTGCACCGCATTGCTCGCAGCTTTGCGGGGTTTCTCTCCGAGGTGCAGAAAAACAGTCCGGTTTCAACCATTCGGTCACCGGTTCGGTCATCTGCGGCGACGGCGACCTGCACCTGATTCTCGACTCGAACGTTGGGTTCTTTGTTCCTTACAACAGCGCGGGAAAAGGAGAGATTAGGCCGCGGGAGGTCCTCTTCAAAGAGTTTCTGGACCGGTATTTCCCTTACAAGCAGCCTCCTGCCGGAAAAATCGAAAACGCCCAGGCTGACGCGGCCAGCGTCGCCGGGCTTTATCAAAACAGCCGCCGTGTTGAGACCTCATTCCTGAGGTTGACTTCCTTGCTCGCCGAAAAGAAAGTTTTCGTGAATCCCGACGGGACCATCAGCATAAATCCTTTCAAAGGTGCCAATGGCCAGCTTCTGAAGTTCGAAGAGATTAGCCCCCTGCTCTATCGCGAAGTCCATGGACGCGCTCACGTCGCCTTCAAGCAGGATAGAAATGGGCAGATGCAGTTCCAGTTGGACTTTCCGTTTTTCATTTTCGAGAAGGTTGGCTTGTGGGAAAATAAGTACTTCAACTACACGCTTGCGATCTTCGGCTTGACTATGGTCGCGCTGACGGTCTTGCTGTGGCCAGTCGGAGCGCTGATTCGCAAACACTATGGCCGTCCGCTGGATCTCCGTCCACGGAGCGGAAACTGCGGCTTGGTGTGCGCTTGGTGTGCATCTTCTTCATCTGTTTCTTCGGAGGCTGGCTGGCTCTTTTTGCGCAAAGCGAAAAGCATGGCGTTTTGAATGCCCTTCCTCCCTGGATCGTCTGTCTTGGAATCCTGGGTGTGTTGTGCGCGTTTGGCGCCGTCTTCGCCTGTGTGAACGCATTCCGGGGTTGGAAGACGCCCAACCGGTGGAACTTGGCGAAAGTGCACGATGTGGCACTCGCGCTGGCCTGCCTGAGCCTGGTCTGGTTCGCGATTACCTGGAATCTCATGAACTTCAACGTGCATTACTGAGCCTGAAATGGGGAGGCTCGTGCTCGATCGACAAACCGCGGTTTCGCATGGTTCGTGCCGAACTGATATGTTGCGTCTGAGTCTGAACTACTCACGCGAGTGCATTGAGTCGCGACGATTAAAGCCTAGAACCGGAACCCGCGGGCAGGCAGGAGGATCGTGATGAAACTCGACCGCACGCTGGTTGTACTTGCCCTGTACATTCTTTTCCCCGCTACAGTTTTCGCACAGATCGCGCCTCCGGCTGATCTCGATGCGTGGGTTGCTCGCTCCATGCAGACCTTCGAGGTGCCCGGCCTTTCATTGGCGATCGTGAAGGACGGCACGGTGGTGGTTGCAAAAGGCTACGGGGTGCGCAAACTGGGCGAAGCTACTCCGGTGGACGAGAACACTCTGTTCGGCATTGGCTCCAACACCAAAGCGTTTACCGCTGCGTGTCTGGCCAAGCTGGTGGACGAGGGGAACATCGCGTGGACGACCCCGTGTACCAGCGCCTGCCCGATTTCCGCATGTACGACCCTTACGTTTCGCACGAAATGACCATTCGCGACCTGCTCACCCACCGCAGTGGAATGGGACTAGGGGAAGGCGACTTGCTGTTCTTTCCCCCTACCACATACACGCGCGAGGAAATTATTCACCAACTACGCTACATGAAGCCCGCGTCGAGCTTCCGCCGCCGGTTTGCCTATGACAACCTGCTCTACATGACAGCCGGCCAGATCATCCCCGCAGTGACCGGTACATCATGGGACGAGTTCGTGCGCCAGCACATCTTCGCGCCGCTGGGCATGAGCCACAGCAACGTCAGCACTGCCGCCTTCCAGCCGGGAGACAATGTAGCCTATCCGCACTCGAAATTGAATGGCAAGCTGCAGGTGATCCCTTCGAGAACCTCGACAATGCCGGTCCAGCAGGTTCGATCAATTCTTCCGCCGCCGACATGTCGAAGTGGGTGCTGTTGCAGCTCAACCGGGGCAAGCTGCTCGGCCGCGAGGGCCGCCTGTTCAGTGAGGCCGGTCGCAGGAAATGTGGACACCTCAGACCATCCTCCCGATCGCCGATCCGCCGCCGCCGCTGGCGGCCCTGAAGGCGGATTTCGCGGACTATGCCCTAGGCTGGATGGTGCGCGACTATCATGGCCGCAAGCTGGTGGCTCACCCCGGAGGACTTAACGGATTCGTATCGCGCGTCATGTTGGTGCCGCGGGACAATCTCGGCGTCGTCGTTCTGACCAACGCGGAACAGGATGCGGCGTTCGAATCGATTCTCTACCACGTGCTCGATCATTACTTCCAATTGCCGCCCACGGACTGGATTGCAGCCTTCAAAGCCGCGATAGACCTGCAAGAGAAAAACGCCGCCGCAGTCGAGGAGCGGCAGAACACCACGCGCAACGCCGCTTCGCATCCTTCGCTCCCATTGGAAAGGTACGCGGGGATCTACGGGGACGCCTGGTACGGCACGGCCACGATTCGCATGGAAAACGGACACCTCGTACTCAGCTTTGACCACACGCCGAAAATGGTGGGCGAGTTGGAGCACTGGCAATACGATACCTTCCAGGCCCACTGGCGCGTACACACCATCGCCGATGCTTTTGTGACCTTTTCCCTGAAACCGGACGGCACGATCGATCGATTCACGATGGTCCCGGTTTCGCCGCTGGCCGACTTCAGCTTTGACTACCAGGACCTGGAGTTTCATCCGGTGGGCAAGGCCGAAGCGCCCACAACAAAATAACGGATTTCGGGGGGGACGATGATTGTCGACCAGATCCTTTCTGACCGCCGTTCACGTGGATACCTGACGGATAAATTGGGACGTTACCCATCTTCATGTGGTCCACGCGCACCGGACGGAAGTGATGAAGCCGCTCGTTACCCCGGTGCTTGGCGGCATGGTCAGCTCCCTGCTGCATGCGCTAATTGTGACTCCCGTAATCTTCACTTGGCTGCGAGAAAGAGAACTGTGTTCGGGAAACGCGACTATTTTCGATTATCACGGATTGTGAAAATAAAATAGGGAGGAACGGCGTTTTCGAAGGGTACGTCAAATGTTTTTCGATCGATCTGGGCGAACCTGTGGAATACTGGATCACAGTATGCCGTCAGCCCGCCTCCGGAGCGACGAATAGGCTAGCATCGCTTGTCATGGCCAGGCGACCCAGTCGCGAAAGGCAAGGGCATAAAGGGCGTGGGGACGCCTTGTCCCTTCATCCGATAGTCTCATCCTCGATGGTGTCCCCGAAGAGTGGCGCAAGGTGTTTTTCCGCGGCAACAATGTCTCCCACAGCAGCGATGTTGGCCCAGTGTCTAACCAAGCCCGGGCTCTAGAATTCGACCTTCGAAAACTGCCTCGTAAACTCTATGGCCCGTTTTTCCCTCCGTTTCCGCTTTAACCAGTACGAGCGGAAATAATCCAAACTCGAACGGAGGAAACAAAATGAAAAAGACGTTCGTTCTCGCTTTAGTGCTCCTCGGTATTGGGGGCATCGCAAATGCCACCACTGGGTGGGTTAACGGCGTGTTATACGGCAATGTATGTCGTAGCGGATATTACTACTTCGTGTACCCGTGGGCGAATGCACAGCCGGTAGGTAGCGCATGTCCTGTCCGTGACGGTTACGGAAACGTCATTGCTCAGGGCGTTGTCACCAACGAGTAGCCATTCAAGTTGGCACCGGATAGCGCCTGGTCCACCTGTTTGCACCCAGCGGCTTCGGGTTCCGGCTGCCGCTATCTTGGGGGTCTATAGGACTAGGCCTTGGAAAACGACGCTCCGTAGAAGAGTCCAGCGGCGGGACTTTTCCACTCGGCTTGGAAATCCAGCAAGGGCAGTCTGGATTTCCACTTTTCCACCGCTTCGGCTCGCACTTGGCGAATGCAGGAGAGCGTGGAAAACTCCGCGTCCTTTGAATCCTAAAGTCTGGAAGCGGAGTTTACGACCGCGTCGACATCCCGTGGCCTCTGCGCTCTCCCAGCAGCGGCAACTCTTACGTTCGACAGTCAAGAACGTTGCCAAAAGCTCAACGTAGAGTGAAAGGCGAGAAGGTCACTGCCGCAAGACCATAAGAACCAACGCGGCGTATTCCAAAAACCCCGAGCGGTGAGGCCGATGCGAACCTCACCGCCCTACTTTACGTCACCGCCTACTGTAGCTTGCGGGCATAAACATCCACTTTCACGTTGCATCCAGGCCCAGGCCATCCCTCTGGCCCGCAATAGGTATGTAGGCGAAACTCCCTCTGAGCGGGTCCGTCATCATCTAAACGAATCAACTCAATCGGTTTGGTGACAGACCAGTAATGCCCCCCGGAAACATTCAAATGAATGCCCGCTGGAATGTCGCCAATTGCGATGTCCGATGTAGCTCCCCCACCGCAGCAGTTGAACGTGCTCTGGTGATAACTCTTGTCGAGGTGAAAACCCACTGGCAGGTCGCAAGCGTCGTTCTTATTCCATGCACTCGCACCCTGATCGGCCGAGCCGTACATGCTACAGATCAAAACGAATGTCCCGTCCTGGGGTGGTGCTTGTGCGCGCGACAATGTCGAGGCAGGTAGCACCAAGGCGATAGCGAGCAACAGCTGTGCAACGTTTTTCATTGAATTCTCCTTGTCGAATACTGAATTGGTCCAATAGCTGAGCTTTTTGAGGAACGAGAACCTCTCGTAGCCGGTCTCCGTCCGTCCCTTATTAGTGACAAGCGAAAGAACTTCCGCAAACGGGACACGAGACAAAGCGGAGTTGACCAAATACCCGTTCATTTTGGGCCCGCTGCATTTCGACCTTTTGCTGGAGACTTGCCGGGAAGCTACGACGATTCTGTTGTCAGTTCAGGAGTTGCGGTACAATTCCCACCTGGTGGGAGATTGCGTGTCGTCGCATCCAGGCGAAGTTACCCAGTTATTAGCTCAAATTCACGCCGGCAATAAGGAGGCTGAAGACCGGCTAATTCCGCTCGTCTACGCGGAGTTGCGGCGTCTGGCCGCGCACTATCTTCGCGGAGAACGCTCCGACCACACGCTGCAGCCTACCGCGCTGGTCCATGAAGCCTATCTTCGACTGACTCGCATACAGGGAGTCGATTGGCAGAGTCGTTCGCACTTCTTCGCTATTGCGGCCACCGTGATGCGACGCATTTTGGTCGATCACGCCCGCGGCCAGCGTGCCGAAAAGCGCGAAGGTTTTCGCGAAGCCGTCAGCCTTGATGATGCGCTTGTGGTTTCACCCGGCCGCTCCACCGATCTCATTGCGCTCGACGAAGCGCTCGATCGCTTGGCGAGGATCGACGCGCGCCGTAGCCGCATTGTAGAGCTGCGTTTTTTTGGCGGACTGAGCGAGGAAGAGACCGCGCAGGTTTTGGGCATCTCGGCTCGCACCGTCAAGCGCGACTGGCGCATCGCCAAAGCCTGGCTTTACAACGAGGTGAGCCAGAGCGCTTAGTTTGCGCTTTCACACGGCAAGCAGTGCAGCCCCTAACTTTCAAGAACTATTTGTTGAGTTGCGCCGTTTCGCGATGTCCATCTCCCGCTGGCAAACCGTCTCACAAATCTTCGAGGCTGCCCTCGATCTGCCCGCGCACGAGCGCGACGACTTCGTGCGCGAAGCCTGCGAGGGAAACTCCGAAGTCGAAGCCGAAGTCATACGTTTGATCGCCGCCGA
>JBELAC010000025.1:0-28754 GCA_049509215.1 Terriglobales bacterium
TGTTTCGCGTTCAATCATCTGGCGCTGCCGGATGTGGTGCCGCATCCGGTGATTTCTCCGGTGGCGATTGCGGCTTCGCTGGTGACATTGGGATTGATCACGGTGGGCGCGGGAATGTACCCGGCGCAGCGGGCGGCGGCATTGAGCCCGATTGAGTGTTTGCGGCAGGAATAGGCAAAACATGTCGTTCGCTTTTCGCTGTTTGCTTTTCTCTTTTCTCTACGCCTCGGGGCGTGACGGCGTCACTAGCGAATGGCGAACGACGGATCGCAAACGACAGTCTTGAATCGATATGAAGCTGAAAGAACTCATTCTGCAAAGCTGGCATTCGCTGGCGGTGAACCGCGTGCGCTCGGCGCTCACGATGATGGGAATCGTGTGGGGACTGACCACGGTGGTGCTGCTGCTGGGCTACGGACAGAGCGCGAGTGAGGGGGTCATCAACGCGATGATGGGGATCGGGAACAGCGTCATTATCGTGTGGGAAGGCCAGACCAGCATGCAAGCGGGAGGGCAGAGGGCGGGCAAGCGGATTCACTTCAAGTACGAGGATGTCGAGGCGATTCGCGACGAAGCACCGCTGGTGCGACTGGTGAGCGCGGAGTGGGATGACGATTTTCCGTACAAGTTCGGCGATCGGATGGTTTCCGTGTCTACCAAAGCGGTGCAGTATTCCTATGGCGAGATGAGGAAACTGAAAGTGGCGGAGGGCCGCTATTTTGAAGAAAGCGATTCGACCGAACACCGGCACGTCCTGATTTTTGGGCCGCACGCGGCGACGAAAGTGTTTGGAAATCGCGATCCGGTGGGCGAGCACGTCACGATACAAGGGCAAACGTGGGACGTGATCGGGCTGCTGGAAACGAAGATTCAGGATTCGAGCAACAACGGGCCCGACAATGAAAATGCGTTCATGCCGTTTGAGAGCATGGGCGATTTGAACGATAAGCGGGATCCGGACGTGATCGTTTTTCAGCCGGTGACTGCGCTGCTGCACAAAGCGGCGCTGGCGCAAATGAGAGAGGTGCTGGCGCGGAAGCATAACTTTAATCCCAAAGACGAGAAAGCCGTACCGGAGTGGGACACGGTGGATGATGCGGCCGATGTGCGGCAATTTGGGATGGCGCTGCAACTGATCCTCGGATTCATTGGAGTGCTGACGCTGGGAGTGGGTGGCGTGGGAGTGATGAACATCATGCTGGTGAGCGTGACGGAACGGACGAAAGAGGTTGGCCTGCGGAAGGCGCTGGGAGCGAGGAGTTTCGACATTGCATTGCAATTTCTGGTGGAGGCTTTAGTGTTGACTTTTGCGGCGGGAGCGGCGGGGATGCTCTTGTCGGTGGCGCTGGGCCATGCGATTCCTCCAATGCCGCTTTATTCGGAGATGTTCAAGACGGCGAATCACGAAGGGGATATCTTCTTACGGACGTCGTTTAGCGTGATGGCGACAGCGTTTGGGATTCTGGCGGTAGTTGGAGTGACGGCGGGGCTTTGGCCGGCGTTGAAGGCGGCGAGGATGGAGCCGATTGAGGCGCTCAGGTATGAGTAACAGTGGTTGGTGGTTCGTGGTTTGCGACGCTCACTTATTTGCTTCTGAATCTGCACAATTTCTCTTTCGCTGTCGCTCAACGTTTCTATTGGATTGGCATTGCGCGGGCAGGAATGCCCGCGCCACACTCACCCTTCGCTTGCTCAGATCTGACAGTCGATATCTTCGATGATGCGCATTATTCTGGCGGCGTCTATTCCGCACGTCCGCGGGGCTTGCGGCGGCCGACGCGGGCCAGGATGCGGCGAACTTTCTTGGGAGAAATCGACAAGCGCGAGGCTACGCGCGAGACTTTGCGGCCTTCTCTCTCGAAGACGCGGGCAATGACAATTTCTGCAAACTCGTCGCTGATCTGTCGAAATGATTTGTCGCCGACCGAGCCCTGCGACCAGGCTTTCAGAGCAGGATCGACGCTGCCTTTGCGGAGAATTTTCGCGCGCAAAGACTGCAGGTCCTGCCAGATGCTATCGGGTTGCGTGCTCCCGCAGGCGGTGCGCGCCAAGTCGTAGGATTCGCGGGCCGCGTCGAGGTTGTCGAAAAACGAATTGCACTGTGTGAGTCCCTGCCACAGATAGGCGGTAGCCAGAAGCAGGAGATGCTGCGTGTGCTTGGCGAGGTCGATCGCGTCCTGGCTGAAGTCGAAAGCGCGGCGAGCGTGGCTGCCGTGATCGGCACCGCCGCCGATTTCTTCTTCGACCTTGCCGTTTTCGATCATGCACTGGAGGATGCGCGCGCGGCCCATCAGAATGTAGTCGTGCTTTTCTTCCGCGAGTTGGTAGGCGGAGGCCGATTCTTCTTCGGCGCGCTGAAAGTCGCCGTTGTCGAGATGGATGTAGGCGGTATTGAGGTAGACCGTGCCACTTCCGTGATGATTGGGATGGTCGCGGTAAATCTGCTGCGCGGCCGCGAGATGTTCGAGCGCTTCGCGGCGCAATTGTGTGAGGCGATGGCGGTAGTCGGCGCGGGCGGGGCGGGAAGTTGAGCCGGTGCTCGCCGCACTGTGCTGGGCCGCCGCAACGGACGATGTTTTGCGGCGGCGCTGCGCATCCTGGTCGATTCTCTTTTGCAGATGGAGTGCGATTCCGCGCTTGGCCAGCGCCATGTTGGCGAGAGAGCGAGCCAGATTCGGGTGCTGCGGGTTGCGTTTGCGGTAATGGTCAATCGCGCTGGTAAAAAGCTCGGTCGCCTTATCGAAGCGGCCCTCGCGGCGAGCCATGCGTCCATGAAAAGATTGAATATTGCCGAGCGTCACGTAGTCGTCGGTCTGGGAAAGTGCGCTTTCGGCGGTTTCTGAAATGCGGACCGCCTCTTTCCATTTTCCCTGCTGAAACAGAATCCATCCTTCAAGAACCTGCATGACCGCAGCCATACGCGGATGGCTGAGACGAAGAGCCAAGTCTCTTCCCTGCCGGGTGTAAATCAGCGCCTCGTCGTAATCGCCTCGGCGGCGGAGGCAGCGGCCTTTCCAGTAATAAGCGATGGAAAGGAGGAATTGATTGTTGAGCTCTTCAGGCAAGGCGAGGACGAAATCAAACTGCGCGATTGCGGTTTCGATGGCCTCGTCCGCCATCGCGACCATCCCTTCGGTCAGGCGGAGGCAGAGATAGTCGGAGATCGAAAGGTTGGAGCGCATCGGAAAGCGGTGCAGCAATTCCTTGACGGAGGGCGAACTGGCGAAGCCGATATCGCTCCAGATGGCGACGAGCACGAGCAGGCGAGGGGCGTTGGGCTGGCGGTGGTCGATCGCAGAAATTACATTGTCGTGCGACCGTAGACAGGAGAGGCCGCGCTCAATTTCGCGAGCGGCGACGTGGCGCTGCAGTTGGAAGAGAAAAGATTCGTCGATTTGGCCAGCAGTCTGCTGCATTGCCGGGTCTTGCGTCGTCTGCGGTTTGGCAGGTGATCGGCGTACACCCATGCCTAGACGTTCTAATCCAATAAATCGTAACTGGCAAGAGTCAGGAAGTCAGGAAATTCCTTGCCGGTCATTAAGGAATCGAGAATCTGCGCGGCCTGGCGCAGCTTGCGGTCGTTGCCGTCCGCCTGCAATTCCGAAATGCGGTCCTCGAGGATCTGTTTGACCATGGCTGCAGTGACGGTTTTGCCAGCGCTGGTTTTTCCGTCAGTCGTTTTTCTGTCAGTCAGGCGCGCACCATGCTTTACCCATTGCCAAACCTGGGCGCGGCAGATTTCGGCGGTTGCGGCGTCTTCCATGAGGTTGTAGATCGGCACGCAGCCATTGCCGCGCAGCCACGACCAGACGTATTGCAGGCCGACGTCGATATTCCAGCGCAAGCCTTTTTCGGTGATCTCGCCTTTAGGGACTTCGAGGAGATCTTTGGCCGTAATCGGGCGATGGATGCGCGCTATTGAGATCTGATTCGGTTCGGGCATGTACTGGTCGAAGATTTGTTTGGCGATGGGGACCAGGCCGGGATGAGCGACCCAGGTCCCGTCGTGGCCGGCTTTCACCTCGCGCAGCTTGTCGCGACGAACCTTGTCGAGCGCCTGCTCATTGGCGGCAGCGTCGTTGCGAATGGGGATTTGGGCTGCCATGCCTCCCATGGCGTGAATGCCGCGCCGATGGCAGGTTTGGATGAGCAGCTCGACGTAGGAGCTGAGGAAGTGACATTCCATGGTGACCAGCGAGCGGTCGGGCAAAACAAAGTCGGGATGCGCGCGGAATTTCTTGATGAAGCTGAAGATGTAATCCCAACGGCCGCAGTTGAGACCGGCGGAGTGGTCGCGCAATTCGTAGAGAATCTCATCCATTTCGAAAGCGGCGAGGATGGTCTCGATCAGGACGGTGGCGCGGATGGTTCCACGCGGAATGCCGAGGATATCCTGGGCGAAGCAGAAGACGTCGTTCCAGAGACGCGCTTCAAGATGGCTTTCCATCTTTGGGAGATAGAAATACGGACGGGTGCCCTTAGCGATCAGGGCATGAACATTGTGAAGGAAGAAAAGGCCAAAATCGAAGAGCGAGCCCGAGATCGGCCGACCGTCAATCAGAAAGTGTTTTTCGTCGAGGTGCCATCCGCGGGGACGCACAACTAATGTTGCCGGACTCGCGCCGACTTCATAGCGCTTTCCTTCTGGGCTGACGAACTGAATGATTCCGCGGATGGCGTCGCGAAGATTCTGCTGACCTTCAATATTGTTACTCCAAGTCGGCGAATTCGAGTCTTCGAAATCGGCCATGAAGACGTTCGCGCCGGAGTTGAGAGCGTTGATGATCATCTTGCGATCGACGGGGCCGGTGATTTCGACGCGGCGGTCGAGGAGATCGTTGGGAATCGGCGCAACCTTCCAATCCGATTGTCGGATGTTTGCGGTCTCGGGCAGGAAGTCGGGCAGCCATCCGGCGTCGAGTTTCTGCTGGACGGCACGGCGGCGCGCCAGCAACTCCTGCCGGCGGGACTCAAACTTCGCGGCAAGCTTCGAGAGGAAGGCGTGAGCTTCCGGCGAGAGAAGGGCTATCTGCGGCTGTTTTTCCAAGAGACTTCCGGTGGTCGTTTCTGCGCTCAACATGACAATACGATAGCCGCATTCGATTCTCAACCCTTGCCTGGGTGGGTCAATTTGACCTAGTGGGACAGGGCGGACTGGGGAGTTTGTTTCCGGAAGGAAACGGAGGTCTACTGCAGCAAGACGCAAGAGTGTGGATGTGGGGAAAAACACTCGCCACTCGCAATTTCAGAGAGGATCATCCGTGGAAACGACGATGTTCGCGAGCACTGAGCAGCAGGAAATGACAATGGACATGTTCAATCAGCAGATATCAGCGGCGAATCAATGGTTCGCGAACCCGCGCTTTGACGGGATCATCCGTCTTTACTCTCCGCACCAGGTGGCTGAGCAGCAAGGCACGATCCGAGGCGACTACACGGTGGCGCGCAAGGCGGCTGAGGAATTTTACGCGCGGCTGCGGGACCTGTTTGAACAGCGCAAGCAGATCACTACGTTCGGCCCGTACTCGCCGGGCCAAGCGGTCACGATGAAGCGCATGGGACTTGAGGGCATCTATCTGGGCGGATGGGCAACGTCGGCGAAGGGCTCGGTCAATGAGGATCCGGGGCCCGATCTCGCCAGCTATCCGCTGAGCCAAGTGCCGGACGAAGCTGCGGGGCTGGTACGAGCGCTGCTCGCGGCCGACAAAAACCAGCACTTCGCGCGGGCGCGAATGACGGACGAACAGCGCAAGGCGACTCCGGTTGTCGACTACAGACCTTTCATCATTGCCGACGCGGACACGGGACATGGCGGAGATGCGCACGTGCGCAATCTGGTCCGCCGTTTTGTTGAGGTTGGAGTTCCGGGCTATCACATCGAAGATCAGAAGCCGGGAGCGAAGAAATGCGGGCACCAGGGCGGGAAGGTGCTGGTAGCGCAGGATGAGCAAATTAGAAGGCTCAACGCGGCGCGGCTGCAACTCGATATTATGCGGGTTCCGGGAATTATCGTGGCTCGCACGGATGCCGAATCGGCGACGTTCCTGGAGAACCTGAGCGACGAACGGGATCAGCCGTTCATTCTGGGCGCGACGAACGTCGGCATGCCGAGCTATCGCGTGGCCTATCTGGCCATTCTCAGAAAGCTGTCGGAACTGGGAGCGACCGAAGTTCGCGGACACCTGCTGTTCGCGGTCTCGGACATGGAGTATCGCGCGACTTGCTCGTGGCTCGAGCGAGTTGGACTGATGCCGACGATTGCATCGACGGCAGAGTCGCTCAAGAAGGCTAAAGCGACCGAGTTTGAAAGTGGGCTCGACAAACTCGAGACGCGCTTCATGCAAGTGTGGCAGGCGGAAGCCGAACTCAAGACCTACGGACGCGCGGTTGCCGACGTGATGCAGTCGCGTGCGATTGACGGCGAACGCTTCGAAATGACGGTGGACGAGTGGCTGGATTTTTCGAAGCACGCGTCTTTCTACGAAATTCGCGAGCGGGCGCAGTCGATGGGGATCCGCGTGGCTTGGGATTGCGAATTGCCGAAGACGCCGGAAGGGTTTTACCAGATCCAGGGCGGAATCGATTACGCCATCACGAAGTCGCTGGCGGCTGCGCCGTTCGCTGACCTGCTGTGGATGGAAACGAAGACGGCAGACCTGGAAGATGCGGCGCGGTTCGCGGAAGCGATCCACGCCCAGTTTCCCGACAAGATGCTGGCCTATAACCTCTCGCCGTCGTTCAACTGGGATACGACCGGCATGAGCGATGAGGAGATGAAGCGGTTCCCGGAGGAACTGGGAAAGCTTGGCTTTGTGTTTAACTTCATCACGTATGGTGGACACCAGATTGATGGATTGGCGGCGGAAGAATTTGCGACCGCGCTCAAGCAGGATGGAATGCTGGCGCTGGCACGTTTGCAGCGCAAATTCAGGCTATTGGAGTCTCCGTACCGGACACCGCAGACGCTGGTGGGCGGACCGCGGCTGGATGGCGCGCTGATGGCGTCGTCTGGACGCACAGCGGCGACGAAGGCCATGGGCAAGGGATCGACGCAGTTCCAACACCTGGTGCAGACTGAGGTTCCACCGCGGTTGCTGGAAGAGTGGCTGGCAGCGTGGAGCGAGCAATGGGAGTATCCGGCCAAGATCCGGGTCCAGTTGCGCCCCCACACGGCGGGTTCGGAATTGCTGGAGCTGGCGCTGATCAACGAAGCGAACCAGGAAAAGCTCGCCAACATCATTTTTGCGAGCCTGCAGGACCGGCGAGGCCGGAATTTTCTGTCAGTGCGCGATCAGAACACGCAGACGCCGTTCCGAAAGAAGCGGCTGATGGCGTTGATTCAACTGTTCCTCATTCACCGGTACTCGGCGAGCGCGGTGCATTTTGTGACTCCGACGGAGGACAACCAGTTGCAGACGCAAAAGATGAAGAACCTGGGAATCTTCTCGGATGTGCAATCGGAGATTGGCCAGATCATCGTCGCACAGGTTGGTAAAGAACGCGTCGGTGAGTTGCTGAAAGCCGATCGCACGGCTCTTGCGGAGTTGATTTGCAAGGTGTCATCCAGCCCGCGGACTGAAGTGGAGGAAACATCC
Organism: Terriglobales bacterium; assembly: GCA_049509215.1. Classification (GTDB taxonomy): domain Bacteria; phylum Acidobacteriota; class Terriglobia; order Terriglobales; family Acidobacteriaceae; genus Acidiflorens. Next base: position 7,596 of record JBELAC010000025.1, read on the forward strand.
ACCGAAGGGTTCGAGGACCTGATGCCGTCGGGAGACTGAAACCACCCGCAGGATCACGCTTCGGATGCATTGCGAGCCCCGTTCGCTAACCGGCGACGGGGCTTTTCCGCGTCTGCGCAAGCTGTACAGCAATTATGTTCTATAGAATGCAGAGATCGGTCGCGATCCCTATGAAAACTATTTTGCTTTTTCTGACCCTTCCGCTTCTGCTCGCCGCTGCTGCGGCGCAACAAAGCGGTGATCCTTGCCAGGCTCTCAAGGAAAAACAACAGAGAGTCGAATCGACGCTGCGCGATTGGCCGAATCTAACGCGATACAGAGAAGCTGATGCCAAACTCGGATCGGCAACCGAGGAATCCAGAGTCGTATTTCTGGGCGACTCGATCACGGAAAACTGGAACCTGTCCGATTCATTCCCCGGCAAGCCTTATGTAAACCGGGGAATCAGCGGGCAAACGACCCCACAGATCCTGCTTCGTTTTCGTCAGGATGTAATCGCGCTGAAACCGGCGGTGGTGGTGATCCTAGCGGGCACAAACGACATTGCGGAAAACACCGGGCCGACCACATTGGAAGCGATCGAAGACAATCTGACATCGATGGTGGAGCTGGCGCAGAAAAATAGAATTCGAGTGGTGCTGGCTTCCGTTTTGCCGGTGGAGCGCTATCCGTGGCATCAGGAAATTCGGCCGATTGAGAAAATCCAAACGCTCAATGGATGGATGAAGCAGTACGCCGGGCGGGTGGGCGTCGAGTTTCTTGATTACTACACGGCAATGGCGGATCAGAAATCCGGGCTCAAAGGAGGACTTGGCGAGGATGGCGTTCATCCAAATCGCGCAGGCTACGCCATCATGGCTGACCTTGCCGTGAAGGCAATCGCGACGGCCGAGGGCAAAAAAAAGTGAATAACGCAGGAAAAAGGGCAGAGGTTTTGGCTGCCCCCCAGGGATTCGAACCCCGATAGCCTGCTCCAGAGGCAGGTGTCCTAGCCGTTGAACGAGGGGGCAGCAGTGTTGCGGACCGGCGCTTGCCGGCTCCATTTAATTCTATGGGGCGAGGCGAAGGCGGTCAACAGAAACGGGGCTAGCGGAAGTACAAAAGTGCGGATGTCGTGCAGGGGTGGATAGCGATTCAGGCCGTTTGCAGCTACGGAAAAACTAGGAAAAGCCGTTGACTCCTGGATCGCGATAAAATCCTCTCGTCAAGGACAGCTAGAGCGGCCATAAGCTGGCTGCGCTCACGAAGGGATTTTTCATGGTTACCAGCTTTGAGAATTTGCCGGGTACGGCGGACTCGACCGAAATGGCGCGGCGCGCGCTGGAACCGGAACAATGCGCGCTGATTGTCGTCGACATTCAGGAAAAACTGCTGCCTCCAATCTGGGAAAAAGAACGGCTGGTGCGCAATGCCCAGTTGCTGATCCGGCTGGCGGGGATTTTGAAGATTCCGACGCTCGCGACTACGCAATACAAGAAAGGGCTGGGCAACACCGTGCCCGAAGTGGCGGCGCTGCTGCGGGACGCGCCGACGCCCGACAAGCTGATGTTCTCGTGTTTTGGAAGCGAGGAGTTCTGCAATTTGCTGAAGCGGCTGCCGGGGCAGCGCACAACCGCGCTGCTATGCGGGATGGAGACGCATATCTGCGTGATGCAGACGGCGCTCGGAGCTTTGCGGGAAGGCTACCTGGTGCACGTGGCATCGGATGCGGTCAGTTCGCGGACCGAATTGAATTGGCGGATCGGGCTGGAACGCATGCGCGCGGCGGGGGCAATTCTGTCTTCGACCGAGATGATGATTTACGAACTGCTGCGGTCGTCGGGAGCGCCGGCGTTCAAGGAGCTGCTGCCTTATCTGAAGGGATAGGCTCGAAAACCTTTTCACCACGGAGGACACGGAGGGCACGGAGAAAACCAAATCGATTGCTCTTCCTGGTGGCTCTGTGTCTCTGTGGTGAATTAATTTCTTACCGACTGGGGTTATCCACTCTCGACTACGTTTTCCGCGACGTTTTCTTTTTGCTTCACGCGGACTACCGTAATCTTCGAGAAGCCTTCTTCGAATGTGGGTGGCTTCAGTTTTCCGGCCATTTTGCGCATGATGTCTTCGGGGACGACGCGGCCGCGGCGCTGGTGACGCTCCAGGCAGACTTCGAGCGGCACATCAAAGAACAGTCCCTGCACCTCGTAGCCGTAATCCTTGGCGAGCTTGATCCAGCTATGGCGATCATGGGGAGTCAGGTTCGTGGCATCCACATAGCTCATGGGACGGCGGGCGATTAACCTTGCCTTTAGCATCGAGCGCAGGTTGGAGAAGACGAGGTCCTGGAAGCGCTGCTCCTGGGCGTCATCGAAAAGAAGCTCGCGCAACAGATCGCTGGAGAGCGGATGAATACTGTGGCGTTTGAACCAGGAACTCTTGCCCGAACCCGGCAGGCCAATGGCAAGAACCACCGTCCCCTTGCTGGGACGAGCTGAAGTTGCTGCGGGAACGGGGGGGGTGGGAACGGGTGCCGGTGCGGGCGCGACAGCAGGCTCAGCGACGGGCGCTTCTGGCGAACTTCCCTCGGGAGTGAGAGGCGCGGCGGCGGCTTCGGGTTCGGCGGCGTCGACCGGGGCGACTACAGGCGCGGGGGCACCGGGAACACGACGCGCGCCCCCGCGGCCTCCGCGTTTGCGACGGCGGCGAGCGGGACGGCCGGGGGCATCTTCGGGCGGCGGGGCGACAGAAGGCGCGGCAGCGGGCGGTACAGCGGCGGGGCGATGTGGCCGGGTCACGAGTTGAAAGTCGGCTTGCGTCTCGGGCCGGGGACGGCTGACTGGAGGCGGTTGAACCGGCTGAGCGTCGGAAGGCGCGGCGGCCGGCTGTTCGCCAAGATCGGCTTCAAAATACTTTGGCTGCAAAGGCTCAGGGCCTTTGGCTCCAGATTGTTCCTTTGACGCCCTCTCGCCACCCTTCTTACGGCGTTTGAGCCGGTCGTTCATCCATTTACGCATATAGCTGCTTGTAGCATATAGGGCTGTGCGGCGGCAATGCGGTGCGGGTGGCGCGCTGGATACCCGGTGGGGCCGATTGACGATTACAATGGCACGGTGGGGCTGTTGTGAGTGGGCCGAGAGCATTGCCGCTGCCGCGCGGACAAGAGTGTCCGCGCCACATTGTTCAGGTTGCCACACAGTTCAAGTTGCCCCACGGTCGAAGGTGCCAAACAGCTCAATGAATGCAATCCTAAGGAAGAGTCCATGAATCCTACCCGTCCCGTTGCTGTGCCGGTGGAAGCCGGACAACTGCCGGCCGTTCCGCTGACTCTTGAAGGCTATGCCACGCTGCATCAGATGATGCGCTTCCATTGGGGCGCATGGCGCGAACTGGCCGAGAATGAACGGGGCGAAATTGCGCAAGAAGCTTCCGCGCTTCTGGGCCAGATGGAAGGCAAAGAGAATGGTCAGTCGGCACTGTTTTCTCTGCTGGGACACAAGGGCGACTTGATGTTTGTCCACTTCCGGGAGTCGTTCGACCAGCTCAACCAGGCGGAACTGGATCTGGCGCGGATTCGGCTTAGCGATTTTCTCGAGCCGGAAACCTCCTACTTGTCGGTGATTGAGCTGGGACTGTACGAGTCGAGCCTGAAGACCTACAAGGCGCTCGCCGAGGGGGGCGTGGAACCGCATTCGGAGGAGTGGAAGAAAGCGATCGGGGAAACGATTGCGCGTCAGAAGGAAGCCATGAAGCCGCGGCTGTTTCCGACGATTCCTCCGAACCGGTACATCTGCTTTTATCCGATGGACCGCCTGCGAGGTGAAGATAAGAACTGGTACACGCTTCCGATGGAAGAGCGGCAGCGCCAGATGAACGAGCATGGGATGGTCGGGCGGCGTTATGCCGGCCAAGTGAAGCAGATCATCAGCGGGTCGATTGGATTCGACGATTGGGAGTGGGGGGTGGATCTGTTCGCCGACGATCCGCTGGTCTTCAAGAAACTAATCTACGAGATGCGGTTCGACCAGGTGAGCGCGGTGTATGCGCTCTTTGGAAGTTTCTATGTGGGCCTGCGGTGCGCGGCGAACCGGCTGCATGAGTTGCTGGAAGGAAAGCTGCCGTAAGGCAGTGATTAGTGAGTTAGTGATTCGTTGTCAGTTCTCAGCAGGACCTTATCGGTCGGTTCAGTTTGCTCTCATCTTGATCGACCGTTCCTGAGAACTGGGAACTGATCAAAGGCGGCGCATTCTAGGAAATTTGAATTCGTGGAGCTTCATGTTTACGCGGGCGCCGCGGAAGGCCACTTGCTCCATGCGCAGGCGGAATCGTTGTTCGGCGCCGTTTTCTCCGGGTAATTTGATTGCGCCACCGGAGCCGAGGACGCGATGCCAGGGCAATCCTGGGACTTGGCGGAGGATGCGAACGACCTGACGGGCGGCAGCGGGCCAACCTGCGGCTTTGGCGATGGCACCGTAAGTTGAAACTTTGCCGGATGGCAAGCCGCGAATCAGGCGCACAACGCGGGCTCGCTTTTCCGTCTGGGCGCGATCCTGGGCGGGATTTTTTTTCGAAGCGTTTTTCTTCGGGGCATTCGTTCGCGAAGGGTTGGAAGACTGTTTCACGATCCGGCTCATAGGCATTTTTCATGGTAGCTGAGGTTCAAGGCGAAAAAAAGTTAGACAAGCGCATGAATCCAAAGGCTATGATGGACGCATCACACAAGATTCGACACAAACTGCTATTTTGGGGAGATCTGCATGCGTTTGTTTCAAGCGCTGTTCGTTGGCCTGGTGATCGTGGGCTTAAGTATTTTTCTGATCAGTTGCGGCACGAACGATGCCAATTACCGAGTCGTGCACACTATCGCCGCGATCGCCAATCAATACAGCATTGATATCGACGTCAATGACGCGTCGCCGGTCATTACGAGTTCTACCTGGGCCGATGTCGCATTTACAAACGTGGAACCGGCCGGTTCGTACCAGAAAATCGCCGCGGGGAGTGATCCGATTGAGGTGTTCCAGACCGGCACGTTGACGCCGGTGATCAATTCGACGCCCATGAATCTGGGGCAAAACTACTACACGGTCATTCTTCTTGGAGCGGGACCGACGCAGCCGCCGATCACCAGTCCGGCGGCGCTGGTGCTCAGCGACAACAACAACACGCCAACTCAGGGCAACGGTGAGTTTCGCATTATCAATGCCACGGCGAGCGTTTCGAACAGTGGCGGGCTGGACATTTACCTACTGCCCTCGGGGACCGTTTTCCCCAATCAGGGCATTCAGCCGGATGTATCGGCTCTGGGATACGGGCAGCCCAGCAGCTATGTGAGCAAGACCGGATCTTCGGGCGGGACGGGTGGCGGATACCAGCTCTATGTCACGCCGCACGGGAGCCAGATTTCCTACATCCGGGGCTATTCCTTGCCGACACTCGCGGTAGGACAGATCTACAGTATCGTGCTGGTGGACTTTCCGGGCGGTGGATACATCGACGCGCAGCCGATCATCTTGACGGATCTGAGATAGTGGATCGGGCCGGCGACGGGTGGGATCGGAATGCGTGACAAGAACGGGAATGGGGCCTCGATTGAGACCCCGGCAACGATCGTCATTCACTCCAACAATCCTGACTAGAGCGGTCTTCCATTAAAAAGATCTCGAATTAGAACGATTTCGCGGCCTTTTCTTCATCATCAAACACTTCAAAGATGGTAAGCAACTTGGTGACCTGGAGCAGGTCGCCGACGCGCTGGCTTAGCCGGGCGAGCTTAACCGCGCCGCCGGCGTTGCGAGCCGTGGTGTAGAGCGAGACCAGAGTGCCGAGGCCTCCGCTATCGATGTAGTTAACCTCCTGCATGTTCAGCACGATCTTCGGCGTTTGGACCACTAATTTCTTGACGGTGTCGCGCAGGCTGGCCGATTCTTCGCCAAATACGAGGCGTCCGCTGCAATCGACGACCATTACGCTATCGATGGTTCGAGTACTCATTCTCAGTTGCATGGCCCGCTGTTCTCCATGTTGAACATAGAAGCTACCGCAATGAGTGCAAAACTCAATGCAAGAGGTTACCCTTCCGGCTGCAACCATGCAAGCTGAGATGCACGAGGTCAAAGCCGGTCCGGTTTTGGTGTCAGCGGAGAGGCAGCGAGCCGCGTGTCTACGGGAGGTCAAAACCGCCGGCAAAGCGTGGCCGCCGCAGACTGTATAATCAGGAATTCCGATGAGCTACCAGGTCCTGGCCCGTAAATACCGTCCTCAGAAATTCTCCGACGTGATCGGCCAGGAACATGTCACGCGCACGCTGCAAAATGCGATCAAGCAGGAACGGATCGCGCACGGGTACATTTTCAGCGGACACCGCGGGATCGGCAAGACGACGGTTGCGCGCATTCTGGCGATGGCGCTGAATTGCCGCTCCGCCGCGAAACCGTCTGCAGAGCCCTGTGGGATATGCGATTCGTGCACCGAAATTCGCGCGGGCAACGCCGTGGATGTAATCGAAATTGACGCGGCCACCAATCGCGGGATCGACGAGATCCGCGAACTGCGCGACGGGGCGCGGTATCGTCCGGCACGCGACCGCTTCAAGATCTACATTCTCGACGAGGCACACCAGATCACGGACGCGGCGTTTAACGCTCTGCTCAAGACGCTGGAAGAACCGCCCAGCCACATCATTTTCATGATGGCGACGACGCAGCCGGAGGATATTCCGCAGACGATCCGGTCGCGCTGCCAGCATTTCAGTTTTCGGGCGGTCAAGTTTGAGGACATCCTGCAACAACTGCGTGATATCACGGCTTCAGAGAAGATTGCGGCGGACGACGATGCGCTGGCTTTGCTGGCCGAGGCGGGCGACGGCTCGATGCGCGACGCGCTCTCGATTCTGGACCAGGCCATTGCCTCGACCTCGCAACATCTGACGCTCGACGCAGTTCGCAGCCTGATCGGTTCGGCTCCGGCGGGAGCGCTGGAGACGGTGATGCAGGCGGTAGCCGAAAGCGCGAGCGACAAAATTCTCCTGCTAGTGGATGAGCTGCTGGGCGAAGGGCACAGTCCCACGCATTTCGCGCGGCAGTTGGTGCGTTTTTTGCGCAATGTGACCGTCGCCAAGATTGCCGGCAAGGATTCCCCACTGCTGCAGGTGTCGGCCGATGAACGGGCGCGGGTGTGGCGCATTGCGGAGTTGTTCAGTGAGGAAGAATTGGCGCGGCATCTGCAGATCATGCTGCGCACGCACGGAGAACTGGGCTACCGGCAAGAGCAGCGCTTTCATCTGGAGCTAGGCCTGCTGAAGATGGCGCACGCGCAGAGGCTCTTACCGTTGGAGCAGTTGCTGAGCGAAGCGGCGATGCCCGCGTCACAACCATCGCGTCCGTCGGTCGTGCGCAACATGGCAGCGTCGACGGAGCTTCGGCGCAGCGAGCCAATGACACCGGCGCGAACAGGTTCAGGGGCGTCGAGTTCAGTCTCGCCTTTTGCGGCGGATTCGGCTCGCAAGGGCAATCCGAAAGCGGAAGCGTCAGGCGAAGCAGCGGGATTCGCGGACAAGAGTGTCCGCGCCACACAGTCGGCGAGCCGCAACGTGGTCGTCATGGGATCAGCGGCGCTGGCTGTCGAGGAGGTCGAACTGGAGCCGCGAACTCAGTCGCTTCTGATTGAGCCAGTGGCACCCGAGCCCGCGATTGCACGCCCGCCGGATACGCCGAAGCCACGGCCCGACGGTGATGCGGATGCGCTGCGCGATGCTGTTCTTAACGCGCTCGCCAATCAACCGATGCTCGCTTCTCTGCTGGAAACGGCTGAATGGACGCTGGAAGGAAGTTTGCTGAGCGGAAAGGTCCCGGCCTCGAGCACGATGATCGAGATGTCGTTCACGTCCGAGGCGCGGCGGGTGGCGACAGCAGCCGCCAGCGGGCTGGCTGGGCGGCCGATTAAAGTGCAGGTCGTTCCTGGGGGAACGGGGCAGGAGGCGGCATCCGGTACCGCAGGACGGCGGGGAGTATCGAATGGAAGCGCGAACAACGGAAGCGCACGGAGCCGCGCCGAACAGGATCCGGTGGTGCAGCGCATGCGGGAAAAGTTTGGAGCGGAAATCCGGACGGTGATCGATTACCGGGAGAAGAGCTGATTTTGTAATTTCGTAATCGGGTATTTTGTAATTTGAAACCCCATCCGTCAGAAAGTGCCGAAACGGCGAGCGGCATAGGGTTTGAAATTACCAAATTACAAATTAGACAATTACCAATTCCTATGAGTGGATTCAATTTGCAAGAGATGATGCAGCAGGCCAAGCAACAGGCTGAAGTGCTGCAAAAAAAGATGGAACAGACCGTGGTCGAAGCTTCGTCCGGCGGCGGGACGGTCACGGTGAAAATGGATGGCCGCAAACAGGTGCTCGGCATCGTGATCGATCCAGAAGCGGTGAAGGCCGGCGATGTGGAGATGCTACAGGACCTGGTGATGGCCGCCATCAACGAAGCTGCGCGCAAGGTGGATGACACCATGAAATCGAGCCTGGGGGGAATGCTCGGCGGGCTCGAGGGACTTTTGTAATTTGTAATTTTGTAATTTGCGACCCACGGTTTGGCGGTTGGATGTCTACCAAAGCCAGAGCTGGGTTTCAAATTACCAAATTACCCGATTACGAAGTTACACAATGTCCAAGTTTGCCGAGCCGATGACGCGGCTCATCGATGAACTGAAGAAGTTGCCGGGGGTCGGCAGCAAGAGCGCTCAGCGGCTGGCGTTTCATATTTTGCGCTCGAGCGAAGAAGACGCGGAGGCGCTGGCTGCGGCGGTGCGCGATGTGAAGGCTAATCTGCGGCTGTGCTCGGTCTGCAACAACATCACTGACGTTGATCCCTGCGTCTACTGCAGCAGTCCTACGCGCAACCAGAAACTGGTATGCGTTGTGGAGGAGCCGACCAACATTGCGGCCGTTGAAAAAACGCGGCATTTCAATGGCGTCTATCATGTGCTGCATGGCTCGCTCTCGCCTTTGCATGGGGTGGGTCCGGAGCAGTTGCGCATCGACAACCTGCTGAGCCGGGTTGCGAAGGGTGAGATCGAAGAAGTCATTCTCGCAACCAATCCCACGGTCGAAGGCGAGGCGACGGCGACGTATCTGGCGCAGCAGCTGAAGCGGCAAGGATTGCGGGTGACGCGGATCGCAATGGGGGTTCCGGTGGGCAGCGACCTCGAATACACGGACGAGGTGACGATGCTGAAGGCCATGGAAGGTCGTCGGGACATGTAGCCCGGCTGTATTCGACTGCAAATTGAGTTCCTTAGGTTCTTTTTCCGCCGCGCTGACATTACGGATGGGATTACCCTTGGTCACTAGTGAACAAGCCTCAAGCCCTCATATAATCTTCTAAAGTCCATATCTCTGAGGTATCAAGCTTATGACCCGTATATTCGCTTTTCCTCGACGGGCGGTTTTTGGTTTGGGCGCGCTTGTTTTGGTAACTGGAATGCTCTGCGCGCAGGAAGCAAGAGCTCCGGAGGCGGGCGCGACTTCGCGCATGGCAACAATGCAAGACTGGAGTTCGTCCCGCGTGATCTACACACGTAATGCGTCGGATGAAGACGTTGTGAAGTTAAAGCGCGACCCGCGCTACATGCAGAGCGTAGTTCAGCATTATTTGAGGGAGCACGGGGGCCTGATCGAACAAACGGGAGCTGAAGGATTAGACGATTTCTCGCCGGCGACTCCGTGGGAACCAATTCAATATCCTCCCTTTTCGCCCCTCAAGAGCAAGCACTCCAAGGTTGACTGGTCCTATTCGTTGGGACCAACCGCGGGCATGGCTATGGGCGAAACGCCGGCGGTCTACACGGCCAACTATGCATCGCCCAGTTGCAGCAATGATTTTGTGGTTTATACGATCAATGCGAGTCCGGGTGTGGGCACGCAGGCCAACCTGGTGGGATTGAACAATCTCTATAGCAACGGGGCGGGCACCGGATTTTGCAGCGGCATCACGGGTCCTACGCTTCTTTTTTCATACGCCATCGGGTCAGGCCCATCGCCGCTCTCGCCGGTGCTTTCGCTGGATGGGACAAAGATTGCATGGATTGAAAACCGGACAGCCAATGATTCCTACCTGCACGTCACGATCTGGACCGCGAACAATGTCGGAAGTGCGACGTGGCCCATTGCGGTCACCAGCACGTTTTCGAATGGGACCTGTAGCACTCCGGGCACGTCCTGCGACTTTGCCGTCGAGTACACGAACGCGACCTATCCCGGATGCCCGACGGCTTATGTTGCCGGTAATACCCATTCCGACCTGTATGTCGACTACAACAGCAACACCGGCTTCATCGCGGCCAACAACGGGCTTCTTTATCACATCAAGAACATGTTCAGCTCGACCGCGTCGCCGGCGGTCGACTTCTGCATCCCGGTAAACTCTTCTTTCGAAACCGCTAATAGTTCCGCAATGAGCGGTCCGGCTTACGACGTGTTGACTAACGAAGTCTTCATCACCGATTCCGAAAAGATCTACGCCTATACGGTGAATGCGTCGGCAACCACGCCCAACTTCGCGCTGGCGGCGTCGTACCCGTACGGCAATGCGGCAAGCAACTACAAGTACCCGACCGGGCCGGGACCGCTGCTGGACGTGGTGAATGGCTATGTGTACGTGTTTTCGACTTACGACGCGGCGGGAAAGACTTCAGTGACGCAGTTGCCTGTGAGCCTGGGCTCTTCAGTTCCCGTGGAGCTTGGTCCCAAAAGCACCAATGCGAGTCCCATACTGTTCTACGGAGCTTTCGATAACAACTACTACACGTATGGGCCGAAAAGCGCTTTATCCACGTTATACAGCTGCGGCACCGACCAGACGACTGCGACCGAGCAGGACCTGTTCGCAATCAGTTTCAACTCCACGAGCGGGCTGGCGAACGCTACGCCCGCGATGTCCTATAACAAGAATGTGAATCCGGGTGGAACGGCTGGACTGTGTTCGCCGCTCACCGAATTTTATGATGGGACGAACGACCGGCTTTTCGTCGGCATGGGACAACCAGGCTCCGCGGGGGGATCGAACGTCGTCACCATGTGGAACATTAACAGCCAACTCACCAACACCAGCGGAGTCGGCGGCACCATGCCGACCTATACGGCAGAAGCCACGGGTTACCTGGGCGGGGCAAGTGGCATGTCCGCGGACAACAATGCCACCGGAACGGCCCAAGCTGAGAACATCTACTTCTCAACGCTACAGTCTGGCTCGACCTCGACCCCGGTTGCCAGGAATGGTTACAACGTAAACGGCATCTACTCGAACGGCACAAATTTCAACACTGGCGGGTATGACGACGATGGCAATGCATATTCCTCCAATGCGCTGGGCGGTACGGTGACCTGGAACGGCACCACTTTCACTTACGGACCAACCAATGCTTTGGACGTTTGGTGTAACACTACCATCACACTCCCCACAGGCAATTTCAGCACGTTGGTGATCCTGGCATCGGCCATAAACGGAAACCAGACCGGGCAGGTTTTTACGGTCAACTACGGGGACGGCACGAACACAAGTTTCACCCAGGCCGTCAGCGACTGGTACACCGGGCCGGTACCTTATTCGGTCGAGACAGTGGCCGAAACGATGACTTACGAGAATACTTCGACCGGCGGCGAGCGGGTCCATGCGACCTATGTCTATGGTTATTCGTTCGCCATCAATGGTGCCAAATCGACGTCGAGCCTGACCTTGCCCGCCAACCGGAACGTGTGCGTGCTGGCTGCAGCCTTGTCGGCGAACTGTGGAGGAGCCGATTATTGCACGGTCAAGTTAACGCAGAGCGGTTTGCAATAGCGAGAGAGTGATTGGATCAGAAAGTCGGAACAGAGATAGGCGGGGCTGGGGCGGCAAAGTTCGCTAGGAACTCTTCGGATTGATTTTGCAGGCAGTACCGTGACTATGAACTTTCCCGCAAGCCAGCGCCTGTGTTTCAAAAACACGTTCAAATTGGAAGGCGGGTTTTGTATACGGCTTTTTTTGGGGAGCCGCTGGCCGATTCACTTCCAGGGGGTTTTCTTTATCCATGAAGCATGGGCTCCGATCTGACTCTCTAAAAAAACCGCGGCTGGGGTGCCTGAATTATACATTTCGGCGAACATCGGCGCGAGACAATCGTTCGGTTTCCATGCAGTTTATGTTGGGTACCTTACGATCGATCTGACCGCTCGCCAACACGGAGGGGGGGTCAGGATGTTTTGCGGTTGAAATGGCACTGGAATTGGGTACCAGAAATTTTCCCACAGGCGAGGGCCTGGGTCTCGAACACGGTCTCATAGCTAAAGGACGGTTTCACGTACCGTTTTTTCTGAACCAGCTTCTCTTCCTCACCGGAACCCCGATCGGGTTTCCCCGACGCTTCCGGATCGATTTTCAGCACTCAGGGACTCCTATGGCCCGACTGTCGACAACCCAACCGTCTAGTCTCAAATTAATTTGCTTTTCGCGCTAGTACATAGCGTGGCACGGCGATGGCAACATCCGCTGCCGCGATGTCATTGCAGCCCAGACTGAGTAGCTTTGACCAGAGTCCCCCCGGTCTTCGTCGCGTAATAGATGTTGGAATTCTGGGCGAGGGTACTGTCATTATCCACAATGATTCCGCTGGCGCCTCCGGCAGCGGCCAGCGCGGTTGTGCCGGCATTGACGGTTGGAAAGCCGCTGGTGATGTTCAGGCTCATAATGCACCCTGCAGTTCCGCCTTCCGTGGTAGCGATGCAACCATTGGTGACGGCCACGAAAAGGAAATCTACGCTGAGCGCCGCGTTGTAAAACTCCGAAACCGGCGACGAGTCGGCCGCGCCGGTGGCCAAAGCGGTCGATGAAGTGGCGCTGCCGTTCATTACGCCACTGCCATTGAATCCGACACTGTAGAGAGTCGGAAGGGCCCCGGTTCCCGTTCCAGCCACGTACATGAGGGGAGTTCCCGATCCGGTGTACCAGGCATTGTTAAAGTCCGGGGAATACGGTCCGGTATAAGTCGTGTTCCCGGAGCCCACGGGAACGAAAACAGTGCTCGCCATGCTAGTGGGAGCTTGCACCACGATCGCGTTGCTACCGTTGGTATTGAAGGAAGCGTAGACCATCTGATGCGTGCTATCGACGATGACCGGATTCTCAGACGTGGTTCCGCTGGCGACGATCGATCCATAAACCACCGACGGCGAAGCGCCACTATCGAGTACATAGTCGATACGACCCTGGCTGTCGGTGAAAAAGACTTTGTTGGATACGCGATCATAGACCGGAGCTGACGGAATGGCATTGATCGCGGCGTGCCAAACGAGGGCCGGAGCACTGCCATTGAACACATTATTGATCTTGTAAAGATAGCCGGATCCACCGCTCGCCGTGCTGTACGTCGTGGCGTAGGCAACGTCGTTGGCATCGTTGAGGGTGTAGAAAACGAAAGGTGAATTTGTGGAGGCTTGATTGGTGGTGCCGCCGTCCGGCGAAAGAAGCACGCGCTGATCCACGGCATTATTGCCAGTGCCGGGCACGACCGGGGCGGTCGCGCTGGTACCGTTGCCGCCGGTCGTCCCGAGGGTGAGCGCGTGGAAGTAAGAACTGCTGGCAAGATTTTCGATGTAGCCGATCTGCAGGCCGCTCTGGGAGATGACCAACGAACCTGGCACCTGACCGGCGCCTGAGGCATACGCGAACTTCACGGTTGGTCCTGTGGTGGTGCAATAACCGGAGGAGGCGGCGTTGCTATAGAGATTATTGAATCCCAGGATGTTGGCTTGACCAGTGGCGTTTCCAGAGCCGCCCACGCCGGGGGAATTGGGGATACCGATGACTACGAAATCATTCGCGCAGCTTGGAGCTTTGGTCACATCGAAAACGAACTTAGCAGGGTAAACCTGGGCTCCGCCCGGATCGGGAGCGGAAGCCAGATTAAAGACGAAAGAGCCGCTTGTAGTAATTGCAATGGGATAGGTTCCTGCACTAGAACCGGTGTAGAAAGAATAGTTGCTCGCGCTGTTGCCCCAGATGTTGTTCTCCAGGCCTCCGCCATCGTTAAACAGAAGCCCCTCTCCGTCAAGGGATGGATTGGCCGCAGGATAGACGAGATTGTTGTAATCGAACGCGCCGTTTGGACTGGCGATTGTAGCCGGGCCGCCTGGATAGAGCGGGAACGTTCCGACGTCGCCTGTGCCGGTGACCGTGACGCTGCCTGCGGTAGCGAGATAAGCACCGCTGCCCTGGCTGGTCAATGCGAGGGTCCCGTAACCTGTCTCGGTACCAATGGTGAATGTAAATGTCGAGTCGAACTGAGGCTCAAAAGTGGCCGAACCCAACGATACGCTCCAGTCTCTGCGGCTGCCGGCGCCTTGCGGTGAATAGCCCTCCGGCCACCAGGCCTCCGGGTGCCGTAGAACCCAGTTCTGCATCCAGCGCGGATCGCTTTGGAGTTGAGCCATCAGAAAAAAATCCTTCGAGTCGGGATAAAGAAGGTGATGGTGCGACCAATCCGAAACCATTCCCAGCGGGGCGTGCGTCGAGACTGATTGCCCGGCCATCGTAAGGGATAAGACCGGCAGCCAGCAGAGAACAACCGCAGCAATCAACAACTTGCAACAAAAATGTATTCTGGCGCTCACTTTCTGCTCCTTCAATATCGTTGCTGCTCGATCCGCCGAGGATCGTTAACGACCTCGAGCGAGGCCTCCTGATGGGAACCTGGGGGCGTTCCTCGCCCAATACTCTGGGGCAAATCTAAAAAGGTCGATTCAACGGTAGAACGCGTCAACTCGGAACGTCAACGGCGAACGAGAGGGGGATCAAAGAGGTAAGAGGCCTGGAATACCCACAACTTCCGGACTTCTGGCCGACAGAGCAAATAAGCAACCAACAGGCATGCGGCGTCTCAGATCTTTGCCGCAGATAGTTAAAAGGCGGCGCAGCCATCCCGAAACCGCTCTATGCAATCCAGGCAGCGATAAAAGTGCAAATCTTTGAGTCTCGGCCGGACTTGGCAGAGACGAAAAGTGCTCGATCGGGTCGCCTTACCAGAAACTATTATCTTGTTTTCAGATTCTTAGAGGGAATAGTGAAACCAGTATTTAAAAGATCGCACTGGCCCATGAGTTGCTTCACACGGGGGCAGTCTGTATCCTCGCTCCTCAGTTTTGCTGGCGCGGGATCCACAAGCGACGCGAACAGCGGACGCTGAAACTCCACGCCAGCCGCGCCGCCTTGCAATGTAACCGCATTGCAAGCGACGCCTTCGAAACCGGGCCGACCAGCCCGGTTTCACTTTTTCCGGCGCATCCGTGCGGCCGAAGTGAAGAACAAACGTCTTCCCAGAGCACCCGTCAAGCGCTGCATCGGGACTCAGTCGGCGCTCACCGGCTCCAGGAACACATTGGGTTCCTCGGCTGCCGCAGCCAGGCCCTCGGGCAGAACGCCGCGGTTGTACTCCGCCATGCGATTTTTCCACTTCAGAAAATCGGTGATGCTCTGCGGTTCGATCCGCACTTCCACCCGCCGGAGACTGGCAAGAAGCAGATTCATCTCATACTGAAAACCGGGTGCTGAGCGCAGATTCTTCGCCGAGCGCTTCAGGGTTTCAATCTCGCGCCCGGAAACCTCGAGCAAGCCCCAGCCCGCCGGAAGTTCCTCGATTCGAATTAATTTTGCCGGAGCCAGATAATAGCGTTCGGAACCAACTCCATTCTGGGCCTGCAAGCGAAAGGGCTTGGAGCGGTCCGCTAAGAAATCAGCGCGCGACACCTTGCATTCGATCAAGACGGAGTGACAGGCCTTTTTCCAGCCAATCGCGTCCGGCATCTCGCCGCTGGCGCACGCCTGTTCAGAGAGCACAACGCCGCAGCGATAGCGGCGCAGCCATGCCACCGCCAAGGAAACAAGTTTTGCGTGAATCACGAATCCAGCTTGAAGAAAAAACAGCGTTCTGAACAGTGCCTGACTCGTTACTGCTCGGCTTGCACCCGGGCCACCCGGGTTCGAGCGGCTGGCGCACGCAAGGGTTTCACCATCACGGGAAGCCGCAGCACGGTTTCCAGCAGGTGTCGCGCGGCGGCCACGTTTTCGGCGGAGCGATCCATGGGGGAGTAACCAGCACACTGCACCTGCAAGACCCGGTCGCGCACGCGGACATCCAATCTGGGCGCGGTTCCATTCTCAGGATCAAGAGCTTTCGCCAGACGCAGGATTCCCGCCAGTTGCAATGCCAGATAGCGATCGGGCAAATCGAGCCGCAGCATGGCCTTCCCCCGCAGGCGCGGCAGAGCGCCGCGGTGATAGCGCGCGACCACGGCGGCAAGTTCCAATTCGCGCGCGCTCCAACCGAGGGGGCGCGCCAATTTGCGGATCATGCGGGAGGACTTTTTCTGATGATCCTGCTCGCCTTTCGCTTTCCCGACATCGTGCATGAAAGATGCCGCCTGCAAGACCTCGCGCGCATCCTGCTCCCGTGCAGGCGGAAGCACACCGGTCCTTGCGAGTCCGTCATACAGCTGCAGAGAAAGTCGAGTGACGCGCTGTGAATGCAGAAAATGCGGATCCAGATATCCAGCCCAGACGCGCAGACGGCTCATGGCAGCAACGCGCAATTGCGGCCCCGAGGGCAACGCCGTGCGCCAGATGCGCCAGAGCGATTGCTTGCCGATCATCATCTCGCGATAGCGGGCGATCCGCCGGTTGCGTTCCTGGTTCAGCTTTTCGCGCCAGCGCCTGCGGCTGTCCATGTCAGGAAAAGCCTGTATCTGGAGGGCGGTCGCCCATAAGACATCCAGATCGTGCACTTCTCCAAGCAGGTCTTGCAGCTCTTTCAGATCTTTGCCCCAGAGGGCATGCTGGACGGGCAGGAAATTTTCGATCGTGTAGCGGAAGCGCTTAATGCCGATGCGGAGCTCGTGGAGCGCGACTTGGGAACGAGTCCGCATCGCACGTTTGTGGAGATCGTAAGCGGCCGTCCACTTCTCCAGCGCTAGGTGAAGATAGACGACGCTGCCCGGGCGAACGCGGGCCGCACGCCGAGGCAAACCGTGGCTCCACTGCCGCCAGTGCCGGCGGTCAAACTGCTCCAGATCTTTCCAAGCCACCTGTTTGCACTCGGCTTCGCGCGTGTGCACGTGATGCAGCAGCTTCACCACCACCGGATCTTCGGAAGCTTCGCCCTTTCCGCCAAACTTTTCGATCCACTCCTGCATGACCTGCATGTCACGCAACTCGCCAAGCGCCTGAAACAATTTCTTGCCCGCCTTCTTCATATCTTTCCAGGAAGGATTCGGGTCGAGCGCTATCAAGCCATCGGCGAGCGAGCGGCAACGGCGCAGAGCCACGCGCAAATCGTGCACCGGATCGGCTTCAAAGCCAGCCCCTGCGCGATCGCATTCCTCCAGCACACGCTCCATCCAGGCGCGCAATCCGAGCTTCGGCTTGGCATTCGCAGACTTTGCTGCGGGCTTGCTTGCGGAATTCGCAAAGGGACTGGCATCCACGAATTTCAAGATCGCAGACTTCGACTCTGCAGGCTTCGACTCTGCCGACTTCAGACTTGGACTGGTTCCCAACCAGGGCTCCCTTCATTGTTGGCAACTATTGTCGCCTCTTTTCGCGGATTCTTCTAGCGCGCAACAGCTTCGCCGGGAGCGGCATCTAAGGGACTGTGTCATCTCCCAAGAATGGCGGGCGGCTCAACACCGTTTTGGGCTGAAACGAGGTGAGAACGTGAAAAAATTTCGCCGATCGCTCTTTATCCTGAGCACGGCCCTGAGTGTCGTGCTCATTCTGCGGGCGGGATCCGCGCAGTCGACCGCAGCGGAACGGCCCATCGTCGGAGACTGGGAAGGGACGCTGAACCCCGGTGCGCAACCGAAAAAGCGCATCGTGGTTCATATTGCGGTGGCGCAGGATGGGACTCTGAGCGGAACCATTGATTATCCCGACGACGATAGCTCCGGAATTCCGATTACTGCCATCACTTCGAAACGAGGCGCGCTGCATTTCGAAAGCGAGACCAGCATGGTCGTTTACGAAGGCAACATGAGCCAGGACAAATCAGGGATCAGCGGTACATGGAAGCAAGGCGGAAAAGCGCTTGATCTCACGCTGAAGCGCACGCCGTAAGACGGATGGCTGGCAAAGAAAATACCAGCCCAACCGGGCTGGCATTTTAGATTTGAATTTCTCTCTGACAACTGCTCTTACGTGCTCAGAACTTTCTCCCGTTCCTCGGCGTCCTGGCGCTCTTCGCGCGGCGATGACGGCAGAGCAAACGCGAGCACGTCTTCGATATTCTTCACGTAATGAGTCGCCAGTCCCTGCAGCTGCTCGGGAGTCAGATCTTCCTCGACGTTGGTCTTATTGTCGGCGGGGAGAATCACGTCATGCACGCCGGCGCGTTTTGCGGCCAGCACTTTTTCTTTAATGCCGCCGACGGGAAGAACGTTTCCGCTCAACGTGATTTCACCGGTCATCGCGGTCAGCGGGCGAACCTGCTTGCCCGTCAGGAGCGAAACTAAGGCGGTCACAATCGTGACACCTGCCGATGGTCCATCTTTTGGAATAGCGCCCGCGGGCACGTGAATGTGAATGTCGTGGTTGGCGAAGAATTCCTCGTCCACGCCCAGTTCTTTCGCATTCGAACGCACCCAGCTCAACCCGGCCTGCATGGATTCGCGCATCACGTCCTGAATCTGGCCAGTAATCGTGAGCCCGCCCTTCCCCTTCATCTGGTTGGCTTCGACGAACAATACGTCTCCCCCGGACGGGGTCCAGGCAAGCCCTACGACAACACCGGGGCGCTTGGTGCGCTCGGCAATTTCGCCTTCGCTGCGAATCTTGATACCGCCCAGGAATTCCTGCACAACTTCTTTGGTGACGATCAGCTTCTCGTGCTTCCCTTCGGCCAGCCGCCGCGCCTGCTTGCGACAGATCGTACCCAAAGTGCGTTCCAGGTTGCGCACGCCGGCTTCCCGTGTGTAGTGGCGAATCACGTAACTGACCGTCTCCTCGGGAAATTCAATCTGCTCTTTGGTAATTCCGTTTTCCTCGACCTGCCGCGGAATCAGGTATTGGAAAGCGATGTGAATCTTTTCTTCTTCCGTATAGCCCTGCAGTTCGATGATCTCCATGCGGTCGCGCAACGGCTCGGCGATGGGATCGAGCATGTTGGCGGTCGTGATGAAGAGAACTTTCGAAAGATCGAACGTCACATCGAGATAGTTGTCACGAAACGTGGCGTTCTGCTCGGGATCAAGCGCTTCGAGCAGGGCGGACGCTGGATCGCCGCGGAAATCGCGGCCGACCTTGTCAATTTCATCGAGCATGAACACCGGATCTTTCGTTTCGGCGCGCCGGATGCCTTGAATGATCTGGCCGGGCAAGGCACCAATGTACGTGCGGCGATGGCCGCGAATCTCGGCTTCATCATGCACTCCGCCGAGCGAAAGCCGGGTGAACTTGCGTCCCAAGGCGCGGGCAATCGATTTACCCAGAGACGTTTTGCCGACGCCCGGAGGTCCGACAAAGCACAGAATCGGCCCCTTCATGTTGGGCTTCAGCCGCCGCACCGACAGATAGTCGAGAATGCGGTCTTTCACTTTCTGCAAATCGTAGTGATCGGCATCGAGAATTTCCTTCGCCTTTGGAATCTCGATTTCGCCGCCGGAAGTTTTATTCCACGGCAATACAGCCAACCACTCGATGTAGTTGCGAGTGACCGAATAATCGGCCGCCATCGGCGACATACGCGAAAGCCGGCCAAGTTCCTTCAGCGCTTCTTTCTTGACCTCATCCGGCATGCCCGCCGACTCGATTTTCTGTTTGAGTTCTTCGGTGTCGCGCGCGCCTTCATCCTGCTCACCCAGTTCCTTCTGGATGGCCTTCATCTGCTCGCGCAGATAATATTCGCGCTGCGTCTGCTGCACGCGATCCTGCACTTCCGACTGGATCTTGTTGCGCAACTGCTGAACTTCCAGCTCTTTTGCAAGATGCTGGTTGATTTTTTCCAGGCGCACGCGCACATCGGTCGTCTCAAGCGTGTCCTGTTTATCGGAGGTCGACAGAGACGGCAGCGACGAGGCAATAAAGTCGACCAAGCGTCCCGGCTCTTCAATGTTCATCGCAACCGTTGAGAGCTCATCGGAAAGAGTTGGCGAGCCGGCAACTATCTGCTGGAAGAGCGTCAGCACATTGCGCTGCAGCGCCTCGATTTCGGAATCTTTCGGAGGAATAGTCTCGGGAACCGAAACGACCTGCGCGCGCATAAACGGCGAGAGTTGCGCAAAGTCAGTCAGCCGCACGCGTTCCAAGCCTTCCGCAAAAACGAAAAGGCTCTGGTTCGGCATCTTGACGACTTTGTGAACCACGGCGAGCGTTCCGACCGAATACAAGTCGGTGGGCTGCGGAGAATCCACCCGCGCTTCGCGCTGCGCTACGACGACGATGGTCTTGTCGTCGCCCAGGGAGTTGATCAGTTGGACCGAGCTGTCGCGGCCGACCGTCAACGGCAATACCGCATGGGGAAACAAAACCGTATCGCGCACGGGCAGGATCGGCAAAGAACGGCCGGCTGTTTCGTAAGAAATAGGAGAACTAGTATCGCTCATGAATTTTCCCTTGAGTCACTTTCACTCAACGTTGGATGAACCGGGCTGCAAAAAAGATGCAGCCCGGAGGTAGGTTGTTGAATTCTAGACCTTTTTTGGCTTTTTGCAAGATACAGAAGTGCGGCTGCTCCCCGCTGGTAGCGGGCGTTGCCTTGGGAAGTTGACGGGCTGAGATCTTGAATCGGCTCGAAACACGTTCATCTTTAGGGCATTCACCGCAAAAATCAAAGACAACGGGGGCGTCACCGAATAAGCACCGCCCCCGAAGAAATCCCGAGGTTCTGGGCGCGGATCGCTTCTAGAACACGTGCTTTGCGTGATCGCCCTTAAAAATCAGCTCGTGCAGAACCCGCTCATTGGCGGCGTTGAGTTCGTAGATCTTCTGGCTGTCGGCCGCTTTTTCCGGCAGTGGCACCAGCGTGCATTTTGCGCGCACTTCGATCGGCTTCCGCACTCCCACCTGGCGGAACACCATGATGTGGTTTTCGCCTTCCATGACATGGCGAATCTCGTAGTTGCCCGCGGGCAGCAAGGTGTCGGCGACCCGAACTTTATCT
>JBELAC010000250.1:0-7042 GCA_049509215.1 Terriglobales bacterium
CCGACGTAGCCGATCGTGTCTCCCCGGTGTATATGCTGGCCGGGAGTGACGGCGAAGGCCCCAAGATGGCCGTAGCGGGTCGAAATGTGGTTGCCGTGCTGGATCTCGACTGCTCGTCCGTATCCTCCCTCGAAGTCGGCGAAGGTGACCACCCCGTCCGCCGGGGCGATGACCGGCGTTCCGATCACGGCGGAGATATCCACGCCGGAATGGAATGCGCCTTCTCCGTTGAACGGATCAACGCGCTCCCCGAAGCTGCCCGTGATCAGTCCTTCCACTGGCCACAGATTGGGAGCGGAGTTGGCACGCATCCAGTCGGCGGTCGTCGAGTTGCTCGTCAGGCCCATCGAGATGCCCACGCTTGCCGCCCCGGTCAGGGCCGTCGTTCTCAGGGCGTAAAGCTGGTTCAGCGACGAGTCAACCTGCGCTCGCTGGATCTGCTCGCTGGCCGCGACCACCATTGGGTGATTGGACTTCAGTCCGTAGAGAGAAGACACTTCGCTGGCCAGGGATCCGAGCGATGCCACCTGGATGTCGCGCTCTTTGGCGACCTGCTCGAGGCGCGAATAACGATCCTTGAGCTGAGCTTCTTCCGTGCGGAGATCGTTGTAATGCGAAATCTTTTGCAGCATCCGGGCATACGAACTCACGATCCCGGTAAGGCTGAGTGCTCCGATCGCGGCGCCGACCAGAAGAATATAAAGATAATGGACGGGAATGGAGATTTTTCGAAGCTGTCCGGCTTCGTCGCGCGCCACGAAAAAGATGTAAAAGCGTTTACGCAATATCCTTCGTCCAACCAGCGAATTTTTAGAGTTTCCCGGCTTAGGAAACCTGCCTGAGCTGGAACGGTCTGGCTCGGGCTCGGAATACTGATTCCAATCCAGTTCGCGCGAGGAGCGAACCGGAAACAACTACCTGCGGAACCAGGAAGGCCGAAACCAAATGGGCGGCAACCAGTTCCGGCTGCGGGCACTTGGTACGGCAAAGATTTATCTTGTTAACGGCGAGTTAACCGTAACAAACCTGATTCCCCCCTGTCAACCGCATACGCCCCTCCGACTGGTTACCAACGGAGCGTAATCGGGGGTGTCTATCCGGCCAGATTACCCTGGGCAGGTGCCGCAAGCAGCGCGGTTTTTGGGGCGGTAGAAACCATGATCGCCAGGTCAGATGCGGGCGAGAGGTATAGTGGTGCCATGCCAGAGGGCGAACGGAGACTGATACAGCGAATCCGGCAAATGGCTCGCGCGAGCGCCTCGGTAGTTTGCGGTATTGGCGACGATGCGGCCGTGCTCCGGATTCCGCCGGGCGAGGATGTGCTGGTGACGACCGATTTCTCGCTCGAGAATGTTCACTTTCGGCGGGAGTGGCATTCCCCGGAGGTGGTCGGCTGGCGATGCCTGACCCGTGGCCTGAGCGACATTGCGGCCATGGGTGGAGAGCCCCGCGCGGCGTTTCTTTCGCTGGCGGTAGCGGGCGACGTTCCGCAGAAGTGGGTGGATGGATTCGTCAAAGGGCTGATGGAATTGGGGAAGAAGTTAGGGGTTCCACTGGCAGGCGGCGATACGGCACAGGCGGTGCGCGGGATTCAGGCGGACATCGTGGTGGTCGGGTCGGTTCCCAAGGGGCAGGCGGTGCTGCGGTCGGGGGCACAGGCGGGCGATGGGATCTATGTGACGGGGGAACTGGGTGGAGCGGCGATGGCGCTCTCGCGGCTGATGGAAGGGAAGGCCGTTGGGGCGGCGAAATGGGCGAAGTTTCGTCCCACGGCGCGCGTGGGGGTAGGGCGGTGGTTGCGGGAGCACCGGATTCCCTCGGCAATGATTGACGTAAGCGATGGACTCTCGACCGACCTCGCGCATATTTGCGAGGAGAGCCGTGTGGGTGCCGAGATCGAGGAGCAGGCGATCCCCCGGGCCGAGTGGAGACCAAAGAAGACGGTGGGCCTGGAGTTTGCTCTGCATGGTGGGGACGAGTACGAGTTGGTGTTTACCTCCTCGCGCAGGGTTCCAACAGAGGTGAAAGGGGTTCCGATTACCCGGATCGGGCGGATTCAGACATCAAGGGAGATGAAGATAGTGGACGCCGCCGGGAAGTCGCGTCGGCTGAAAGCCGGGGGATGGGAGCACTTCAAGGGTTAGGAATCTGACCGGTTCTCGAAGAAATATTACTTCGATCGCCAGTGACTTTCGTTATCTGCCCGGAGTGACCGTATCGGAATAGAGTTGGGTCATGCGGAAAACCTTCCTGGCAGTGGCGATCAGTGTTGCAATGACGGCTTTGATGTGGGCGCAGGCGGGCGCGCAGAAAACG
Source organism: Terriglobales bacterium (assembly GCA_049509215.1). Classification (GTDB taxonomy): domain Bacteria; phylum Acidobacteriota; class Terriglobia; order Terriglobales; family Acidobacteriaceae; genus Acidiflorens. The sequence goes on from JBELAC010000250.1 coordinate 2,317, forward strand.
GTCGATAACGAATTTGTGCATCAACAGTTTGGCGACCAGTTCACCTATCTGCCGCAGATCGGGGTATCGGTGGGCGATCTGGACGGGGATGGCATTGAAGACATCGTGATCGCGGCGCGCTGCAAGAATCCCATGATCGACGCAGCCCAGCACGATTTCAAAGTGGTGGATCCGCTGAACAGCTTTTATGGCTACGGCGACCCGCGCCTGACGACGACGTTTGCCGAGGGCGATCCGTCGCTGCGCGGACTGGTCATGCTGATCATTCACGGCGCCGGGCCGGATGCATGGCATTCGGCCAAGCCGAAAGGAAAGTACGTGGTCGTGAATCTGCCGTTTAAATCGCTTTCCGTAAGAAAGATGGCGTTGAACAAGAAGAGGATGATTGAAGCCATCTATGTGGAAGAAGCGGGCGAGTTGGGGGAATGCTCGGCGGTGTTCTTCGACCCGAAGAAGTTCAATTACATGTACGTGCCCATGGGCGGAAATATGAACTAAGTTGTTCGCGAATGGCTGATTGCTGTTGGCTATTCGCTATTCCCATTGTTCGCTGACGTTTTGGTTTCAAGAATCGCGAACCTCAATCTCGAATCGCGTGTATTCTTCTTTTCTGATTGCCTCAACAATTGAAATATAGCGTTTTGCGGGAGCGGCTGGCGGTTTGCCGCGCTCTTGCCTCCGCCCAAATTCCTGCCTGGGCGATGGAGGGGGAATTCTTCTGCATCGCGCGAACGCCCGACGAGGTGTCGATTGTGTGCGCGGAGGGTCACATTCCCAGGAACCGCGATGGGCTCGTCGTCGAGGATGGATGGGTCGGGTTGAAGCTGGAAGGGCCATTTCCGTTTTCGATGACCGGCGTGCTGGCGTCATTCCTCGATCCGCTGGCGGAGGCTGCAATTCCGATCTTCGCGATTTCGACGTTTGATACGGACTATGTGCTGATCAAGCGGGAGAATCTGGAGCGGGCGCGCACCGCGCTGCTCGCCGCGGGACACGAAGAAGGGACTCGGTAACATACAGTCGAGTAATGGGCAGAAGGCAGTTTGCAGGAGCGCACTTCACCGCGCAGCCAATGCCGCTGGGGTCGGGCTTGTTGCGTGGGCGGCGTAGAAACTCAGAAGACGCCGGGCAAATTCTTCGGGCGCGGTACTGATGGCGCCGCAATGGTCGGCCGAGGGTACGCGCCAGATTTCGGTGTTTTGAACCCGAGTGCGGAAAAGTACCTCCGAGTGTCGCGGGGGAATGTTGTGGTCGTCTGCGCCATGGATCAGCAGTACTGGCGTTCTGCTGTCGCGAAGAGCGGCCTCGGGAGATACCTGTTGCATGTGCAGGCCGTACCTGTACTCGGCTCTCCAGTATGCGACTGAGATCACCGGCCGAAGGAGTGTTTCTCCAAGCCAGGGGCCGATGCCGAATGGCTGGCCCATCCTGTCGTAGGCGATTTCGAGAAAATTGGAAAAAGAGGACTCGGCTACGACAGCGCAGAAGTGGGTTTCGGCCAGGCTCTCCAGCAACTGGGCGGCGCCCATCGATTCTCCTAATCCGAAGACGCATCCAGGGTGGAATTGATCTTTCATCCAGTCAGCCCATCGATGGATGTCTTGGCGCTCTAGCAAGCCGTAGGTCGCAAGTTCTCCTCCGCTCTCTCCATGGGCGCGAGCATCGGGCATGAGCACGGAGTACCCAGAAGCGAGCAGGAGGTCGGCGTATCCGAGTGTGCCGCCGCGATTGTCCCCCAAGCCGTGGAGCAGCAAAACAGAATTGCCGTTGTCTTTAGCAGGCTGGATCAACCAGGCTTTGAGAACAATTCCGTCAGTTGTCTTCAGCGAGACGTCCTGCAAACGAGACCCTGCCGCTTCTGCCACCTGGCGTGCATTCATCCGCTCCTTGTAGTCAATCGGACGACGCATGGGATGCAGAGCGCCATCAGCGATGAAGATTCCCCCGGCGAGGCAGAGGACAAGGTAGATGCTCAGAAAGATCGCCGGAACCAGGAAAACGCGCCTCATCCTATTGGAATATACGTTTAACTCGGAACGGAAGTTCTTGACCGCAGCGCTTGTTCTCCGGGCTGAGTGCATAAATCTCGGAGTGAGAGCCTTTAAGTGGGAAAGAAATGCATTTCAGGCCCGTTTTCAGCCGATCACTGTGTGAAACACGGGCTACCGGGCGTGGTAATGAGATAATCAATGTACTTTCAATGGCTACGACAGCGGTCAAAATGAAGCGCAAGCTCAAGGCAATTGAGCGGGATGCGCATGGATTGTGGCAGATTCTGAAGGCCGTGGTGTCGACGGATCATCCGCTTTTGGCGCACCTGATTCCGATCCGCCGGTGCAATCTGGCTTGCACTTATTGCAACGAATTCGATGATTTTTCGAAACCGGTTGCGACCGAACTGATGCTGCATCGGGTGGACAGGCTGAAGGATCTGGGGACATCGGTGATCACCATCAGCGGGGGTGAACCGCTGCTGCATCCCGACTTGGACGCCATTATCCACCGCATGCGGGAGCGGAAGGTGGTTTCGGGACTGATCACGAACGGTTACCTGCTGACGGCTGACCGTATCCAACGGCTGAATCGCGCGGGGCTGGAGTGGCTGCAGATTTCGATCGACAACGTGAATCCCGACGAGGTTTCGAAAAAGAGTTTGAAGGTGCTCGACCGGAAGCTGCAGCTGCTGGCCGAGCATGCCGATTTTCACGTCAACATCAATTCGGTGGTGGGCGGCGGAGTTTGCAATCCTCAGGACGCGCTCACGATCGGCAAGCGAGCGATGGAACTGGGATTCAGTTCGACCGTCGGGATTATTCATGACGGAACAGGGCAGTTGCAGCCGCTGGCGGATGACGAGCGGCGCGTGTATCACGAGATGAAGAACCTGGAGAAGCGCAGCTTCACGCGCGTGAACGCGTTTCAGGACAACATTGCGCTGGGACGGCCGAACCAGTGGCGATGCCGCGCCGGCGCGCGCTACCTGTATGTCTGCGAGGACGGGCTGGTACATTACTGCTCGCAGCAGCGCGGGTATCCGGGCATTCCGCTGGAGAAATATACGATCAGCGATCTGCGACGGGAGTTCTACACCGAGAAGTCATGCGCGCCGCACTGCACAGTGTCCTGCGTGCATCAGGTTTCCGTGCTCGATGCCTGGCGCGGGCCGCAGCGTCCGGCGCCGCTTCCGGCGAATGGTCTGGTGCAGATTAAGTAGCTTTAGCACTCAGCACTCAGGCCATCAGCTAAAGCCCACGCCCGCAGGCATCCGGAAAGCTCTCGCGACAGGACGCCTGGCGGTGCCAACTGGATTTCTCGTCGCTTTCGCTCCTCGGAATGACTAAGTAAATGAGACTTTGAAGCCTGCGCCTGCCAATACGCTTGCGTTGGCCTCTAGTCGGTTTACCTGATGGCTGATTAGCTGACGGCTAAGAGCTGCTTCTAGAACGTTGTTGCCACGGTGAAGCGGAAGGTCTTCCTTGGTTCCAGAAGAGTGTAGGAAGAACCGAGAGTGGAACGAGTGAGGGAATAGGTGTAGTTGCCGGCGGCGTAATTCTGACAATTGGGCGCTCCCAGAACTGGGCATGGGAACATGCCGCGAGTGATCTGGACGGGCGGTGTAGCGCTGCCATCGAGACGCAGGGCATTGTAGGCGTAGTAGATGCGGAAGGGCGCATTGATGATGGGCAGCATGACCTGTAACTCCATACCGGTGGACATGCGCGGAACCCAGTTGGTGCCGGGCACGGCTCTGAGATCTTGTGGGAAAGTGAGATAGCCACCGCCGGAACAGGCATAGGCGGGCGTGTGGTAGGGGCACCCGAACAGGGTTTCGTTCAGCGTATTAAGCTGGGTCTGATTGATCTGTAACTGCGAAGTGCGCAGGATGGCAGCGGTGCCCACATCCACGAAAGGCGCAATGGCAACCGGGCCGGCGATGGTGATGCGGTATTCGACGTTGCCGTTGACAGCGAAATCGCCGCCGGGCGTGACCAGTTGCTGGTACGGAATCGGGATATTCCAGCAGTTGGCGACGCAGGCCCCATTCGTACCGACCTGAGCCGGATAGTTTGGATTCGACGGAACAAAAGAGCCATCGGCGTTGCGCAGTGCGACCGTCTGCACGCTGGGCAGGTAGGCGATGGGAGAAACCGTGCGGATATCGAAGCCGCGCAGATCGTTTTCGCCGCCGAGGTAAGCACGCTCGAAGGGCGGAGCGACGACCCCGTCATAACCGGTAATGAATGAACCCTGGACGTTGTATCCGATGGCATTGCGACGTTTCTGGACGGGGAAGAACTGCTTGAACTGAATGATGGGGCGGATGGTATGAACGGTGCCGCCCAGGCCCGCGAATTCGCCTCCGATGAAAAGGCTCTTGCCGTGATGCGGAGCGTAGGCCGCATCGAGCGTGTTCATCGTGAAGCTGGGAGTGATCTTGCTGGTAATGATGCCGTTCAAGGCATTGGGGCCAGTGATGCCGCTGAAATTCAGGTTGTCGAACAGCAGCTTGGAAGCGTTGCTGACGGCGACGAGCGATGAGCGGTCGATGGAATAGCTGATGCCGACGCGCTTGAATGATCGGTGCAAGGGGTAGCTCAGACTGACGGTGAATCCAGTGCTCGACTGCGAGTAGTTCTGGAGATTTTGCTGATAGGTGGAGGGCAGGTTGAGATTCTGTCCGGTGAGAATCGCATACTGGCGAGCCTGATCGTAATGGGTCTCGCGG
>JBELAC010000251.1:0-6991 GCA_049509215.1 Terriglobales bacterium
GAGGTCTACATCTGCGGACGGCGCGAGGATGTGCTCGCCGCGACCGAGCGCGAATTGTGCGAGCGCACCGGCGGTCGCATTCACGCGCGGCGCTGCGATGTACGCGACGCGGCTGCGGTCGACGAGATGATGGGCGTCATATGGCGCGATGGCGCGCTTGACGTCCTCATGAACAACGCCGCCGGAAATTTTCTCTCGCGCACCGAAGATCTTTCGCTCGGGGCGTTTCAGTCGGTGATCGGCATTGTGCTGATGGGGTCGCTGCATGCAACGCTGGCCTGCGGCCGGCGCTGGATTGCGGCGAAACATCCCGGGGTTGTACTCAATATCACCACCACCTATACGACAACCGGCTCTGCTTACGTCGTGCCTTCGGCGGTTGCCAAGGCCGGAGTGCAGGCGCTCACGCGGAGTCTCGCCGTCGAGTGGGGAGATCGCGGGATTCGCATGAATGCGATTGCTCCGGGACCGATTCCGACCGAAGGAGCATTCTCGCGATTGCTGCCGCGTCCGGACCTCGAACAGGCTGCCAAGCAACGCATTCCTCTGGGACGGTTTGGCACGCCCGAAGAATTCGCGAATCTCGCTGCCTTTCTGGTGAGCGATGGCGCGGGCTACATCAACGGAGAAGTCGTCACCATGGACGGCGGCGAATGGCTGCAAGGCGCAGGCGAATTCACGGCGCTTGGACGTCAACTTACCCAAAAAGAGTGGGAGATGATGAAGCCGAAGAAGAAGGGTTGAACCATCGACCGCAGAAATTCAGTCTCCATCTATACCGGAACGGGAACGGTCTCTACGATCTCTTTCAATACTTGTTCGGCCTGTTCTGATTTGTTCAGGGTTGAGGCGTAAAGCGAGCTTACGACGATGCGATGTCCGAAGACGGGAACCGCGAGCGGCTTGAAATCTTCGGGAGTGCAGTAGTCGCGGCCGTCGAGGAAGGCCATGGCTTGGGCGGCGCGGTAGAACATCTGCGAGCCGCGCGGAGAAACTCCCAAAGAAAGATATTCGGACTCACGCGTCTTGGTGACAATCGCGAGCGCGTAGGTGATCAGCGACTCGTCGACGTGGACTTGCGTGACAGCCTGCTGGATTTCGACGACATCGGCGGCGTTGAGCACGGGCTGAAGCTTTTCAAGCTGGGCGGTACCGGCTTCGGCACGCAGGATTTCGCGCTCGGCGTTGCCTTCGGGATATCCCATGCGGAGGCGCATCAGGAATCGGTCCAGTTGCGACTCGGGCAGCGGATAAGTGCCGTGATGCTCGATGGGATTCTGGGTGGCGATGACGAGGAAGGGCTGCGGCAGCGGATAGGAGTATCCATCGACCGTGACCTGGCCTTCGTTCATGGCCTCGAGCAGGGCGGATTGCGTCTTGGGCGTGGTGCGGTTGATCTCGTCGGCCAGAAGGACGTTGGCGAAAACGGGGCCGCGCTTGAATTCGAATTTCTGCTCGACGGCGGAGTAGATCGAGATGCCGAGAAGATCCGAGGGCAGCATGTCACTGGTGAACTGGACGCGCTGGAAAGTGCAGTCAATGGCGCGGGCGAGCGCCTGGCCGAGCGTGGTTTTGCCGACTCCGGGAACGCCTTCGATGAGCAGATGGCCGCGGGCGAAGACGGAGACGAGCGCGAGGCGGAGTACGTCGTCTTTGCCGCGAATAACGCGGCGAAGAGCGGATTCCAGGTCCGCAGCTCGGCGGGCGGTTGTTACAAGAGTTTCGGGGGCCACTGCTTTGGATTTTACTATGGGCGCAGGTCCGGGCGGAGTTACCGATGTCATTGAACCAGCTTTCAGCCGTCAGCCCTCAGTCATCCGCTAAGAACAATCGGAAACTGCGGGGCTGATTTTAGAACGGGGCAGATCGATAAAACCTGCGCTCAAGAATGCTGCGCACTCACAGTCCGGATCAGTGAACATACGAATAGATCTCGTCGGCGATCCAGTAATTCTCCAACAGGATGGCGAAGAGGGTTCCGAGCAACCACAGGATCCAGCGGCGGCTGCTCCACATGGCACGCAAGCCAGAGCGCTGCAGTGGGATATCGACGAGGTAGACCGCGCAATAACATACATTAGCGAGCAGGGCCAGAACCGCCAGGAGCACCAACGAAGAGGGAATCAGCATCGGGCGGAAGTGAGGCCAAGTCGCCACCAGCCAGATGAGAGCGACTGTGGTGAGGACGAGGTTGTAGACGAGGCGGCACGGCTCCCAGAAATGGGCGGAGCCGGCGAGGGTCACTCGCAATCCGCTAGTCGATAGCCGGTCAGTCGGAGATCCGCCAGAACTCGAGGACGGATGCGGAGTTTCCATGGGAGACCTCCTCGCCCTTTGCAACGGATTATTGCAAGAATTCCGCAGGTCTGCCAGTCAAGCGCTCGATGCGCTTTGCGGTTGGCGGATGCGTGGAGAACAGGTTGCCGAAGCTCATGCCTCCGAGGAACGGCTGGATGATGAAAAGATGCGCAGTTGAAGGCGTCGCTACCAGCGGAGCACGGCGCGAATAGTTCTCGATCTTCGCCAGCGCGCTGGCTAGCGCGTAGGGATTCCCTGTCCAATGCGCGCCGGTGTCGTCGGCTCCGTATTCGCGGGAGCGGGAGACGGCCAGCTGGATGAGCACGGCGGCAAACGGAGCCAGGAACATCATGATGAGCGCGGCAATTCCTCCGCCTCGGTCTTCGCCGTCGCGGCCACCAAAGCCGCCAAAGATCATTCCCCAGCGCGCGATGTGCGCGAGCCAGGTGATCGCACCGGCGAGCGTGGCGGCGATCGAACTGATTAGGATGTCGCGATTGCGGACGTGGCCGAGTTCGTGGGCGATGACGCCTTCGAGTTCGTCGTCATTGAGCAGTCCGAGAATGCCTTGAGTTACCGCGACGGACGCATGGTTCGGATTGCGTCCAGTGGCAAAGGCGTTGGCCGAGTCGCTCGGGATGAGATAAACCTTGGGCATCGGCAGGCCGACCTTTTGGGACAGGCGCTCGACGATGTTGTAGACACGCGGAAGCTGGTCGCGCGTAATCGGCTGCGCGCGATAGGCCGCGAGCGCGATCTTATCGGAGAAAAAGTAAGAGACGAAGTTCATGATGGCGGCAAAAATCAGCGCCATGAACATGCCGCGCTCTCCACCGAAAGCCTGTCCGGCCAGCATGAACAGCAGGGTCATGACGGTCAGGAGCAGGGTCGTTTTCAGGATGTTGCTCATATAAGTGCCTCAAGGAATCATTCTACGGAAATCGCTTATTTGATGTTTTACGCGTGGAGTCGGCTCAGAGTTCGGGTTCGATGGGACCCCTCTGGGCAGGTCTTTTAAAATCAAAGACTTAGCGGGCAGAGAAACGCCAGGTCTCTGAGGAGTAAGGGCGTACGAGTAAGGTATTGATAAATCAATAACTTAACACCGAAATCGCCTTGACTTTGTGGGGAAATTTCACGCCAAGTCCCTGAGAAATAAATACGTTAGCTGATATGAGCTAAGATTCGGCTTCGCGAATCGGTGCCGCGATAGGTGAGCCAAGCGATTCTAGCCCGGATCTTAAGCGCCAACGCCTGTCAACAGAAGTCAGCTCCAAACTAGCAAGAAATAAGGAGCCACCCGGTACCCGTTCCGGGTAACTCCTTTCCCCCTCCTTAACATCACCGGCTTATCGTCGTTGCCTCTGCCTTCCGTGCGGATCGCGGAGCTATTTCTGTGGTTCGGGAAGTGCAGCCCGCTCCGGAGGCTTGGGCGGATGCAGCAGTCGCGGGGTGTTGGACGGACGCGTCGCAATGAACTGGCGGATTGCTTCCGCGGTTTCTCGATCAGCGTGTTGGTCTTCCAGCCGTAAACTTTCCAGCCCTCTCCGCTTGGCCACGATGCGATAGTCGAAAGCTACATTGGACGTTCCACCGCCCTGTTCGCGCACTTCGAAGGACGTTCCCGTCTTTTGGCCGACATACAACCCCTTGGAGTCGCCGTTGGGTGTCAGGAAGACGTGATACTCGATGCCGGTGTTTACGGTCTGCACAAAAGTGGCATCGAGCTCGATGGCGGCAACACCGTCCTTCAATTTGCCGGAGCCGAAATCTTCAAACCAGTTCTCCGGGCTCTGCATGGCGTAGAGCGAGACGACGCGATCGTCCTTTACCACCTGCCCGCCCGCAATGACTCCCGAGGCGCCAATGTTTCCAAAGCCGAACACAGCCCAGTTGATGCTATTGCCAGCTACGCCCATCCCACCATTGCTCGCGCTATTCACGGCATACATGGCATATGCGCCGCCGTAACTCGCGTTGGCGTAAACGCCAGAGTAGGGGCCGGTGCCCGTTGTTGCGGTAGTGGTGCCGTACACGCCGATGCCGGTTCCGGAGCCGTACACGCCGGTGCCGGTTCCGAAGCCAACCACGCCGTTGCTGGTTCCGGAGCCCTGCACGCCGTAGGCGGTTCCGGCGCCGTACACGCCATAGGTGCCGCCGAAAGCCTCCAGCGTGGTGTTCGCCGCCGTGATGGTCACATTGTTGTTAATTGTTTGCGCCCCCGTAAACGTGTTGGCCGTCGCCAGTTGCGGCACCTTTGTGGTGTCGAGATTAAGCGTCAGCGTTCCACCCGTGCCGCCGCCGGTCAGGTCCGTGCCGGCCGTGACGCCGGTGACAACCTTCCTCGTGTCCACATTCAAAGTGACGTTGCCGCTGGTGCCGCCGCCGGTAAGTGCGGTGCCTGCGCTTACACCAGTGATCGTGCCCGCGCCTGGAAACTGCTGACCCGAAGCAAAGTTCACCAAGCCAGTGAAGTTCCCCGTTCCGTGCACGTCGAGCGTGTACGCCGGAGCCGAGGTGCCGATTCCAACGTTGGTGCTGGCGCCTGCGCCGTTCACCCCGTTAATGCTGCCCAGTACCAGTGAGTTGCTCTGCGTCACGTCCGCGTTCGCTCCGATGGCGGTAGCGTTGGTGAGGCTCGGGGAGTTCTGGTCCGTTCCCGCGTTATAGCCCAGAGCAGTATTAAAGCCTCCCGTCGTGTTGTACTGCAGCGCGTAAGACCCGCTGGCCGTGTTCGCTGCCCCTGTGGTGTTGCCGTAGAGTGCCTGATACCCGCCGGCTGTGTTGAGATACCCAGTCGTGTCGTTGTAGAGGGCCTCACTTCCGCTTCCGGAGTTGCTGCTGCCCGTGGTGTTGAAGAAAAGCGCCCCGGAACCGTCCGCCGTGTTGTTGCTGGCCGTGGTGCTGTAGTAGAGCGCCGATTGGCCGTTGGCGGTGTTCGAGTTGCCCGTGGTGGCGGTGGCGAGCGCGGCCTCACCGCTGGCGGTGTTGCCGTAGCCCGTAGTGTTGGAGCGAAGCGCGGCGGCTCCGGTCGCGGTGTTGGCCGTGCCTGTCGTGTTGCCGTACAGCGCATTGTTACCGCTCGCGGTGTTCTGGCCGCCCGTGGTGTTGGAGTAGAGCGCGTTGGAGCCGCTGGCCGTGTTGAACGTTCCCGTCATCGTGGAGTTCCCGGCGAAACCAAGCGACACATTCCCAGTCGCGTACGAGCCAAAGGCGAACAGGTTGCTCCCGATGTCGAAGGCCGTACCCGTCACTAAGCCCGTGGCGCTTACGTTCCCGTTCACCGTCTGATTGCCCGTGAAGGTGTTGGCCGCGTTGAGTTGCGGCACCAGCGAGGTATTGAGGTTGAGTGTGACGTTGCCGCTTGTCCCTCCGCCGGTCAGGTCCGTTCCCGCCGTCACGCCAGTGATCGTTCCCCCGCCGCTCAGGCTGGTGCAGGCCCATGCGCTGCCATTCCACTGCAAGACTTGGTTGGCCGCGCAACTCGTCAGCAGGCTCAGATTGAGCGTGCCGCTCGTGCCACCGCCTTGAAGTCCGCTGCCGCTCGCCGTATCGATCCCGGTGATCCCACTGCCGCTGCCGCCCGCGAAGACAATGTCGAGTTCCGGTGGATGGCTGGTCGTCGTGCTCTCTTTGCTGTCAAACGTCGCGCTCAGCGGACTGTTCGCCACCAGCGCGATTCCGTCATTCGCGGTGCCGTTCAGCCACTCGACTACCGCTGGTGTGATGTCAATCGAGACGTAATCGAGTGCGTTGGACTTCGCGAGCGGCACGCTGGCCGCGATCGTGGTGCCGAGAGCGGGAGCGTTGCTGTAGTCGATCGTTCCTTCCGTCCAGGTGCCGTTGACCATATCCACGTTGTAGCTGCCCGCCGTGGTCAGCGTGTTTACGTACAGCTTCAGCGTTGCCTTGGCGATGGACGCGCCGGTGTAACCAGAGGGCACGGCAGTTAGATCAAAACGAATGAAAACGGTGTCGGCCGCGCTGCTGATGTCGAGCGTTTTTGAGGTGCCGTAGTTGGTGGTCGCAGCCTTTGCGTTGACGTAGGAATCGTCGCTGGGCGTGAACTGGGCGTAAGCGGCGGTTGCGAGTAAGAGCATAAGCAGAAGTGCCGCCGCTCGGAGGGACGAGTGTAAAGAACTGGAAGGGCGCATGGAAGTCTCCTTATCAGATCTGCAATCAGGGAAGCTAAGCCAATTGCCGGACGGTGGCCTTGAGCTTTCGGGCCGAGAGTTCGGCCGAACAGGAATCTGGGAGAGCAGGAAATCGCTCGCGGATACTATAGGGAACAACCCAGCCAAAGATCAGTGACCGGGTTCACATCAGAATGTGACGGAACGGGCGAGCAGCACGCGGTTTGCTTCGGCTCTGGACACCGGAAGTTTAGACCAAATGAAGTTGCCAACGCGTCAGTCGGCGCAAATTTCACTCACTGACTCCAGGCTAAAATCTCGGAGTTGCTGTCTGGTGAGAGAAAGAGACACCGGTTGTTCTCGGCGTCTCGTCGGCGAAAAAATCTCACAAATCTCCGGTGACTACCCTCACAGACTTTGAACCAAAATCCACGCGACAATATCCCCGCTCGACCACGCACCGAGCGTGCGTCCGCTCCAGAGCGCGGGTCTTCCAGCCCGGAGGCTTGTTTACTCTTTGATAAACTTGACGCCTCGCAATAATTGGCCGAAAAATGACT
>JBELAC010000252.1:0-6915 GCA_049509215.1 Terriglobales bacterium
GGTCGGACCCGCGAACACGGCATTGCGCGGCTCGAACTTGCGCACTTCAAGCTGTACGGATTCTTCCTCCGACTCGCCGACATAGGGAGGATTCGACACCACGAAATCAAAACTCTGGGGCGGCAGCCCTGCCAGCAAATCTGCTCTATGAAACTCGATTCGCGAGCCGAGTTCATGCCGAGCCGTATTGGCCCGCGCCACTTCGAGAGCGGCGGCGGAAATGTCCGTGGCGTGAATCTCTGCGGCAGGCAGATCCTTCGCCAAAGCCACCGCAATCGCTCCCGACCCGGTGCCGACGTCAACAATTCGCAAAGCAGGCACTGGAGCCCGGGGCACGTCTGGTGTTGGCGTGCCGGAGCGGATCTTTTCTGTTCGCCATTCTTCTGGGTGCGAAGAACCTGACGGCTGATGGCTGATGGCTGATGGCTGCTTTGCCAGCTCCAGCACCGCCTCCACCACATGCTCGGTCTCCGGACGGGGAATCAGCACCGCCGGAGACACGATCAAATCCAAACCCCAGAACTCCTGATGCCCGGTGATGTATTGCGCGGGAACGCCCGTCGCCCGCCGCGCGAGAGCATCGTCATAGCGTTGCAATTCATCTGTCGTCAGCTCCCGCTCCGGATGCGCGTAGAGATAGGCGCGATCGCAATCCAGGGTGAACATGATGAGAAGCTCCGCGTTCATCCGGGGCGAGGGAACGTTTTCCGCAGTCAACCGCTCGACCGCCGAATTGAGTGCCTGCCGCAGTTGCACAGTCCTATTTCAACAGAAAAGCGAAGTCAGAAGTTAGAAGTCAGATTGAAGAAGTGGAAACCTGACGAGCGGAGTTTCTCCGTAGAGGCTTCCACTAGCGGCAGGAGAAAAGCAGCTGGGCGTCGGAAGTTGGAGAACAACCAAACAAAAAACGCACAACGACGAGCGACCAAGGTCACTTCTGCATTTTAACTTCTAACTTCTGCCTTGCCTCACCCCACGCTCGCCGTTTCCTGCTTGAGCTTTTCTGCCTGGAAGTGCGTGATCAGCGCATCGATCAGCGGCTGGATCTTGCCATCCATCACCTGCTCAAGCTGGTGGACCGTGAATCCGATGCGATGGTCGGTCAGCCGGTTCTGCGGAAAATTATACGTCCGGATCTTTTCCGAACGGTCGCCCGATCCCACCATCTGCTTGCGTTCTTTGGCCAGCGCATCCTGCTGCTTCTGCATTTCGACTTCATACAAGCGCGACCGCAACACGCGCATGCCCTTTTCGCGGTTCTTAATCTGCGATTTTTCGTCCTGGCAACTCACCACCGTGCCTGTCGGAATGTGTGTGATGCGCACCGCCGAGTAAGTTGTGTTCACTGACTGGCCGCCCGGACCGGACGAGCAGAACGTGTCGATGCGCAGGTCTTTGGCTTCGATCTTGACGTCGACATCCTCGGCTTCCGGCAAGACCGCAACCGTAATTGCCGATGTATGCACGCGTCCCTGCTGCTCGGTCGCCGGTACGCGCTGCACGCGATGCACGCCGCTTTCATACTTGAGCCGCGAATAAACGCGGTCGCCCTCGATCAGTGCAATCACCTCTTTGAGGCCGCCAATGCCCGACTCCGACGTCGAAAGTACTTCGACCTTCCACTTCTGGCTTTCCGCGTAGCGGTTGTACATGCGGAAGACTTCGGCCACAAACAGCGTCGCCTCATCGCCGCCCGTGCCCGCGCGGATTTCGAGAATGATGTTCTTCTCGTCATTCGGATCCTTCGGCAACAGCAGTACCTTCAGATCCTCTTCCACGCCGCCTACACGCGCTTCCAGCTTCGCCAACTCCTCTTCGGCATAGGCGCGCATATCGGCGTCGATCTCGTCGGCCAGCAGAGCTTTGCTCTCGGCGATGCCGCGTCTCAGATCCTTGAATTCCCGGTACTTCTCGACCACCGGCGTGATTTCGCTGTGCGCCTTGGCGGTCTTCTGGTATTTCGCCGAGTCATTGGTAATATCCGGCGACGCGAGGGCGTTGGTCAGCTCCTCGTACCGTGCTTCGATTTGGTCAAGTCGTTCGAACATAAGTTCTCAGTTCTCGGTTGTCAGTTCCCGGCAAAGCGTGCGATCGTAACGCCCATTCTCAGTTCTTGTTCCAGTTCAGAAAAACCAGTAAATGGCCGCGCAACAACAAGCCCCGCGATGGTTTCGCTTCTATTGTAAGGGCTTTTTTCTGAGAACTAGGAACTGAGAACTATTTTCGCGGTGGGCACCGCTACGCAATCACCAGTTCGCCGCCGTGTTGCTTTTCCAGCTTCATCGCTTCATCGAGCGCAATGATGGCGCACTCAACTTCGCGGTCGTCCGGAGGCTGGGTCGTGATCCTTTGCAGCCAGAGCCCCGGAGCCGTCATCATTGCAAACAACGATCCGCGATGCTTCGCCGCGAAGCGAATGATCTCGTAAGAGACTCCCGCAATGACCGGCAGTAATATGATTCGTTCGCTAAATCGGGCCCAGAAGGTCGTCACCGGAATGAACATGTAGATGATCATCGAGATGATCATCACCGTCATCAGAAAGCTTGTGCCGCAGCGCGGATGATAGGTCGAATATTTCTGCACCGCACCGGTTTCCAGCGGATCGCCATTCTCGAACGCAAATACTGTTTTGTGCTCCGCACCGTGATATTCGTAAACGCGCCGGATATCTTTCCAGAGCGATACGCCCCACACAAACAGCAGGAACATCGCGATTCGGATCAGCCCGTCCACCAGGTTGAACACGAACTGCTCCCCAAAAACGGGGCTTACTTTTTTCAGCGCGTTGGTCGCCACTAGCGGCAGAAACTTGTACATGAAGATGAAGAAGGCGATGGAAAACGCCATGTTCAGGCCGGCCATCCAGCCGCTGATTTCCATCTTCTTGCCTTTGTCGTCGGCCGGAATCTCGTCCAGCGCGGCATTCGCGGAAAATTTCAGCGCCCGGAATCCCAGCGTCATGGCATGGCCCAGCGTCATCACCCCGCGCACCACCGGCCACCCCATCCACTTATGCTGGTCTGACGCACGCGGCAGCGGCTCACTGTGAGTCACAATCTCGCCCGAAGCTTTGCGCACGGCAATTCCCCAGGCGTGGGGCGAACGCATCATCACACCTTCGAGCACGGCCTGGCCGCCGACAAGCGTTGTCTCCTCAGCGCTTTCCAACGCCGGGAGAAGCTGTACCGCCGCCAAGAACCGCAAGATTTGCCGCCAACGTTGCATAGGGTAATTAGATGTTGCTACGGGAGGGACGACTCCTCACACTAGATTATCACAGCGAGCGGAGGTTTGACCTCGACAATCGGAACTCCTAACTGATTCTATGTCAATGACTTAAGTTGCCAGGCAGACCAGTTTTGCCGGCCGATAGTGGTACCAGCCACGCGACTGACCGGCCGTCATCGCGCCTGTTATATTTCGGACTTATTGCCGTTACCAATCTCCATCGGAGGGCGCACGACATGAGGTCCATCGCGATTGTGGTTTGCATCTTTTCCACTTTATTGGTTTGCACTGTGCCTCTCGCCGCCCAGGATGACTCCGACTCCGTGGCTCGCTCGCAGGTGCTGGCCCTCGAAAAAGCCTGGAACCAGGCTTACAAGATGGGAGATGCCGGCGCCCTATCCAGTCTTCTCGATAATTCCCTGGTGCTCGTCGAAGACGATGGTGCGCTCAAGACGAAAGCTGAGTTCCTCGGCAGCATCAAGGGTCCGACTGCCAATGAAGAGCAGGTTGCGCCCGAATCTCTCACTGTCCGTGTATTCGGAAAGACCGCCATCGCCATCGGCGTGATCGCAGTCAAGTCGAAAGAACATGGCAAGACCGTCACTCGGCGCGAGCGCTTCATCGATACCTGGATTGCCCGCAACGGAACCTGGATCTGCATCGCGACCGATGCGACGCCGATCTTGCACTGACCTCCTCGTTCGGTGTCCGTTCCAATGACAAGCTCGGCTAACTTATAGTTATGACTGCACCATCCCAAATCCTGCCGTCCCCTGTACTAACTCGTCTTTTCCCTTCGATACTTTAGTAACCACCCCATGTGCCCTAAGTGCAGAAAACGCCCTCCGCAGCCCATACGATAAATCAGCAAAGAATCAAAAGGTCACTCACATGATGTCTGCCGTTCGCATCCCTGCCGCTTTCTGTCTTCTCGCGCTCATTTTCTTTTTCATCGGCTGCGGTAGTACCACGCAAGCGCCGATTGCGGTTACATTGAGCGCCAGCAGCCTCGCGATCGATCAGGCACAGACCGTGAATCTGACGGCATCGGTCACGAATGATTCCAAGAATGCGGGTGTGCAATGGAGCGCCTCCAACGGAGGATCGCTTGGCAGCACTACTCCGACCAGCGCTGTTTACACCGCGCCGGTTTCGGTGACGAGTTCGTTTCCCGTGGCGGTCACTGCGACCTCAATCAGCGATTCCACGAAATCTGCTTCTGTGCGAATTACCGTCAACCCGTTGCCGGCCATTCCGCCCACGCAGCAGCCAATATGGGTTGCAGGTACCCCCAATTCGGCGACCGTCAGCGTGAGCGGCGGCAGCGCGCCTTTTACCTGGAGCATCTCTTCCGGGACGCTTCCGCCCGGACTTTCGCTCGGATCAAGCAAATACAGTTCCGCCCCGATTTCGGGCACGCCTACACAGGCGGTGAATAATCAGGCGGTCACAATCATGGTGACCGATGCGACTGGCGTCTCCGCTACCGAGGCGCTGACGATTACGGTCGAAGCGGCTCCGCCTCTTACCATCAGCACGGGCTCGCTGCCCACCGGTTATACGGGGATTGCCTATAGTCAAACACTGCAAGCGACCGGCGGCGTTCCCTCCTACCAGTGGAGCGTAATCTCCGGCAGTCTGCCATCTGGACTGACTCTAAATTCTTCCACGGGCGCCATCACGGGAACTCCAACTGCACTCGGGACCTCAAGCTTCACTGTCAAGGTCAGCGACTCGCAGACCCCGACACCAGCCAGCACAACCGCGAATTTGAGCATCACCATCAATAATCCGCCGCTCGCGGTGACGACCACGAGCCTGCCGGAAGGCGTCATTAATGTCGCTTATTCCAGCACCGCGTTCCTGACGGCAAACGGTGGCACGGCGCCTTACACCTGGAGTATCAGTTCGGGCAGTCTGCCCAATGGGCTGCAACTCAACGCCAGTACGGGGCAGATCACAGGAACGCCCACCAAGACGGGGACGTTCCCATTCACCGCCAAGGTGACCGATTCGAGCAGTCCGACGCAAACCGCAACCGCCAATTTGAGCATTGTCATCAACAGCCCACTGGAGATCACGACCACGTCGCTGCCTTCGGGTAGCGTTGGCACCTCTTATAGTGCGACGCTCGCAGCCAGCGGCGGCGTTCCACCCTACAGTTGGACCGTGACCAGCGGCGACTTGCCTGCCGGTTTGAGCCTGAACAAGACAACGGCCGTGATCTCTGGAACGCCTACCGCGACCGGCACCTCCACCTTTACGGTCAGCGTCAGCGACTCGGAAACGCCTACCGAAGAAAGCACCACCAACCTGAGCATCACAATTTCATCTGCGAGCTGTCCGAACAACGCCAGCTTCAAGGGCAACTACACGACGGCCATGGAAGGCTGGAACACAGACTCGACCGCAGTGCAGAGCGCGGCATTGGCGAGCTTTGCCGCTGACGGCAACGGCAACATCACCGGCGGCATCCTCGACACCGATGATGGCAACAATGGGCACCAGAACGGTACATTCACAGGAACCTACTGCATCAGCTCCAACAACCTGGGAACCATGAAGCTTACGCTGAGCGCCCCGTACAGCACCACGAATACTTTCGCCGTCACGCTCAACTCCACGGGAAGCAACGGCCGGATCATGTTCTACGATTCAACCAACACGAAGGAAGTTGGGCCGCTGCTCCTGCAGGATACCTCGGCATTTTCGACCAGCAAGATCGACGGCGACTACGCATTTGGAATGGTCGGCGTCGACAGCGTGGGCGGCAGCGCGCGCTTCGCGGTTGCCGGGCAATTCAATTCCAACGGCTCAGGCACGCTTTCCGGCATCGCCGATGGAAATGACCTGCTTTCCGGTGTGAGCAGTCAGGTTACGCTGACTGCATCGGATTTCACTGTCGCTTCCAGCGGACGCGGCACGGTCACACTGAACTTCAGCGGCGGAAGTATGAATTTTTCGCTGCAGTTTGCCTTCGACGTAGTGAGCGCCACACAACTGGCGATGATCGAGACCGATGGTCCGAAAACTGATCATCCGCTGCTGGTCGGCCAGGCGCTGCAGCAATCGACGACTGCTTTCACCGACGCATCGCTCGACGGGAATGCCATCGTAGCGTCGCAATCGCTTACGAGCGGCACGACTCCTTCGGTCAGCGGCGGAATTATCACGACCAACGGCGCTGGTACTTCAATCGGGCTGAGTCTTGACCAGAATGTTGGAGGCACGGTCGGAACCTTCAGCGGGTCGGGCACCTACAGTGTCGCCTCGAACGGACGTGTGACGCTGAGTGGAAGCGGGTTGGGCAACAATCCGCCGGTTCTCTATCTCGTAACGAAGAACCAGGGGTTTGTCGTTGGCACCGACGGCGGAGTCACGTTCGGCGCATTTTATCCGCAGAGCGGCAGCAACTTCAGCACGAGCAGCCTCGACGGATCGTTCACCGGAGGCAGCGATCGTCCCCAGAACGATCTGGTTGGCGAGCAAGTGGACGCGCTGACCTCCGACGGCAAGGGTAATCTCACCGGCACAGCGGAAAAGAACGTGAACGGCGGGTCACCGACGCAAAATTCCATCACCGAGACCTATTCAGTGTCGCTGAACGGCCGCGTTGTGGTCAGCGAGGCCGGCGCTCAGACGGAGATTCTGTATATCGTCAATTCCGGTTTCTTGCTGGCGATT